>DASQGW010000228.1:0-4974 GCA_035632415.1 Burkholderiales bacterium | reverse complement strand
CTCATGACCGGCTGGCGCCTCGGCTGGCTGGTGGTGCCGCCGAGCCTCGTCGCCGATCTCGGCAAGCTCATCGAATACAACACATCTTGCACCCCGATCTTCGTGCAACGCGCCGGCATCGCGGCGGTGACCGAGGGCGAGACGGTGATCGAGCACACGCGCGAGCGGTTCCGGCGCGCGAGGGACTTTCTGGTTGCCGAACTTCGCAAGCTACCGAGGGTCGAGCTGGCAGTGCCCGACGGCACCATGTATGTCTTCCTGCGGGTCAAGGGAATGACCGACAGCCTCGGCTTCTGCAAGCGGCTCGTGCGCGAGCAAGGGCTCGGCCTCGCGCCGGGCTCGGCGTTCGGCCCGGAAGGCGAAGGGTTCCTCCGGTGGTGCTTCGCCGCCGAGACCGAGAAGCTCGCCGACGGCATCACGCGCCTGCGGCGCGCGCTCGCAGACTAGAAAACCTCGGCAGGTGAATTTTCAACGCGGCGCGCGTGCGTTGCGTCGTATCGCGCCACTCGCCGCGCGGCCTAGAGTCTCCTCACGCCGTACCCGTGACAGGAGAACACGATGCGCTATACGCCCTTTGCAATCGCCGCGCTGATGCTCTTCAGCCTTGGCTGCTCCAACGATGAGCGCGAGACGTCGCTCTTGCCCGAAGCCCAGGCGGCCCAGCCGCCGGTGCAGAAGGACTACGGCTGGCGCACGACAGCCGATTACTCGAAGAAGCAGGAAGACGTGCGCGAGTACCAGTAGAGCCGGGATTCCAAAAAGTTTGTGCGCGACGAGACTTTCTTGAGCGCGCGCCAGGCCCGACATCGGAACAATGCGATCCGGCAATGCCAGTTCTTCAGATAGCTGGCGGCGCTTTTCGAGGCCCGTAGTCGGGGCCTCTTTTCGTTACTAAGCAGCGCCCTGGATTACGCATGGAACAACCGCTCTGGCAGGACTTCGCCGCGCTCGCTCTGACAGTGGCGCTCTTGCTGCTCGTCTGCCTCTGAAAATGAAAGCGCCGGACCTGGGGCTGACTGCGCCCTAGGCCCGGCAGGGGGGAGGGTAGGCTCTTAGGCGGCCTTGCGGACCGAAGCCTGCGCCTTGTCGAGCATCGAAATCTCGCCCGACAGCTCAGCGCCTTCTTCGACCTTGATCTTGGCGTAGCGGATCTTGCCGGAGACTTTGCCCGCGCCGTAGATGACAAGCTGCTTGCGCACCGTCAGCTCGCCCTCGAAGCGGCCGTGGATCTCGGCGTTGTCCACCGCGATCGTGCCCTGGAACACGCCATGCGGCGTGATCTCGAGCACGCGCGAGTCGAGCGTCGCCTCGACGCGGCCTTCGACGATCAGCGTGTCGCAGTCGCTGATCTCGACGCCCTTCAGCTTGATGTCGGGCCCGACGACGAGCTTCGCTTCCTTGCGCTCGTTGGTAAGGCCGGCGGCGCTCAGCAGGGTCGTGTCGGCGTCGGTGGTGTTGGCGGCGGTCGAAACAGGAGCAGTGGGGACTGCCTGGCTCGGGCGGAAAAGGTTGTCCTCGCGCTTCTCCTCGCGTTTACGGAAGAACCCGTCTTTCTGTAGCACTCTCTGCTCCCAGGTGTAGTGATGGAAAGGACAGCGGGTCCCTATGAGCACGAGGTGTGCCTGCGCCTAAGTCACTGAGCAATAACGCTTCGCCATGTGGGGAAAGGAGGCGGACGTCGCCTCGCGGCGACGGAAATGCGCGTCGCCGGATCTCTACACTATGGAAGCGGGTGTCGGGCTCACGCTACGCCCCGAATTCCCGCAGCAGGCGGCCGGGCAGTCTTTCAGACTTGCGCAGCCCGTTCGAGTCGGCGATTCGCTCGCCGTTAACCCAGACGCCGTGCACGCCGATCGCGTCGCTCGTCAGGCGCGGCTGCCCGGCCGGCAGGTCGAACACGCGGCGGTTGGGGCCGCGATTGACGGTCTTGGGATCGAAGAGCAGAAGGTCGGCGGCGTAGCCGGCCTTGAGGACACCGCGGCCGCGGATGCCGAACACTTTGGCTGGATGCCCGGTCAGGCGCCGCGCCGCCTCGGCAAGCGACAGCACGTGCCGCTCGCGCGACCAGTGGCCGAGCAGGTGCAGGCCGAAGCCCGCGTCGTTGAAGAATGTGAGGTGCGCGCCGGCGTCGGAGAGCGAGACGAGCGCGTTCGGGTCGCGCAGCAGGCGCGCGACGCCGCTCTCGTCGGAGTTGAGCAGCTGCGCGCTGAATACAGTGTCGAGGTTCTCGCCGAGCGCGAGATCGAGCATCGTGTCGAGCGGATCTTTTCGCGTCTCGCGCGCAAGCTCGGCGATCGAGCGGTTCTCGGCATGCGGCCGCGCCGACTCGACCACATGCACCTTGTCCCATTCGCCGTTGAAGAGGCGGAAATGCCCCGGCCGGGCGATCTCCTCGCGCAGCGCGTCGCGGAGCGCCGTATCGGCGAGCTTGCGGACATAGGCATCGCCCTTCAGCTTCATCGCCGGCTGCCACGCCTCGAGGCTCTCGAACGTGTAGGGCGAGCGCATCGTGAAATCCATGGTGAGCGGGCAGCATGAAATGGCACCGACGAGCCGGCGGCCGCGGGAATTGGCCTCGCCGATCGCTTCGAGCTCCTCGAACACGGCTTGCGGCCTCGTGCTGTCGTGGAAGAGCGCGGCGACGACGACCGGCCGCCCGGTATCTGCGGCAAGGCCTTCCAGGAACTTCATGCTGGTATGCCCGCCCTTAGTGAGCATGAAGACGCCGCGCTGCACCTCCTTCAGGCTGCCCGCAAGCGTCGCCAATTCCTTCTCTTCCGCGAGGCGCGACGGCATCGGCAGCCCGCCGTCGCCGTTGTGCGCGGGCGAGGTGCTGGTCGCGAAGCCGACGGCCCCGGCCTTGAGGCCGTCCAGCACGATCGATCGCATCGCCGAGATTTCAGAGTCCGTCGCGGCGCGCTGCGTAGCGTCGTCTCCCATGACGTAGGTGCGCACGCTGGAATGCCCGACGAATGCGGCGATGTTCACGGCGGCGCCGCGGCGATCGAGCATGTCCAGGTACTGCGGCACCGTCTCGAAGTCCCAGCGAATCCCGGCGCGCAGCGCATCGATCGCCATGCCTTCGACCTGAGTGAGGTTGCGCATCACGCGCTCGCGATCGCGCGGCCGGCAGGGCGCGATGGTGAAGCCGCAGTTGCCGATCACGGCGCTCGTCACGCCGAGCGCCGGCGAGGGCGACACCCACGGGTCCCACGTGATCTGCGCGTCGTAGTGCGTGTGGTTGTCGATGATGCCGGGCATGAGGGCGAGGCCATCGGCGTCGAGCGTTTCGTGCGCTGCGCCGTCGGCCTTGCCCAGCTGCGCAATCCTCCCGTCTCGCACGGCGAGATCGCCGCGCACGGGCGCCGAGCCAAGGCCGTCGAGCAGGAGCGCATTGCGAATGAGGAGGTCGTACATTCGGGGCTGAGTATACTTTTCCGATGAAGGAATTCAGCCTCGAAGGCAAGGTCGCCGTCGTCACCGGCGGTGCGAGCGGCATCGGCGCGGCGACCGTGCGCCTTATCGAAAAAGCCGGCGGAAGCGCGATCAGCCTCGACATCGCGACGGGATGCGACGTCACCGATGAGAAGGCCGTGGCAAGGGCGCTCGCCGACGCCGAAAGGCAGCACGGCGGCATCGACGTATTAGTCAACAACGCGGGTCGCGCGAACCGCAAGCCGGCGACCGAGCTCACGCGCGAGGAATGGCAGGCGGTGATCGACCTCAATCTCACGGCGGTCTTTCTCTGCTCGCGCCTCGCCATGCCTTACATGAAGAAGCGCGGGGCCGGCTCGATCGTGAACCTCGCGTCGATCATGGGCTTCTCCGGCGGGATCTTTCCCAATGCCTCCTACCAGGCGTCGAAAGGCGCGATCGTCAACCTGACGCGGGCGCTCGCGCTCGAATGGGCGCCGGACAACGTCCGGGTGAACGCCGTCGCGCCCACGTTCGTGCGCACCGAGCTTACCGTCCCGATCTTCTCGAACCCGGAGCTCATGAAGCGCGTCATGCACCATACGCCGCTCGGCCGGCTCCCCGAGCCGGAAGAAATCGCCGCGGCGATCGTCTACCTGTGCAGCCCGGCCGCGCGCTCGATCACCGGCATCACCCTCCCCGTCGACTCGGGCTTCCTCGCCCGATGAATTGGAATAAACAGGCCCTTCAGGGCATCCTATGGGGGTGAGACGGCTCGGTCACTGGCTCGCCCTCCTGGCGATCGCACTCCATGCGGCATGGCCGCTGCTCGCCAATGCAGCACCGAAGTCCGTTCACCTCGTGCCTTTGTGCACCGTCGAGGGCATCACCCATTACCTCGAGGTGCCGGGCAGCACCCCGCTCGACGACTCTGCGAATACGCACCATGGCCATTGCGCCTTCTGCTTCCTCGGCAGCGGCGCGCTTGTTCCCGCCCATGTCGCTGCACCGTCAATTACGACCCAAGCGACCGAGCGCGTCGTCATGGGGGCCGAGAACTCCTACTCGAGCAACGCCCTTATCGTCCACGGCGCCCGTGCGCCGCCTTTGTCCTCCGTTGTGATCGCTGACCACCACAATTTCGGAGGAACAAGTGAAACGAATTTATTTGCTGGGCGCATTGCTCGCGCCGCTTACGGCTAGCGCATCATGCGGCTCGGCGTTCTGCATGGTCGACACGCAGTGGAGCATGCAGGGCGTTAACACTACGGCGGGCACGCGGTTTGACCTGCGTTACGAGTACATCAAGCAGGATCAGCCTCAGACCGGGCGCGACAAGATCGGCGTAGGGGAAATTCCCCGCGACCACGACGAAGTATCTACGCTGAACCGCAACTATGTCGGCACGCTCGACCACAGCTTCGATGCGAACTGGGGCGTCAACGTCACGGTCCCGGTCGTGAGCCGCGAGCACCATCACATCATGAACAATGCTGACGGCACGCAGACGCCCGAGTCGTGGAAGTTCACCGAGCTGGGTGATGTGCGCGTGCTCGGGCG
>DASQGW010000227.1:0-7781 GCA_035632415.1 Burkholderiales bacterium | reverse complement strand
CGAATCGATCGGCAGCACGGCGAAGATGATCGGATGCTTGCCGAGTGGATCGTTGTAGCAGCCGAGCACGTAGCCGCCTTCGTTCTCGATCCGCTCCCTGACGCTCGCGCCTTCGCCGCTCAGCGTGTCGAGCCTGCATTCGAGGGCAGTGATGCCGCGTGTTCCTGCCTTAGCCTTCCGCGGCCTACGCTTTGCGGGCTTGCGCTTCGTTGGAGTGGCCATAGGAATTCCGTACCAAGTACGTAATTATCCTGTCAGGTGAGCGGGCCTTGCCTACCTTTCGGAATAATTACGTACTTCGTACGGAATTAGGTTATTTCTCCGCGGGGATGGGGATCTTGGGCGCCCAGGCGAGCCACTCCTTCTTCGGCTCGTCGTAGAGGAAGAAGACGGTGCCCGGCTTCGCGCGCTTGGTGCCGGGCGGCGTGGCGAACTCGATGCCGCCGGTGATGAAGGCGCGCAGCGACTCGAACTGGACGTCGAGGCCCTTCACCACCCCGCCCTTGATGTTGAGCCCGCTCACGTCCCAGAAGGACGAGCCCTCGCGCACCAGGCTCGCGAAGCGCGGGTAGATGACGACGTGGATGTCGGCCGAGAGCGAGTTCGGCGCGAGGTCGAGCTTCTGCACCGTGCCGACCTCGACGCCGCGGTAGTACACCGGCGCATCGGGGCGCATCTTGGGACGCGCGGCGCGCACGATGATCTGCAGCCCCCCCTCGATCGTCGAGGGCGGGTTCTCGAGGCCGCTGAAATCGAACTCGGCCTTCGCATCGGGCTTGCCCGGGATGACGTTGATGTCCGGCCCCGAAAGCACCGTCCCGAGGCCCGTGACCTGCCCGAAGCCGACGTGCGGGCGCACGATCCAGAAGCGGCTGCCTTCGCGAGCGATGCCCTCGGCCGAGCGGATGAGCCGGATGCGCACCAGCGCCTTCTTCTCGTCCTTCGAGAGCTGCACGCCCGTGACCTCGCCGACCTGCACGCCGCGATAGCGCACCGGCGTCTGCCCGACGCGCAGCCCGCCGCCGTCGCTGAACGCAACGGTGATCTCCGGCCCGTAGTCCTGCATGCGATGGAAGACGAGATAGGCGGCGACCGCGATCGCCATCACCGGCACGATCCAGGTCAGCCGGAAGAGCCGCCGGCGCCGCACCCGCGCCCTGGGAACGGGATCGCCGGTCATAACTCTCTGTTCCAGATGAGCTTCGGATCGAAGCTCTGCGAGGCGAGCATCGTGAGCACCACGACGCAGGTGAATGCGACGAGCCCAGGCCCGGGGATCACTCGGGCGAGGTCGCCGAGCTTGACCAGCGCGACGAGCACGGCGAGCAGGAACACGTCGAGCATCGCCCACGGGCCGATCGCGTCGATGAACTGGAAGATGCGCGTGCGCGCGCGCAGCCGCCGGCCGCGGCCCCACTTCACGCTCCACACGAGGAAGACGAGCCCCAGCAGCTTGAGGAGCGGAATCACGATGCTCGCGAGGAATACTATGGCGGCGACGAAATATTCATCGTGTTGCATCAGGCTCACGACCCCGTCCCACACCGTGTTCTCGTTGTACGCGCCGTACAGGTTCATGCTGAGGATCGGATAGATATTCGCCGGGACATAGAGGACGAGCGCCGCGATGGTCAGCGCGAGCGTGAGGCCGGCGCCGCCCGCAGGACGCGTCGCGACCGTCGCGCCGCAGCGGATGCACTCCGCGCTCGTGCCGGGCGCAAGCGGCTCGACGCGCTGCGTGAGCCCGCACGTTTCGCACGAGAGCACGGTTTCACCGGCAGCCATCGGCCTTTCATTTGCAATCTGCGTGCCCGCCGTAGAATGCACACCTGACCCGGAGACCGCCAATGACCCGCCTCGCCACCATCCTCCTCGCGCTCGCCACCCTGCTCATCGGCGGCTGCGGATACAACGACATGCAAAGGGGCGACGAGCAGGTGAAGGCCGCGTGGGCGGAAGTCGTCAACCAGTACCAGCGCCGCGCCGACCTGATCCCGAACCTCGTCAACACGGTGAAGGGCTTCGCGCAGCAGGAGCAACAGGTGCTGATCGGGGTCACCGAGGCGCGGGCCAAGGCGACCTCGATCCAGGCGACGCCGGAGCTCGTCGACAATCCGCAGGCCTTCCAGCAGTTCGTCCAGGCCCAGCGCGAAGTGACCGGCGCCCTCTCCCGCCTCCTCGCGGTGGCCGAGAACTACCCGCAGCTCAAATCGGACCAGAACTTCCGCGACCTGCAGGCGCAGCTCGAAGGCACCGAGAACCGCATCGCGGTGGCGCGCCAGCGCTTCATCAAGGCGACCGCGGAGTACAACACGCTTGTGCGCAGCTTCCCCTACAACCTGACCGCGATGATGTTCGGCTACAAGCCGAAGGCGCAGTTCACGGTCGAGGACGAAAAAGCGATCGCCAAGCCGCCCACCGTCGACTTCGGCACCAAGAAGTGATTTCGCCTTTCCGCCCCCCTGGCAAGGGGGGAAGCGAGCTTGCGAGCGGGGGGTTTTGCTTCCTCCTCGCTCTTCTATTCCCTTTCATGGCAGCGGCGGCGGACATCCCGCCGCTCAAGGCGCGCGTCAACGACCTCACCGGGACGCTGAACGCCCAGCAAAGCGCGGCGCTCGAGCAGACGCTCGCCGAGTTCGAGGCGCGCAAGGGCGCGCAGATCGCGGTGCTGCTGGTTGCCACCAGCCAGCCGGAGACCATCGAGCAGTACGGCGTGCGGGTGTTCGAGTCCTGGAAGCTCGGACGGAAAGGCGTCGACGACGGCGTGCTCCTCGTCATCGCCAAGAACGACCGCAAGCTCCATATCGAAGTCGGCTACGGGCTCGAAGGCATCCTGCCCGACGCGATCGCGAAGCGCATCATCGAGGACGACATCGTGCCCCGCTTCAAGCAGGGCGACTTCTACGGCGGCATCCGCGCCGGCGTCGATCGCATCATGCGCGTGGTCGAAGGGGAGAAACTGCCCCCACCCATTGCCCGCACCCATCCGCAGGCGCAGGGCTTCGATGCGAGCTGGATCGTTCCGCTCTTCTTCTTGCTCATGTTCGCCGGCAGCATCCTCAGCAGGATCCTGGGACGCGTCGGCGGCGCCGGCACCGTCGCCGCCGTGTTCGGCATCGGCGCCTGGGCCGTGACCGGCTTCCTCCTCCTTGCGCTCGGGGTAGCGGTGATCGCCTTCATCGGTTCGCTCATCTTCGGCAGCATGGGCGGACGCGGCTGGAGCAGTGGAGGATTCGGCGGCGGCGGGTTCGGCGGCGGCGGGTTCGGCGGCGGCGGTTTCGGCGGCGGCGGGTTCGGCGGTGGCGGTTTCGGCGGCGGCGGCGGCGGCTCGGGTGGCGGCGGCGCGAGCGGGGGCTGGTGATGACACGCACCCTCAGGCACCTGGTCACGCCGCACTGGCTCGCCATGCGGCCGTTCCCGCGCTCGGCGCTCGCAAAGATCGAGCAAGCGATCAAGGCCTCCGAGCGCTCGCATGGCGGCGAGATTCGCTTCGCTGTCGAAGGACCGCTGCATCTCGCCCACCTGCGCGTCTCGCCTCGCGAGCGCGCGCGGCAGGTGTTCGGCCAGCTCGGCGTGTGGGACACGGAGCAGAACAGCGGCGTGCTCCTCTATGTGCAGCTCGTCGACCGCAAGATCGAGATCGTCGCCGACCGCGGCATCGCCGCGCACGTGCAGCAGGCCGAGTGGGATGCCGTCTGCCGCGCGATGGAACGATCGTTCAAGCAGAACCAGTTCGAACAAGGCGCGCTCGAAGCCATCCAGGCCGTGACCGCGATCCTCGCGCGGCATTTCCCGCCGGGGCCACGCAACCCCAACGAGCTGAGCGACAGGCCGGCGGTGCTATGAAATACGAGCTCTATTACTGGCCCGGCATCCAGGGGCGCGGCGAATTCATCCGCCTCGCGCTCGAGGACGCCGGCGCAGAGTACGCCGACCTCGGCCGCGGGCCCGGAGGCGTCGAGAAAATGATGGCGGCGATGAAGCGCCACCACGTGTTCGCGCCGCCCTTCCTCCGGGCGGGCACCCTCGTCGTCGCCCAGACGGCGCTGATCCTGCACTTCCTCGGCCCGCGCCTCGGCCTCGCGCCGAAGGCGGAGAAGGCGCGCCTCTGGCTGCACCAGCAGCAGCTCACGATCAGCGACTGGGTCGTGGAAGCGCACGACACGCACCACCCGCTCGGCGGCGGCCTCTACTACGAGGATCAGAAGCCGGAAGCCCGGCGTCGGAGCGAGTTGTTCCTCAAAGACCGGGTGCCGAAGTACATGGGCTACTTCGAGACGCTGCCGCGCCCGAAGGGCGCGACGTACCTGGATCTCTCGCTCTTCCAGATGATCGAGGGGCTGCGCTATGCCTATCCGAACGGCTTCTCGCGCGTCGAGCGGAAGTATCCGAAGCTGATGGCACTGCACGATCGCGTGGCGGCGCGAGCGCGGCTCGCCAAGTATCTCGCCTCGAAGCGGCGCGTGCCGTTCAACGAGCAAGGCATCTTCCGGCATTACCCAGAGCTCGACGCGTAGATGAGCGCAACGTCTTTCCCGGCGCTGCGGCAGCCGGTGTTCCGGCAGTATTTCGCCGGCGCGGCGTCGCTCATGATGGCGGACTCGATCGAGCACGTCATCAGCTACTGGATGATGTTCGAGAAGTTCCACTCGCCGGCGCTCGCCGGGTTCGCGGTGATCTCGCACTGGGTGCCGTTCCTCTTCTTCTCGATCTCCTCGGGCGCGGCGGCCGATCGCTTCGATCCGCGCCGGCAGATCCAGCTCGGCACGGCGATCTTCGCGGGCGTCTCGGTCGCCTGGGGACTCCTCTTCCTAGCCGGCGAGCTGGAGATGTGGCACGCGGTGGTGCTGCTCATCTTCCACGGCCTCGCCGGCGTCACCTGGGGACCCGCGTCGCAGGTCTACATCCACGACCTCGTCGAGCCCGAGCACCTACCGAGCGCGATCCGGCTTTCCGCCACGGCGCGCTGGCTGGGATTGCTGATGGGCCCCGCCGTGGGCGGGCTCATCCTGCTCGCGCTCGGTCCGGCGTGGGGCATCCTCTTCAACGCGCTCATCTACCTGCCCTTCATCCTGTGGCTCTGGAAGGCGCCCTATAGGCACCGCCCGCATGCCGCGGGCGTGCGCAGTCTTGCCGACGTCATGGCCACTTTCCGCGCAGCGGCGAAGAGCCCGGTGATCGCGTCCATGGTCGTCCTTGTCGGCGGTGCCTCGCTTCTCGTGGGCAACGCCTACCAGGCGCAGATGCCGGAGTTCGCGAACGACCTCGGCCATGGCGATGGCCGCCTGACCTACAGCCTGCTCTTCGCGGCCGATGCCGCCGGCGCATTCACGGCAGGGCTCGTGCTGGAAAGCCGCGGGCTCCTGCCGCCCTCGCCGCGCACCGCGTTCTTCCTCGCGCTCGGCTGGTGCGTCTCGATGGGCATCTTTGCCTGGACCGGCTCTTATCCGGCTGCCCTGGGCCTGCTCTTCGTGTGCGGCTTCCTCGAGCTTTCGTTCTATGCGATGGCGCAAACCCTGGTGCAGTTGAACGCGCCGGCGCCGATCCGGGGACGCATCATCGGGCTTTTCAACATGTCCGCGCTCGGCATGCGCTCATTCAGCGGTGTTACGGTAGGGCTCGGCGGCAGCCTGATCGGCATACACTTGTCGCTCGGCTTGAGCGCAGCGCTGCTTCTCGCCATCATTCTCGTGATGCTCGTCACCGTGGTGCCCGCAAAATGAAAGACGCAAAATTCTTCCTCGTCGTACGTTTCTGGATCGCGCCCGGCGGCGACGCGCAGGTGATGCGCTGGCTCGAAGGCGGCCACATGCAGGAAGTCCTCCGCCAGCCGGGGTTTCTCTGGACGCGGCGCCTGAAGCTGCCGGAAGAGGACGCGACCGGCGGCTGGAGCGCGCACGCCATGATCTACGGCATCGAGTCGCGCGAGCACTATGAGAAGTACAAGGCGAACCAGCCGCTGCACGCCAAGTTCGCCAAGGAGCGGGAGCCCTTCGCGACCAAGCTGCGCATCGAGCGCTTCGCGGGAGAGGTCGACTTCGCTCTATGAAAGTCGAGTGGAATACCGGCCTCATGACCCACCTCGGCATCGAGTTCGTCGAGGTGACGGCCGACCGCGTGGTCGCGCGCCTCAAGGTGAGCGATAAGCTGATGACCGTCGGCGGCACGGTCCACGGCGGCACGCTGATGGCGTTCGCCGACACCATCGGCGCCGCCGGCACGGTGGCGAATCTCGCCGAGGGCCAGCGCACCGCCACGCTCGAATCGAAGACCAACTTCATCGCCGGCTGCCGCTCGGGCACGATCCAGGCGGAATCGAAGCCGATCCACAAGGGAAGACGCACTCACGTCTGGGAGACCCGCATCACCGACGAGGCGGGGAAGCTCCTCTCGGTGACCACGCAGACACAGATGATCCTTTGATGGACGTGCAAGGCCACCGCGGCTGCCGCGGCTACCTGCCGGAGAACACGCTGCCCGCCTTTGCGCGGGCGCTCGAAATGGGCGTGAACACCCTGGAGCTCGACGTCGGCGTCACGCGCGACGGCGTGGTCGTCGTGCACCACGACCGCGGGCTGAATCCCGCCATCGCGCGCGGCCCGGACGGCAAGTGGGTCACTCGCGCCACGCCGATCAACCAGCTTACGTGGGCGGAGCTGCAGGCCTACGACGTCGGCCGGCTCGACCCGCGGAGCGAGTACGGCCGGCAGTTCCCGCAGCAGGAGCCGCTCGACGGCACGCGCATTCCTCGCCTTTCCGACTTGTTTGCGCTCGCCGGGAAGGCAAACGTTCGCTTCAACATCGAGCCGAAGAGCGACGAGGACCAGCCGGACGAAACGCTGCCGCCCGAGCCTTTCGCGCGAGCGCTGATCGCGGAGGTGCGCAAGGCCGGCATGGAAAAGCGCACGACGGTCCAGGCGTTCGATTGGAGATTATTGAAAGTCGTGGAGCGCGAGGCGCCGGAGCTGCCGACGGTCTACTGCACCTGGGGCGAGGGCTCGGATCCGGCGCGCGTGCACGCGGCCGGCGGCAGGATCTGGTCGCCGGATTTCGAGCGGGTCACGCCCGAAAAGCTGGCCGCCGCGCGCAAGTGGCGCATGTGGGTGACCGTCTGGACGGTGAACGAGCCCGCCGACATCGCGCGCATGATCGCGGTGGGCGTCGACGGCATCGCGTGCGATTATCCGGACCGGGTGATCCAACAGCTGAAGAAGGAGTAACCGCCTGCCGCCTGTCACGCAATGGCTGCTGATCGCGAACGTCGCGGTCTTTGTGCTCGAGAACGGCGGCGCCTTCCCCGCGGAGCCGTTCGCCCTCTGGCCGCCCGGCGGCTTCGAATCCAACTTCGCGCCCTGGCAGCTCGTCACCTACAGCTTCCTGCACGGCAGCGTCGCCCACATCTTCTTCAACATGCTGGCGCTCTACATGTTCGGCGGCGAGATCGAGCGGCTCTTCGGCTCGCGCTTCTTCGCGCTCTACTACTTCGCGTGCGTGGTGAGCGCGGCGATCTGCCACCTCGTCGTCACGGCGATGATGGGCAGCCCGCCGGTACCCATGGTGGGCGCTTCGGGCGGCATCTATGGCCTGCTGCTCGCCTTCGGCATCTACTTCCCGCACCGGCGGGTGCTGCTCCTCTTCCCGCCGATTCCGCTGCCGGCGCGGGTCTTCGTCTTCGGCTTCGCCGCGCTCGAGCTCTTCCTCGGCTTCACGTACCCCGCGGGAGGGGTCGCGCACTTCGCGCACATCGGCGGCATGATCGGCGGCTGGCTGATGATCCAGTA
>DASQGW010000226.1:0-21622 GCA_035632415.1 Burkholderiales bacterium | reverse complement strand
TCACGCCGATCGTTCAGATCTCCCAAGGTCCTATGATCGTCGTCGCCAACCCGAAGTTCCCGGCGAAGACCACGCAGGAGCTCGTCCAGGCTGCGAAACAGAAGCCGGGCGCGATCAATTTCGCTTCCGCCGGGCAGGGCAGCATCACGCACATGGTGTGCGAGCTCTTCCAGTCGATGGCCGGCGTCAAGATGAACCACATCCCGTACAAGGGCACGGGGCCCGCGCTCACCGACACGATCTCCGGCCAGACCGACATCTTCTTCAGCAGCACGGCGACCGCGCTGCCGCACGTGAAGTCCGGACGCCTGCGTGCGATCGCCGTCACCGGCGCAAAACGCCTGCCCGCGGAGCCCGACGTGCCGACCATCGCCGAGTCCGGCGTGAAGGGGTTCGACGTCCTCCTGTGGCACGGCCTGATCGGTCCCAAGAACATGCCGAAGCCCGCGGTCGAGCGCCTCAACACCGAGGTGAACAAGATCCTCAAGTCGAGCGATACCGCGAAGCAGCTCGAAACCGACGGCGTCGCACCCGCCGGCGGCGACGCGGCGCGCTTCGGCGAGCAGATCAGGAAAGAGATAGCGCTGTGGAAAGACGTGGTCGCGAAGACCGGCGTGAAGGTCCAGTAGCTCTCCTTCTCGTCGCGCTGGCGCTGATTCCGGCGCTGGCGCCGACGTTCTCCTACGGGGCGCTCGGCCGGATGGCCGCTTCGACCGATGTCGACCAGAAGGTGCTGCACGCACGGAAAAGCGTGCGGCCCGGCATCGACTTCACGATCCACGAGCTGACGCTTCCCTCGGGCACTGCCGTCCGCGAGTACGTTTCCGCCGACGGCCGGGTCTTCGCGGTGGCCTGGCGCGGCCCGACGCTGCCCGATCTGAAGCAGATCTTCGGCGACAACAACCTGCAGGCCTTCCTCTCGGCGCCGGCAGAGCACCATGTGCCGCGCAAGAGCCGCACGGTGCGGCAGCCAGGGCTCGTCGTGCATTCGGCAGGGGCTGGGCGCTTCTTTACCGGATTTGCCTACATCCCGTCGCTCAAGCCGGGCTCCGTGCGCGAGGAAGACATCCGTTGAGAGTTCTCGCGATCTTCATCGCGGCGCTGGTCGCGCTCATTGGCGGGTGCGGCGGCGGAGGGGGTGGCGGCGGAAGCAGCAGCACGGGCACGACACCGCCGCCTCCAGTGCCGAACGCGGTCGCCATCGTGGTCGATGGCGGCCCTCCGGGGCTTCCATTCTTGAACCCAGACGTGGCTTTCGCCAGCGTGACAGTCTGCGCCCCGGGGACGAACAACTGCCAGACGATCGATCACATCGCAGTCGATACGGGCTCGAGCGGCCTGCGCCTTGCGCAGGGCGTGCTGAACGCCAGCGTGGCGAACGCGCTCACGCCGCAGTCCGATGCGAGCGGCAATCCGCTCGCTGAATGCACGCACTTCGCCGATGGGACGCTTTTCTGGGGCTGGGTCCGGATCGCCGACGTGAACATGGCAGGGGAGCAGGCGCTTTCGACCCCGATCCATGTGCTCGGCGATCCGTCCCTGCCGGTGCTGCCCTCGGGGTGCGCGGGGAAGTTGACGTCCGCCGTCGCCGACCTGGGCGCAAACGGCATCCTCGGTGTCGGCAACTTCATCCAGGACTGTGGCGACTTCTGCTCCTCAGTTCCGTCAAACGGGCTGTATTACACGTGCCCGGCGAGCGGCTGCGTAAGGACTGCGGTGCCGCTCACACAGCAGGTGCTGCATCCGGTCGCGCGCTTTGCACGAGACAACAACGGCGTGCTGATCCAGCTCCCCGCCGTGAGTGCGACCGGAGCCGCCTCGCCCACGGGCCTGCTGATCTTCGGCATCGGCACGCAGGCAAATAACGCGCTTGGCACGGCACGCGCTTTCACGCTCGATTCGCTCGGGAACTTCAGTATCTTGAACGGCAGCACGACTTACATCGACAGCTTCGTCGACAGCGGGTCGAACGTCGATTGGATCCCTTCTTCGATCAACAACCAGCTGTGTCCGTCGACGAGCAATGCGGCGGGGTTCCTCTGCCCCTCGCCGCCGCTCAACCTCTCGCTCACGGTGATAGGACAGAACGGCAACAGCGCGGCGGTGCCGGTGAACGTCGCCAACGCAGCGGCACTTTTCACGACCGGGGGACTGACCGCGTTCAATAACATCGGGGGGCCGAACAGCGATCCGAGCGGCGTCGCGCTCGGCCTGCCGTTCTTTTTCGGCCGCAATGTCTTCACCGCGATCGAGGGTGCCACGACGCCGGCGGGAACGGGGCCCTACGTCGCTTTCTGAGCGGGAATTTGGGAATTTGGGGACGGAGCCCTAACTCCGTAACCTTCGCGTCGTTAGAGTTAGGGCTCCGTCCCCAAATTCGTTCGTATGCAATCGCCTGACGTCATCGTGATCGGCGCCGGCGCCGCCGGCCTCGCCGCGGCGGATGAGTTGTCGCGCCACGGGGCGCGGGTCCTGATCCTCGAGGCGCGCGATCGCATCGGCGGGCGTTGCTGGACGCGGCGCTTGCCGGGCTTGCCGATCCCGGTCGAGCTCGGCGCGGAATTCATCCACGGCGAAGCGAAGGTGACGCATGCGCTCTTGAAGCGCGCCGGGCTGACGGCCGTCGAATCGGTGCGCGTGCAGCGCGCGCTCGTCAAGGGCGGCTTGCGCCCGATGAACGCCTTTGCCGATGCCCAGCGCGCGGTGCAGGGGGCGGAGCTCGACCGCGACATGTCGTTCGATGCGTTCCTTGCCCGGCGCAAGCTGCCCGCGAAGACGAAGACCTTCGCGCGGATGATGGTGCAGGGCTTCGACGCCGCCGATCCGCGTCGCGTGAGCGCGCGGTCGATCATCGAGGAATGGGGCGGTACCGAGATGGGCGCATCGCAGCCGCGGCCGCAAGGCGGTTACGGCGCGATGCTCGAGTGGCTCGCGCACTCCATCCTGGCAAGCGGCGCGCGGCTGCATCTCGGTGCCGAGGCAAGGCAGCTGCGCTGGAAGCGACACGCAGCGACCGTCAATGGCGTCAAGGCGCCTCGCGCGATCGTGACGCTGCCGCTCGGCGTGCTGCAGTCGGGGCCATTGCGGTTTCCGCAGAAGCGGAGCGCGCTGCGCAAGCTGGCGAGCGGTCCGGTGATCCGTGTCGCGCTGCGCTTCGACAGCCCGTTCTGGGAAAAGCGCTCGCGCGGCGTGGGGTTCTTTCATTCGCCGGCCGCGCCGTTTCCCACTTTCTGGACGCCTTTGCCGATGCGGGCGCCTTTGCTCACGGCGTGGGCCGGCGGGCCGAAGGCGGCGCGGCTGACCGGTTCATCGCACGCGAGGTTGGTCGATGCCGCGCTCGCGTCGATCGAGTCGGTCTTTGGCAAAGGCATTCGCAGCCAGCTCGCGGCCGCTTATGCGCAGGACTGGATGCAGGAGCCCTTCTCGCGCGGCGGTTACAGCTACGTGCTCGTGGGCGGGGAAGGCGCGCGCGAAGAACTCGCGACGCCGCTCGACGACACCCTCTTCTTCGCCGGCGAAGCGACCGACAGCGAAGAAGCGGGGACGGTGGCCGGCGCGCTGCGCAGCGGCATCCGCGCCGCGCGCCAGGCAATGCGCTGAAGCGTTACTTCGAGCTGCCGCTCGAGCCGCCCGAAAAGGGGTCAGAGCAATTTTCTTGTAACAAATCGGGCACGCGCGTGTGCGGGCTTTGTTACAGGAAAATTGCTCTGACCCCTTTTTAAGCGGCGGCGCGCTCGGCGCGCTTGCGCTCGTGCTCCTTGAGGAAGCGCTTGCGCAGCCGGATGGAGTGCGGGGTGATTTCGGCGAGCTCGTCGTCGCCGATGAACTCCACCGCGTACTCGAGCGTGAGCGCGATGGGGGGCGTGAGGTCGATCGCCTCGTCTTTGCCCGACGCGCGGATGTTGGTGAGCTGCTTGGTCTTGATGGGATTCACCACCAGGTCGTTATCCCGCGTGTGGATGCCGACGATCATGCCTTCGTACACCGGGTCGCCGGGGCTCACGAACATGCGGCCGCGCTCCTGCAGCTT
Organism: Burkholderiales bacterium; assembly: GCA_035632415.1. Classification (GTDB taxonomy): domain Bacteria; phylum Pseudomonadota; class Gammaproteobacteria; order Burkholderiales; family SG8-39; genus SCGC-AG-212-J23. Next base: position 17,592 of record DASQGW010000226.1, on the reverse strand, counting down.
CCAGAGCGCATAGGCGACCGCGACGCCGTCGTCCTGCGAGACGAGCACGCCGTTGCGATGGTCTTCCAGCCCTTCCTTCGCCGGCGCGTAGTCGTCGAAGACGTGGCTCATGATGCCGGTGCCGCGCGTCATGGTCATGAACTCGCCCTGGAAGCCGATGAGCCCGCGCGCGGGAATGCGGTAGTCGAGGCGCACTCGCCCCTTGCCGTCGGGCTGCATGTCGAGGAGCTCCCCGCGGCGGCTGCCGAGCGACTCCATCACCGCGCCCTGGTTCGTGTCCTCGACGTCGACCGTGAGCATCTCGTAGGGCTCGCAGCGCACGCCGTTAATGTCTTTGTAGACGACGCGCGGGCGGGAGACGGCCAATTCGTAGCCCTCGCGCCGCATGTTCTCGATCAGGATCGTGAGGTGCAGCTCGCCGCGTCCCGAGACGATGAAGGTATCGGTATCCGATGGATATTCGACGCGCAGCGCCACGTTGCTCTTCGTTTCCCGTTCCAGGCGCTCGCGGATCTGGCGGCTGGTGACGTACTTGCCTTCCTTGCCGGCCAGCGGCGAAGCATTGACGAGGAAGTTCATGGTGAGCGTCGGCTCGTCCACACGCAGCAGCGGCAGCGCATCGGGATGCTCGAGGTCGCACAGCGTGCTGCCGATGCCGAGCTCGTCGATGCCATTAATGAGCACGATGTCGCCGGATTGCGCTTCCTCCACCAGCTGGCGCTCGAGGCCTTCGAACATCAGCACCTGGTTGATCTTGGCCTTGATGGGGGCGGCGTCGGGCCCGTTGCACACCAGCACCTCGGTGGCGGGGCGGAGTTTTCCGCGCCGGATGCGGCCGATGCCGATCTTGCCGACGTAGCTCGAGTAGTCGAGCGAGCAGATCTGGAGCTGCAGCGGGCCGTCGGGATCTTCGTCGCGCACCGGGACGTGCTTGAGGATCGCTGCGAAGAGCGGCTCGAGATCCTTGCCGACAACGTTGGGCTTCTCGGTCGCCCAGCCGAGCAGCGCCGAGGCGTAGATGACCGGGAAATCGAGCTGCGCTTCGCTCGCGCCGAGCTTGTCGAAGAGGTCGAAGGTCTGGTTCACCACCCAGTCGGGCCGCGCGCCGGGACGGTCGACCTTGTTGATCACCACGATCGGCTGCAGGCCGTGCCCCAGCGCCTTGCGCAGGACGAAGCGGGTCTGCGGCATCGGTCCATCTACGGCGTCGATAAGCAGCAGGACGCCGTCGACCATCGACAGCACGCGCTCGACTTCCCCGCCGAAATCGGCGTGGCCGGGCGTGTCGACGATGTTGATGTGCGTGCCGCGGTAGCGCACCGCGCAGTTCTTCGCGAGGATCGTGATGCCGCGCTCGCGCTCGAGGTCGTTCGAGTCCATCACGCGCTCTTCGACGTGCTCGTGCGCGGCGAACGTGCCCGACTGTTGCAAGAGCTTGTCGACGAGCGTGGTCTTGCCGTGGTCGACGTGGGCGATGATCGCGATGTTTCGAAGATTACGCATTGATTTCCCGAACGAAGGCCGCGCATTGTACGCTACAACCGGTTGCGTTTTGCAGCGCACAATCTTTAGACTTCGCCCCTTCCAACGAGCAATTTCCCTTCCATGGATACAAAACTGCTGGCAAAAACCGCGGCCGCTATGGTCGCGAAGGGCAAAGGCATCCTCGCCGCCGACGAATCGAGCGGCACCTGCGAGAAACGCTTCCAGACCGTGAAGGTGGAATGCACCGAAGAGAACCGGCGCTCGTACCGCCAGCTTCTTTTCGGCACGCCCGGCGTCGAGCAATACATCTCGGGCGTGATCCTCTTCGACGAGACCGCGCGCCAGAAGTCGAACGACGGCACGCTCTTCCCGGAATACCTGCAGAAGAAGGGCATCATCCCCGGCATCAAGGTCGACAAGGGCCTCGCCCAGCTGCCGCTCGCGCCCGAGGGCGAGAAGGTGAGCGAGGGACTCGACGGCCTCTCGAAGCGGCTCGACGAATACTTCAAGATGGGCTGCCGCTTCGCCAAGTGGCGCTCGACGATCACCATCAGCGACACGCTGCCGACGCACGCCTGCCTCTACGCCAACGCGCACGTGCTTGCGCGCTACGCCGCAGCCTGCCAGGCCGCCTCGATCGTTCCCATGGTCGAGCCCGAGGTCCTGCTCGACGGCACGCACACCGCAGCGCGCTCGGAAGAGGTGCACGAGGCAACGCTGCGCGCGCTGTACTCGGCGCTCGCCGCCTACAACGTCCAGTTCGAATACCTGATCCTGAAGACCAGCATGTGCGTCTCGGGCAAGGACAACCCGAAGCCGGCGGGCGTCGATGAAGTCGCCGAGCGCACGGTGCGCGTGCTCAAGCACACCGTGCCTGCGGCCCAGCCCGGCATCGTGTTCCTCTCGGGAGGTCAATCCGACGAGGCGGCGACCGCGCATCTTTCCGCGATGGCGGCAATGAAGAACCTGCCGTGGCCGCTCACCTTCTCGTACTCGCGCGCGCTGCAGAATCCGGCGCTGAATACCTGGCGCGGCCAGGCGTCGAACGTCGGCGCGGCGCAGAAGGCGTTCTATCACCGCGCACACATGAACGGGCTCGCGTGCCAGGGCAAATGGCGCCCCGAGCTCGAAAAGCAGGCGGCCTGATGGGACAAGCGCTCTACGAATCCAGCATCAAGAGTCTTCCCCGGTTGGGGAAAGGCAAAGTGCGCGACATCTACGCCGTCGGCAACGACAAGATGCTGATCGTGACGAGCGATCGGCTATCGGCCTTTGACGTTGTCTTGTCGGATCCGATCCCGGACAAAGGGCGCGTGCTGAACGAGATGGCGAATTTCTGGTTCGGAAGGCTGGGGCACGTGGTGCCGAACCAGCTCACCGGCATCGACCCCGAGACGGTGGTCTCGCCTTCCGAACGGGAACAAGTCCGTGGCCGCAGCGTGGTGGTGAAGAAACTGAAGCCGCTGCCGATCGAGGCGGTGGTGCGCGGCTACATCATCGGCTCTGGCTGGAAGGACTACCAGAAGACCGGGAAGATCTGCGGCATCGACCTGCCGAAGGGATTGCAGCAGGCGCAGAAGCTGCCCCAGCCGATCTTCACGCCGGCGACGAAGGCCGAGACCGGCCACGACGAGAACATCTCGTTCGAGGAAGTCGTGAAGCTCATCGGTAAGCCGATGGCCGAGAAGGTGCGCGAGGTCAGCATCCGCTTGTACAAAGAGGCGAGCGACTACGCGGCGCAGAAGGGCATCATCATCGCCGACACCAAGTTCGAATTCGGCCTGGACGACAAGAACCAGCTCGTGCTGATCGACGAGGTGCTCACCGCCGATTCGTCCCGCTTCTGGCCGGCGGATTCGTACAAGGTCGGCATGAGCCCGCCGTCCTTCGACAAGCAGTACGTGCGCGACTACCTCGAGACGCTCGACTGGAACAAGACGCCGCCGGCGCCGAAGCTGCCTGCGGAAGTGATCACCAAGACATCGCAGAAATATCGAGAGGCGCTCGAGCGGCTTACCGGGAGGAAGATCGCGTGATCGGCATTGTGATGGGATCGTCGTCGGACTGGGAGACGATGAAGGCGGCGGCGAAGATGCTGGAGGAGTTCGGCGTGGCGTACGAAGCGAAGGCCATGTCGGCGCATCGCACGCCGCAGGCCGTCGCCGAATGGGCGACCAACGCGCAGAAGAACGGAATGAAGGCGATCATCGCCGCCGCGGGCGGCGCCGCGCACCTCGCCGGCGTCGTCGCCGCGCACACTACGCTTCCCGTGCTCGGCGTGCCGATGCCCTCGAAGCATCTCGGGGGGCTCGACTCGCTCCTCTCGACGGTGCAGATGCCGAAGGGAATCCCCGTCGCCACTTTCGCGATCGGCGAGGCCGGCGCCGCGAACGCCGCGCTCTTTGCGGTGGCCCTGATGGCGGTCACCGACAAGGCACTCGCGGGCAAGCTCACCGACTTCCGCCGCAAGCAGACCGAAACGGTCCTCAAGGCGCCGCCGCTCAAGCTGTAGTTCGGGTCGGGCGTTGCGTTGCTCCAATACGGGTGTTACTCTGGTAACACCTATGCCGGCAACGACGCTAAAGCTTTCTCCGGAGCTCAAGAAGCGCATCGCTTCCATTTCTGAAAAGCATGGCAAAAGCCCGCATGCCTTCATGGTGGACGCCCTCGAGCAGCAGACGACGATGGCCGAAAGGCGGGAGGAATTCATTGCCTCCGCATTGGCAGCACGCAAGAACTTCGAGCGAACCGGAAAAGGGTACGACCTTGACGATGTTCGTCGCTATATCCTCGCCCGGGCTGAAGGTCGGCGTGTCCGCAGGCCGCGCCTGAAGCATTGGCGCGGCTGAAGTTCGAAGAGTCCGCGCTCGCGGATCTCGAACGGCTGACGGATTTTCTCGTCGAACACGATCCGCGGGTCGCAGGGCAGACCGCGAGCCTCATCTTCGAAGCCACCGCAATCCTCGAAAAGCACCCGATGATCGGCCGAGCGGTCGAGAACGGGTTCCGTGAGCTCGTCATATCGCGCGGGCGCTCCGGTTACGTCGCACTGTACGACTTCGATGAGCGCAAGGATCTCATCGTCGTGCTTAGCATCCGCCACCAGCGAGAGATCGGATTTCCTGAGCAGCAATGAAACGTGACGTTGACAATGCCGTCCAAGCACTACGCGCCGGCCGCTTGGTCGCGTTTCCCACCGAAACCGTCTATGGGCTCGGCGCCGATGCCTCGAATGCAGCCGCTGTAGAGAAACTCTACGCGGTGAAACGGCGCCCGGCCGACCATCCGGTCATCGTGCATTTCGATTCCGCAGCGCGCGCTTTCACGTGGGCGCGTGAGGTGCCGGAGGCAGCGGCGAAGCTCGCGAAGAAATTCTGGCCGGGACCGCTCACGCTCGTCCTCAGGCGCTCGGCGCTCGCGCGCGATTTCGTCACCGGCGGCGAGGACACTGTCGGCGTGCGCGTGCCCGCGCATCCGGTGGCGCACGAGCTGCTCGCCGCATTCGGCGGCGGCGTCGCGGCGCCCTCGGCGAATCGCTTCGGGCTCGTCTCGCCGACTACGGCAGCGCATGTGCGCGAAGATCTCGGCGCCGATGTCGAGCTCGTGCTGGAAGGCGGGCCGAGCGAAGTCGGCATCGAGTCCACGATCCTGGACCTCTCGGGCGGGAAGCCCGTGCTGCTGCGGCCAGGCAAGATCACGGCCGCCGAGATTGCGGCGGTGATCGGTCCGGTGGCGGAGAAAGGCGAAGATGCGCCGCGCCATTCGGGCGGGCTCGAGCGCCACTACGCGCCGCGCACGCCGGCGCGCCTCGTGCCGACCCAGGACCTGGACGGCGAGATCGCGAAGCGGAAAGACAAGGTCGCGGTGCTCGCCTTCTCGCGGCCGGATGAGCGCGTCGACTTCTGGCTGCGCATGCCGCGCGATCCTAAGGCGTACGCGCACAAGCTCTATGGCGCATTGCGCGAGCTCGATAGCGCCGGTTGCGAGGCGATCCTGATCGAGTCGCCGCCGAACGCTCCTGAGTGGGGTGCCGTACTGGATCGCTTGCGGCGTGCATGCGCGTAAGATGCTGCATGCGCGCTGCCGGCCTCGTCCTGGTCGCATGGGTATCGGTCTCATTGTTATCGGGCTGCAACCATGTGCAGCTTAACGGCGGGTCGCTCTATATCCAGACCGGACCCGCGCTCGTGGCCGCGCTCGGAGTCGCCGTCCTCGCCGCCAACGTCGACGCCCGAAACGACTTTTCGTCCGGCACGATGCCCGGCGCGGATCAGCCGGTCCCGAAAATGCTCGCCGATCGCGTCGTCGCCGAGCAGGACTGCACCAAGCCGATCGAGGACTGGTCGGCGAACCTGAAGTGCCGATAGGCGTCGCGCTTTTCTTCTTCGTTGCCCTCGCGCATGCCGAAGTCCTGGACGGACAGGTGACGCACGTAGCGGATGGCGATTCGCTCTCCATCTGCGTCGAGCGCCGCGAGGTGCGCATCCGCCTCGTCGGCATCGATGCGCCGGAATACCAGCAGCCGTTCGGCGTCGAAGCGCGCAAGTCGCTCGCCGAGCTGTGCGAAAACAAGGAGGCGCGTGTCGACTCGGCGAAGGAGGACCAATACGGCCGCAAGCTCGGCCTGGTGTCCTGCGGCGGCATCGACGTCAATGCCGAGCAGGTACGGCGCGGCATGGCGTGGGTGTCGCGGCTCGATCACCCCGAGGGGAGCCTCATTTCGGCGGAGCGTGCCGCGCGCGCGGCGCGGATCGGGCTTTGGGCGGATCCGGGCGCAGTGCCGCCGTGGAAATGGCGGCGATCCAATACATCTTCTTCTCCCTGGAAGGGTGTGCGGCCGCGCGCCTGTTAGATAATGGCGGCATGATCCATTTCGTAGTGCATGAAGAAGGCGACGGCGTCGGCGTCGTCGTTGTCGAGGGTGTGAAGGCCGGCCAGCATCTCACCGGCTGGATCATGGAAGACGACAAGGACATCGAGGTCGTTGCCAAGAACGACATCCCGATCGGCCACAAGGTCTCGCTGAAGGACTACCGCGAGGGCGACACGGTCATCAAGTACGGCGTCGATATCGGCCGGGTGGTGAAGCCCATCGCCAAGGGCGAGCATCTGCATGTGCACAACCTGAAGACAAAGCGCTGGTAACCATGGAACTCAAGAACGCAACCTTCTGGGGCTACAAGCGCCCCAACGGCCGCATCGGCGTGCGCAACCACGTCGTCATCCTTCCGGTCGACGATCTCTCGAACGCCGCGGCGCAGGCGGTCGAGAACAACGTCAAGGGCACGATGGCGCTGCCCCATCCCTATGGGCGGCTGCAGTTCGGCGCCGACCTCGAGCTCCACTTCCGCACGCTGATCGGCACGGGATCCAATCCCAACGTCGCGGCCGTCGTCGTGATCTGCATCGAGGAGGAATGGGCGAAGAAGGTCGCCGACGGCATTCGCGCGACCGGCAAGCCCGTCGCGCATTTCGGTATCGAGCAGCACGGCGACCACGACACGATCATGCGAGCCTCGAAGGCGGCGCGCGAATTCCTCCAGGCCGCGAGCGAGCTGCGCCGCGAGGAGCGGCCGCTCAAGGATCTCTGGGTCTCCACGAAGTGCGGCGAGTCCGATACCACTTCGGGATGCGGCTCGAATCCGACCGTGGGGAATGCGTTCGACAAGCTCTATCCGCACGGCGTCACGCTGGTGTTCGGCGAGACCACCGAGCTCACCGGCGGCGAGCATCTCGTCGCGGCGCGCTGCCGCAACGACGAGGTGCGAAAGAAATTCCAGTTCGTCTTCGACCGCTACCAGCAGGTGATCGACCGCTACAAGACGAGCGACCTGATGGACTCGCAGCCGACCAAGGGCAACATCGCCGGCGGCCTGACCACGATCGAAGAGAAGGCGCTCGGCAACATCCAGAAGATCGGCCGCAAGTGCGTGGTCGACGGCGTGCTCGACAAGGCCGAGACGCCGACCGGTCCGGGACTGTGGTTCATGGATTCGTCCTCCGCCGCAGCGGAGATGGTCACGCTCTGCGCCGCCGCCGGCTACGTCGTGCACCTCTTCCCGACCGGGCAGGGCAACGTCATCGGCAATCCGATCCTGCCGGTGATCAAGCTGTGCGCGAATCCGCGGACGGTGCGCACGATGTCCGAGCACATCGACGTCGACGTCACGGGCCTTCTTCGCAAGGAGCTCACGCCCGACCAGGCCGGCGACAAGCTGCTCGAGTGCATGTTCCGCACGGCGAACGGGCGCCTGACCGCGGCCGAAGCGCTCGGCCACCGGGAGTTTGTCCTGACCAGGTTGTACGAGAGCGCCTGAGACGGCCGTTCTTCGAGCGCGGGCGCCGCGCCAACGTGCAGGGCGCCTTTGCTGCCGAAGAGGTCGAGCTTGCGCTGCGCCAGGTGTCGATGCCGCTCGAGGCGCTGCGCTACGACGTCACGCCGCTCGGCTTGCACTACACGCTCTCGCACTTCGACATCCCCGCGCTCGAGCCCTCCCGCTATCGCCTGGCCGTCGGCGAGCGGCAATGGACGCTCGAAGAGTTGCAGGCGTTGCCGCAACGGACTATCCGCGTGACGATGGAATGCGCAGGCAACGGCCGCGCCGGTTTCACGCCGCGCTATCCGAGCATGCCCTGGACGCACGGCGGCGTGAGCACTGCGGAATGGACGGGGGTTTCACTCGAGCATCTTCTCGATGGCCGCGTCGGTCGCGGCGTAAATGAGATCGCGTTCTTTGGCGCGGACCGCGGCTTCGATTCCGGCGTGGAGCACGCTTTCGGCCGCAGCCTGCCATTGCAGGAGGCGATGCGCGACGATGTGCTGGTCGCCTGGGCCATGAACGGGCAGCCGCTCGCGCCGCAGCACGGCGCGCCGCTGCGCCTCGTCGTGCCCGGATGGTTCGGCATGGCGAGCGTGAAATGGCTCGCGCGGATCGAATTCCTCGACCGCGCATTCGAGGGTTATCAGCAGAAGACGGGTTATCGCTACAAGAAGCGCGAAGGCGAGGACGGCACGCCGGTGCGCCACATGAAGGTGAAGTCGCTTATTGCACCGCCCGGCATCCCGGACTGGTATACGGGCCGGCGGCTGGTCGAAGCGGGTCGCGTGGCGATCGAAGGCCGCGCATGGGCCGGCGCCGGCTTGGCGGTGAGCTCGGTGCAATTCGGCGTAGACGGCGAATGGCGGGACGCCGATGTGGAAAAGCAGGACGGACCCTTTGCGTGGCAGCGCTGGCGCTGCGAATGGGATGCGAAGCCGGGCGAGCACGAGCTCGCCTGTCGGGCGACCGATGCGGAGGGCGCGATGCAGCCTGACGGTCCCGACTGGAACATCGGCGGCATGGGCAACAATGCGCTGCATCGCATGGCCGTGAGCGTGAGATGAGCGCCACGCTTCGCGTTTCCGTGTGGCGGGGAGGCCGGGACGGCGAGCTGCAGTCGTTCGAGGTACCGCGCCAGCCGAGCCAGACGGTGCTCGATGTCGTCACGCATATCCAGCGGCATCTCGATCCCACGCTCGCCTACCGCTACGCGTGCCGCGTCGGGATGTGCGGCTCGTGCGCGATGACGGTGAACGGCGTGCCGCGCTGGACCTGCCGGACGCACGTGGATCGGGTCGCCAGGAATCAAACCCTCGAAGTGCGACCGCTGCGGAACTTGCCGGTGATTCGGGATCTCGTCGCCGACATGCGCACCTTCTTCGACAAGTGGGAGCGCGCCGGCGGGCATTTCGCGGGCGCGAGCACCAAGGCGGATGATTTCGCGCGCATCGCGCCCGCGTCCGCAGAGCGGAAAACCATCGATGCCGGCATCGAATGCATCGGCTGTGGCGTCTGCTATGCCGCGTGCGACGTCGTGAAATGGAATCCCGACTACCTCGGCCCTGCGGCGCTGAACCGGGCATGGACGCTCGTCGTCGATTCCAGGGACACCAATGCCCAGCGGCTGCGCGCAGTCGCCGGCGACGCCGGCTGCCACGCGTGCCACACGCACCTGAGCTGCACCGAGCGCTGCCCCAAGCACATCTCGCCGACCGCCGGCATCGCGGGCCTGAAGCGCGCGGTCGCGAGAGCCGAGCTGGACGGCAAGCTTTGAATTACCGATCGGCAACCGCCTTGTGGATCGCGCAGCGCGCAAGCGCTGCCTTGCTCGCGCTGTGCGTCACCGTGCACCTCGCCACCATTGTCTATGCGGTGCGCGGGGGCCTCACTGCGGCCGAGATCTTCGCTCGCACGCGCGGCAACGTCGCGTGGCTCGCGTTCTATACGGTGTTCGTGCTCGCGGTTGCCGTGCATGCGCCCATTGGGCTCCGCCCGGTCATGACGGAGTGGCTCGGCTGGCGCGGAAAATCGCGCGAACTCCTCCTGCTTGCGTTCGGCCTCCTGCTCGCGTGGATGGGCATGCGCGCGGTGCTGGCGGTGTTCGCGTGAAGACCGTCGCCCTCATTCACCGCCTCTCGGGCGTCGCGCTCGCGCTTTTCCTCCCGGTGCATTTCTGGGCGCTCGGAAAAGGACTCGCGCTCGACCAATTCCTGCGCTGGACCGAGCAGCCGCTCGTGAAATTCGGGGAATGGGGCATCGTGGTGCTGCTCGCGGCGCACCTCGGCGGCGGATTGAGGGTGCTCGCGATCGAGTTCCTCGACTGGCACGAGTGGCAGAAGAGCCTCGCCGCGATCGCGGCGGCGCTCGTCTTCGGAGCGGGATTGGCCTTCGCGCTGGCGCTGTAGAATTTCCGCAGGAGGAAAACAGATGAAAATCATCGCACTCATCAGTGCCGCGCTCTTCAGCGCGACGGCGGCCGCGCAGTCGTGGCCGCAGAAGCCGGTCAAGTTCATCGTGCCGTTCCCGCCGGGCGGGGCGACCGACATCGCGGCGCGCCTGCTCGGCGAAAACCTTTCGCAGACGTGGGGACAGACGGTGGTCGTAGAGAACCGCGGCGGCGCCGGCGGCGGCGTGGGCGCGGCCGAGGCGGCGCACGCCGCGCCCGACGGCTACACGCTCTTTTTTCCGTCCGGCTCGGTGATGACGGCGAACCAGCACATCTATGCGCAGCTCAACTACGACCCCGAGAGGGATTTCGTCCCGGTGACGAACGTGGTTTCCGGGGCGCAAGTCCTCGTGGTGCCGGCCAAGTCCCCGTACAAGACGGTGCGCGAGCTGATCGACGCGGCCAAGACCCAGCCGCGCAAGCTGACCTTCGGCTCCGCCGGCATCGGCAGCCAGGTGCACCTTGCGGGCGAGAATTTTCTCTATCAGGCGAAGATCGACGCGGTGCACGTGCCCTACAAGGGGGAGGCGCCCGGACTCGCGAGCCTCGTCGCCGGCGACATCGACTTCATGCTGGCGAACGTCGCCGGCGCGATGACGCACATCAACAGCGGCCGCCTGCGCGCCCTCGGCGTGACGAGCAAGACCGAGGTGCCGCAGCTGCCCGGCGTGCCGCCCATTGCCAAGACCGTCCCGGGCTTCGAGAACTCGGGCTGGTTTGGAATCGTCGCGCCCACCGGTACGCCCAAGAACATCATCGACAAGATCTACCGCGATACGAAGAAGGCGCTCGAGGACACGCGGCTCAAGGCCCGCCTGTATGCGCAAGGCCTCGCGCCGGTGGCCGACACGCCGGAGCATATGGGCAAGGCGATGAAGGAAGAGACCGCGCTCTGGCGCAAGGTCGTCATGGAGCGCAATATCCACGTCAAGTGAAAGTGGATCTACGCCAGGTCGAGGAGGCCGCGAAGGAGCTCTACATAAGGGCGCTCAAGCAGCTGCCGCCCGACATCAAGCAGGGCTTCGATCGCCTCGCCAAGAGCGAGACCGACGCCGGGGCGAAGCGCATGCTCGGCACGATGATCAGGAACATCGCCGTGGCCGAGGACAAGAACAATCTCCTCTGCCAGGACACCGGCATCCCGATCTACAACGTGTGGCTCGGCCGCGGCGTCGAGGTGGACGGCGTGGCGCTGAAGGAAGCGATCCGCCGCGGCTGCGAGCGCGCGACTCGAGAGCATCCGCTGCGTTCCTCGGTGGTGCATCCGATCACGCGGAAGAACGAGCACACGTCCTGCGGGCGCGGCGTTCCGGTGATCCACGTCGATTTTTCCGATGAAGATGCGCTCGTCATCGAGATGGTGCCGAAAGGCTCGGGTTCCGAGAACAATTCCTGGCTGCGCATGGCCGTGCCGGCGGAGGGCGTCGACGCCATCAAGACTTTCGTCGTCGACTGCGTGCTCGACGCGGGCGGCAAGACCTGCCCGCCGACCATCGTCGGCGTGGGCGTGGGCGGCACCGCGGACCTGTGCATGCACCTTGCAAAGGTGGCGTCGACGCGGCCGCTCGGCTCGTGCTGCACCGACCCGGAAGGCGCGAAGCTCGAAGCCGAGCTCGGCCAGGCGGTGAACATGCTCGGCGTGGGGCCCCAGGGACTGGGCGGCGACTCCACGTCCTTCGCCGTGCACGTCGAGACTGCGGCGACGCACATCACCATGAATCCGGTCGCCGTCAACATGCAATGCCACTCCGCCCGCCGGGCGCGCGCCACCTTGCGTTCCTCGGGCGTCGAATATGGTTTCTAGGGCGCTTGCGCTCCTGCTGCTCGTGGGCAGCGCGCAAGCGGCGGACCTCGAGGGCGTGCGGCTCGAGGAGCGCGTCCAGGTCGACGGCCAGCCCTTGCAGCTCAACGGCATCGCCCTGCGTACGCGCATGTTCTTCAAGGTGTACGTGGCCGGGCTTTATCTTCCGCAGAGGGTGTCCAGCGCGCAGAGTGCCATCCAGGGCCAAGGCCCAAAGCGCATCGTGCTCGTCATGCTGCGCGACGCGGACGCCGATCAATTCTGCGACTCGATCCAGGCCGGGCTCGATGCCAATCACACCGACGAAGAGCTCCGAAGGATCCGGCCGCAAGTCGATTCGCTTTACGCCAAGATTCGGAACATCGGCGAAGCGCGCAAGGGGATGCGCATCGTGCTCGACTATTCGTCCCGCGATGCGGCGACGACGCTGCATGTCGACGGCGTGCCGCAGGGCGACGTGATGCGAGGCCCGGAATTCTTCCAGGCGCTGCTGCGCATCTGGCTCGGCGAGCGGCCGGCGCAGCCGGATTTGAAGCGCGCCCTGCTCAGGCAAACCGAAGACTTGAAGGAGTAGCCCGTGACGAGAAGGACTGTTGCCATCGTGCTCGCACTTCTTGCCTTCGGAGCGGCGGGCGCCGAAGTGGCCGGCGTCAAGCTCGACGACAAGGCGCAGGTCGAATCGCGCGAGCTGGTGCTGAACGGCGCCGGCCTGCGCAAGCGCTTCGCCGTCGTCAAGGTCTATGTCATCGGGCTCTATCTCGCCGAGAAGAAGACCGATGCCGGCGCGGTGCTGGCGCTCGCCGGACCGAAGCGCGCGGAGATCCACATGCTGCGCGATGTCGGCGCCGATACATTCACCGAAGCCCTGGTGGACGGACTCAAGGCCAACCACTCGGAAGCCGATTTCAAGGCGCTCGAGCCGCGCGTGAAGGAGCTCGCGGACATCATGGCGCAGATCGGCGAGGCGAAGAGCGGCATGACCATCGCGCTCGACTGGACCGGCGCCGCGACCCGCCTGACGGTGAACGGAAAACCCGCCGGGCAGCCGATCGCCGGCGAGGACTTCTACAAGGCGCTGCTGCGCATCTGGCTCGGCGACAACCCGGTGCAGGACGACCTGAAGAAGTCGCTCCTGGGCACCTAGCGTTCACGCGGTTCCGAATGGCGAGGGCTTGATGGCGCACTACGACTTCACGATGCCGATCACCGAGGCGCAGGCGCGCGCGCTGCGCGTCGACGACACGGTGACGCTGAACGGCACGCTCTACGGCATCCGCGATGCCACGCAGATCCACATGTTCGATCGCGGACGCAAGACCCGCTTCGATCTCCACGGCCACGCCGTGATCCATACCGCGCCCAACGTGAAGAAGGTGCCGAAGTCCGCGGCGGACCCGACGGGGTACGCGCCCATCTGCATCGGCACCACGACGAGCGACCGCATGGAACGTTTCACGCGGCCGCTGATGCAGCAATACGGCGTGCGGCTCATCATCGGCAAAGGCGGCCTGCGCACGAGCTCCGCCGAAGCGTTCAGGGACCTGGGCGGCGCCTATCTCGCCATCATCGGCGGCACGGCGGCGCTCGAGACGACCTGGATCGAGGCGATCGAGGACGTGGACCTCGATGAGCTCAACCCGGAGTCGCTCTGGAAGTTCCGGGTGCGCGGCTTCGGGCCGCTTGTCGTCGCGATGGATAGTGCAGGCGGCAGCCTCTATACCAAGGTCAACGAGCGAGCACGGCTGAAACGCGAGGCGGCGCTGCGCACTCTAGGCGTTAGAATCGGCGGGCCAGGGGGAAACTAGGCCACTCAGGAGGTTTCGATGCGGTTCATCTTGCGCGTTCTCGCGCTTCTTTGCTGCGCGGTCTCGGCACAGGGGCAAAACATTTCCATCGCCACCGGCGGCACCGGCGGGGTGTATTACCCGCTCGGCGGTGGCATGGCGGCCGTGCTGTCGAAGTATGTGCCCGGCATCCAGGCGACCGCGGAGGTCACCGGCGGCTCGGTCGCCAACCTGCAGCTGATCGGCACCGGCAAGCCGTATATCGGCATGACCATGGCCGACGCGACGCTCGACGCCTACAAGGGCGAAGACAAGTTCAAGGGCAAGCCCGTCCCGGTGCGCACGCTCCTCATCATGTATCCCAACCGGATGCATGTGGTCACCATCGAGGGCACGGGCATCAACACGATGAAGGACCTGAAAGGCAAGCGCGTCTCGACCGGCTCGGGCGGCAGTGCGACGGAAGTGATGGCGTTCCGCGTGATCGAGGCCGCAGGGCTCGACAAGGACAAGGACATGCGGCGCGAGCGCCTGGGCGTCGCCGAATCGGTGGACGCCATCAAGGATCGCAAGATCGAGGCCTTCTTCTGGGTCGGCGGATTACCGACCGCCGCGGTCACCGACCTCGCCAACACGCCGGGCGTGAAGATCAAGATGATCGACCATGCCGACCTCGTCCCGGCGATGAACAGGAAGTACGGCGAGCTCTACGTGAAGGACACGATTTCGAAGGACGTCTATCGCGGCATGGACAGGGACAATCACATCGCCACGGTGAATAACCTCTTGGTCGCGAACGAGAACATGGACCAGAAGACGGCGTACGACATCGTCAAGGCCGTCTTCGACCACAAGGATGATCTCGTGCGCACGCACAAGGAGGCCGAGAACATCAAGCTGGAGAACCAGAAGAAGGACGCCTCGCCCGTGCCATGGCACTCGGGCGCTGTGAAGTACTTCGCCGAAAAAGGCATCAACGTCAAATAGCTTCGACCCCCCAATAAAGGGGTCAGAGCAATTTTAAAAATTGCTCTGACCCCTTTATGTTCTTGAGCTGCCGATGAGCGAAGAAACCCGCATCCACCAGCCCGACGCCGCGATCAGCGAAGAGGCGCTCGCCCGCGCCGAGGAGATGATCGAGCAGGAAGAGGGCGTCCAGAACAAGTTCAAGGGGGCCATGGCGAACTTCATCCTCGCCGTGGCCGTGGCGATGTCGCTCTTCCACCTCTATGCCTCCTACGAGATCGTGCGGACGGAGGTGCTGCGGGCAACGCACGTGGCGTTCGCGTTATTCCTCTGTTTCCTCATCTTCCCGGTATCGCGGCGCTTCCGGCATCGCGTGATGCCCTGGGACTGGGTGCTGGCCCTGCTCGGCGTCGCCGTGTGCGCCTGGCTCGTGAGCCAGGGCGACGACTTCTTCGACCGCTCCATCACGCCGAACGAGTGGGACATTTTCTTCGGCGTGGCGCTGATCGTGCTCGTGCTCGAAGCCATGCGGCGCGCCACCGGCTGGATCATGCCGCTCATCACCGTCGGCTTCCTGCTCTACGCGTTCTTCGGCCCCTATCTTCCGGCGCCGTGGACCCACAAGGGCTACGAGATCCCGCGCCTCATCGGCCACCTTTACATGACGCTCGAAGGCATCTTCGGCGTCCCGGTGGGAGTCGCGTCCTCGCTCATCATCCTCTTTACGATCTTCGGCGCGTTCCTCCAGTATTCCGGCGCCGGCAAGTTCTATATCGACTTCTCGTTCGCGGCGATGGGCGGCAAGCCGACCGGCGCCGGCCGCACGGTCGTGCTCGCCTCCTTCCTGCTCGGCGGCCCCTCGGGATCCGGCGTCGCGACGACGGTGACGCTCGGGTCGGTCGCTTATCCGATGCTCGCCAAGGTGGGCTACAGCAAGGATGCAGCCGGGGGCCTTCTTGCGGCGGGCGGCCTCGGCGCGATCATCTCGCCGCCGGTCCTCGGCGCCGCGGCGTTCCTCATCGCGGACTTCCTGAAGATCTCGTACCTCGACGTCATCCTGATGGCGACGATCCCGACCTGCCTCTACTACCTTGCGCTCTTCACGATGGTCGAGATCGACGTGCGCAAGTTCGGCATGAAGGACGTCACTTTCGAGCGGGTCGAGAGCGCGTGGAGCCTCGCCAAGAAATACTGGTTCCATTTCCTGTCGCTCGTCTCGATCGTCGTCTTCATGCTCATGGGCTACTCGCCCGTGCTGTCGGTGTTCTGGGCGACGGTCGTCTCCGCGTTGACGAGCTTCCTGCGCTCCGACACCGCCCTCATCCCCTGGAATGTCTTCACCGGCAAGGAAAAGATCGGCCGCGGCTTGTGGAAATCCGGCCTGGTGAGTGCGCTCGCGGGCGGCTCGCTCGGCGTGCTCAACGTCGCCGCGACCTGCGCGGGCGCCGGCATCATCGTCGGTGTCGTCACGCTCACCGGGCTCGGGCTCAAGTTCAGCTCCATCGTCCTGCAGTATGCTGGCGGTTCCCTCCTCCTGACGGCAATCTATACATCGCTCATCGTGTGGATCGTCGGCCTCGCCGTGCCGGTGACGGCGAGCTACATCATCTGCGCGGTGATCGCGGCGCCGGCGCTCATCTCGCTCGGCGTGCCGGATTTCGCCGCGCACATGTTCATCTTCTACTACGCCGTCCTTTCCGAGGTTTCGCCGCCCACGGCACTTTCTCCGTTCGCCGCCGCAGCCATCACGGGCGGCGATCCCTACAAGACGACGCTCCAGTGCTGGAAGTACACGACGCCCGCGTTCCTCGTGCCGTTCATGTTCGTGCTCGACCCGAGCGGGACGGGGTTGCTCCTCACCGGCTCGTTCAAGACGCTCGGTAATGCCAACTGGGGCTCGATCGCCGTGGTGACGATCACCGCAGCGATCGGCATCGTCGCGCTCGCCGGCGGGCTGCAAGGCTGGCTCTTGCGGCGCACCACGCTGTACGAGCGCTGGATGCTGATCGTCGCCGGTTTCCTGCTCGTCTATCCGGGGACGGCGGCCGACGTGATCGGATTCATCCTCGTCGTTGCGGTCCTCGCGCTGCAATGGTTCCACAAGCCCGCGATACAGACATCCTGATCCTCGGCTCCGGCGGCGCCGGGCTCTTCGCCGCGCTGCATGCGCACCAGGCGGCCCCCGAGCTGTCGATCACCGTCGCGGTGAAAGGCCTGCTCGGCAAATGCGGCTGCACGCGCATGGTCCAGGGCGGATACAACGTGGCGCTCGCCAAGGAGGATTCCGTCGAGCGCCACTTCATGGACACCATCGAGGGCGGCAAGTGGCTCCCGGACCAGGAGCTCGCCTGGACCCTCGTCACCAAGGCGGTGGAGCGCATCCACGAGCTCGAGAACGAGCTGGGATGCTTCTTCGACCGCAATCCCGACGGCACGGTGCACCAGAAGGCCTTCGCGGGCCAGACCTTCGACCGCACCGTCCACAAGGGCGACCTCACCGGCATCGAGATCATCAACCGCCTGGCCGAGCAGGTGTGGGTCGCGGGCGTCGAGCGCCTCGAGGAGCATCGCGCCATCGAGCTCGTGAGGTCCGCCGATGGCGGCCTCGCGGGCGTGGCCATGGTCGACATGCGCGAAGGCGAGCTGGTCTTCGTTCAGGCGCGCGCGGTGCTGCTCGCCACCGGCGGCGGTCCCACGATGTACCGCTATCACACGCCTTCGGGCGACAAGAGCTGCGACGGGCTCGCGATGGCGCTTCGCGCGGGCCTCACCCTTCGCGACATGGAGATA
>DASQGW010000225.1:0-2929 GCA_035632415.1 Burkholderiales bacterium | reverse complement strand
GCCCCAGGAAGGGCCGCGCGACTACTCTGCCCGCGCCGCGCGCACCCTGCCCGCCTCGCGGCGAGCGATCCTGCGGATCGGTGCCCTCTACATCGCGCTGCGCTACGGCCGCCGTGCCGACGCGCCGGCCCGCGCCCGCCTGACACGCCTGGTGCGCGAGCTGGACCTCGCATGAGGCTCATGCTGGCGCTGTGCTTGCTCGCCGCGGCGACGCCGCTTTTCGCGCAAGCGTATGCCGGACGACCCGAGGTGCAGACGTTCATCGACGAGTTGGCCAAGCGCCATGGCTTCAAGCCGGCGGAACTGCACAGGCTTTTCTCGAAAGTACAGCGCGTCGACCCGGCGCTGAAGCTGATCCTGCCGGGCGAGCCGATTTCGTGGGCCGACTACCGCGCGCAGTTCGTGAATGAAACGCGCATCGCGAACGGCCTCGCCTTCTGGAAGGACAATCGCCGCAGCCTCGCCCGCGCCGAGAAGAAGTACGGCGTGCCCGCGCAAACGATCGTCGCCATCATCGGCGTGGAGACCAACTACGGGCGCAACATGGGGCGCTACCGCGTCATCGATGCCCTCAGCACGCTCGCCTTCGACTATCCGCCGCGGGCGAGCTTTTTCCGCCGCGAGCTGGAGCAGTACCTGCTGCTCGCGCGCGAGGAAGGCATCGACGTGTTCGCCACGCGCGGCTCCTATGCCGGCGCGATCGGCATGGCGCAATTCATGCCGGGGAGCCTGCGCGCCTACGCAGTGGACTTCAACGGCGACGGCCGGATCGATCTCAGCGGCTCGAGCGCGGACGCCGTCGGCAGCGTGGCCAATTTCCTCAAGCAGCATGGCTGGCAGGCGGGCGAGCCCGTGCTGCTGAAGGCCAAGCCCTCGCCCGACGCGCTCGCCCGGTACATGGACGGCTCGTTCGAGCCGCGTCATCGCATCGAAGAGCTCATCGCCGCCGGGCTCGAAGTCGATCCGGTGCCGCCGCCCGGCATGCTCGGCACGCTCGTGCCGCTCGGCGCGGAGTATCGCGTGGGCCTGCGCAACTTCTACGTCATCACCCGCTATAACCGGAGCGCGCTCTACGCCGGCGCCGTCAACGACCTGGGCGAGGCGCTCGCCGAGCGCCGGCCGGGCCCCTAGCTCACCTCAAGGTCAGGAGCTCGGGAGAAATTGCCTCGGATCGAGCGGCCGGCCGAGCTTGCGTATCTGGAAGTGCAGCATCGGCTTGTCCGAATCGCTCGTGCCGATCTCAGCGATCTTCTGCCCACGCGCGACCACTTGCTGCTCTTTCACGACGATCTGGCTGGTATGCGCATAGACGGTGAGGTAGCCATCGCTGTGCTGGATGATGAGCATCTTGCCAAGCCCGCGGATGCCCGAGCCGACATACGTCACCTTGCCCTTGGCGGAAGCCACGATCGGATCGCCTACCCTGCCGTCGATATCGACGCCCTTGCCGCGCGTCTGCTCGAACGCGGCGATCACTTTTCCTTTCGCCGGCCAGATGAACTTGGGCTCATCGCCGTCCACCGCGGCCGCGGGAGCCTTTGCTGGCGCAGGCACCGCTTGCGGAGCGGGCGGCGCGTCGAGCGGCCGCGACTCCACCGGCTTCGGCTCGATCCGCCCGATGATCACCCCTCGAGCGTTGCTCGAGTCGCCGGGTCCCGGCGGCGAAGGTTTCGTGCGCAGCACCTGGCCCACCCGGATCTTCGATGGGTCATCAAGCGCGTTCCATTGCGCGAGCTCGCGGTAGTCGACGCCGTGCTCAAGGGCGATGCTATAGAGCGTGTCGCCCTTCTTCACCTCATACTCGTCCTCGCCGACGGTGCGCGGCGTGGCGGCCGTCACCTTTTCAACGGGCGAGGGCTGCGCCGCGCCGCCGCGCGCCGTGCGGTCGACCACCGGAGCACCCTGTTGCTGCTGCGAAGCGCATCCCGCCAGCAGCACGCAAACCGCCATCGCTCGCCACATCATGCCTTTCCCGCCTCCATCGGCACAAAGCGCACCGGATCGAGCTCGCATTCCTTGAATCCCCGAGCGCTCCGCTCGATCAGGACGAGCCGTTGCTCGCCGCGCAGTTCTCCCGACCTGGCGGCGAGCGGCAAGACCATTCTGCCACCGGGCGCGAGCTGCTGTCGGAGCGCCTCGGGAACGCGCGGCGCGGCCGCGGCGACGACGATCGAATGAAACGGCGCCGCCTGCTCGAGCCCTGCGTAACCGTCGCCATAGGCGAGCCGCAGATTCGCGAGCCGCAGCGCAAGGAGGTTGCGGCGCGCGCGCTCGTGGAGCTCCTTGATGCGCTCGATCGAATAGACCTCGGGAAAGACCTGTGCCATCACCGCGGCCTGGTAGCCGCAGCCCGTGCCGACTTCGAACGCTCGTCCGGCGGGCTTGCCGCCGAGCACGACCTCGATCATGCGGGCGACGACGAAGGGATGCGAGATCGTCTGGCCGAAGCCGATCGGCAGCGCATCGTCTTCATAGGCGCGGCTGGCGAGCGCTTCGTCGAGGAACAGGTGCCGCGGGACCGCGCTGAGAGCGTTGAGCACGCGCTCGTCGCGGATTCCCTTCCCACGCAGGCGATCCACCATCCGCGCGCGCGTCCGCGCGGAGGTCATGCCGATGCCGGTCACTGCCCGAGCCAGGCGCGCGCGCGCGGCAGCTGGGCCGCGTGAGTGAGATCCATGACGAGCGGGGTGACCGAGACCCGGTGGTTCTCCACGGCGTGGAAGTCGGTCCCGGGCCCCGCGTCGGCCGCGCCCCCTGCCGGCCCGATCCAGTACGCGCTCTCGCCGCGCGGCGTGGTGAGCTTGATGACCGGCTCCGCCTTGTGACGCTTGCCGAGGCGGGTCACCTCCAGGCCGCGCAGCTTCCCGGCGGGCACGTCGGGCACGTTGATATTGAAAAGCACCGGCTCGCCGAAGGGCGTGCGCGCCAG
>DASQGW010000224.1:0-33194 GCA_035632415.1 Burkholderiales bacterium | reverse complement strand
GCTCCAGCGCGTGACGAATGTCTATCCGAAGTGCGTGTGGCTCAACCCCGAGCCCGAGGAGATCTGGGGCTACCGCCAGTCGATCGGCGTCATCAAGGAGCTGATGAACGGGCGCATGTATCCGACCACGCTCGAGGGGCTCGAGCGGGCGATGAAGCTCCTCGCCAAGTAGCGGCTCGCATGAACTACGGCGTCCTCGTCGCGGTCCTCGCGCTGCAGATCCTGGCTAGCGCGGACGGTGCCTACGCGGCGGACAGCTCGGTCGCCAATCGCGCACCTTCGGGCGCGGCCGATACGGTGTACGAGGTTGCGCGGCTTCGCCTGCTCCAGATCCGGACGCTGCTGGTCTCGACCGGGCGCCAGACGTCGCTCGGCTCGGCGTTTCGTGTCAGCGCCGACGGCCTCGCGATCACCAACTACCACGTGATCTCGCAGTTCGCCCTCGAGCCCGCGACGTATCGGCTGGAATATGCCGCTCCCGACGGTCAGCGCGGCAAGCTGAAGCTCCTCGGCTTCGATGTCGCGAACGATGTGGCGCTCGTTCAGGTCGACGGCGCCGGACAACCCTATTTCGAGTTCGACCGGAAGGCGCTCCAGGACGGGACGCCCAAGGGTGAGCGCCTGTACTCGATGGGCAATCCGCTCGACATCGGTTTCACAATCGTCGAAGGCACGTATAACGGCCGCGTGGCGCGCAGCTACAACGAGCGCGTCCATTTTTCCGGCGCGATCAACCCCGGCATGAGCGGCGGACCGGCCGTATCCTCGGCCGGGCGCGTCGTCGGCGTCAACGTCGCCAAGCGCTGGGGCGGGGAGTTGATCAGCTTCCTGGTCCCGGCGCGCTTCGCCGCCGAGCTGGTGGAGAAAAGGCGCACGCCGGTGGAGCTTTCCGCAACCGCGGTGCGCGCAGAGCTCGGCCGCCAGCTGCTCGCCTGGCAGGAGCACTTCTACGGCGTGCTCGCCGAAGAAGAGCTGCCCTCGCGCGCGCTCGGTCCATACCTCGCACCCGACAGCCCGGCGCGATGGTTCACGTGCTGGGCACGCACGAACGAAGAGCAGATTCCTCGTCCCCGCGCGACGCTCTACACGACGCTGTGCAACACCGAGACTTCGCTGTTCATTTCCAACGACCTTTCCACGGGCGAGGTCCGCGTCAGCCATTCTTACGCGAAGAGCGTCGACCTGAACGCGGTGCAATTCGCCGCGTTCGTGTCGTCGCAATTTCGGCCCGCCTGGTTCGGCTGGAATCGCAAGCGGCACACGCGCACCCAATGTCATGAAGCGTTCGTCGCAGCGAAGCCGCCCGCGACGCCGCCGCTGCGCGCCGTGTGGTGCGCGCGCGCCTACCGCGACTTCAGCGATCTGTACGACGTGTCGCTGCTCGCCGTCACGCAGGACCGGCCGAAGGAAGCGCTCGTCAGCCGCCTGACCATGCACGGAGTGAGCTACGCCAACGCCATGCGATTCGGCGAGCGTTTCCTGCAGGAGATACGCGTTGCAGCAGAGCCCTGAACCGTTCTGGGTCGAACTCCTCTCTCGCCATGGCGAGGTGCTCGAGCGACATCGCGTCGAGCGCGGCGACGTGCGCATCGGTCGCGCCTACGACAACGACATCATCATCGACGATCCCTATGTCGGCGCGCGGCATCTGCGCGTCACTCGCGATGCGAACGGCGTTCTCGTCGCCGAAGACTTGGGAAGCGCCAACGGCCTCTTCGCGGGCGAAAGCATGCGCAGCACCGCGCGCGTCGAGCTGCGCGGCGAAGGCACGATCCGGATCGGGGCCACACGCCTGCGAATCCGCGAAGCGAGCCACGCCGTGCCGCCGGAGCGGCGCTTCGAGCCTCGCGGCTGGGGCTGGCCCGTCGTTGCCGCGCTCGCCATCGCCATCATGGCGCTGGAGGTCGTGTCGACATGGCTTGGCCAGACGACCGAGCCGAAGCTCGCGGATTACGCCTCGCCGGTGTTCATGCTCTGTCTTGCCCTATTCGTCTGGACTGCGGTGTGGTCCATCCTCAGCCGCATCTTCGCCGGCAGGGCACGCTTCCGGCGCAATCTGCTCGTCGGCCTGGCGGGGCTGCTGGTCCTCTCCGTGCTCTTCGAGCTCACCGACTATGGCGCGTTCGCGCTGTCACGTCGGGAGCTGACTGCTTACCGGTACGTCGGATTGTGGCTCGCCATCGGGCTGTTCGCGTTTCTCCATCTGCGGATGATCAGCTTGTCGCACCTCAGGCTGAAGGCAGGCGCGGTCGCGGCGGCGGCCCTCGCGGTCATCGCTATGCAGACGCTCTCCAACGCGAAAAGCCACACCGTCATGGATCGGCAGAACTTCGTGCAGCAGCTCAAGCCGCCCAGCCTGCGACTGGTCAAAGCCGAATCGGAGCCGACGTTCTTCGCGGCGGCCGCGGATTTGAAGGCCTCGCTCGACCGGGCCCGGACCCAACAGCCCGACAGCGAGGATACGGACTTCGGCGACGACTGACCCGGACCGCGCGCCTCGGACTACTCCCGCGCCCGGATCGAAAGGCTTTGCGTCGAGCGGCCGACGAGCCCCTCGGCATCGAAGATGCGCGCCTCCGCCAGCCCGCCGCCGCCCTCACCTATGAGCGTGTGCGCGTCAATGCAGATCCATTCGCCCCTGGGCGCGCGCAGCAGGTTGATCGTGAGGTCGGAGTTGACGAAGAGGTAGCGGCGGAAGTCGAGGATGGCGCTGATGCCGTTGCCCGAGTCGGCGGCGACCGCGACGCGTTCGATCGCGCTCGGCTCTTCGCCGGTGACCAGCGGATGGCGCATGCGGAACCAGACCGCGCAGGGACCGCGGAAGAACTCGCCCTTCGCAACGCGCGCCTCGATGAGGTCCTGGTACCCCGGCCGCGTGCGGTCGAAAGGAAACTTCGCCGGCGCGGACTCTTTCACCGGGCGTGGGGCCGGCGGTAGCGGATGCCCCGGCAGTCCTGCCGGGACGCGCGTCTCGCTCTCGCGCTGCAGTATCGCGGTGAACCGGGCGACTTCCTTCCCACCCGCGCCGAGCGAAGCGGAGAAGTGGCCGACGTTGCGGCCGACGTAGTCCTGGCGCACCTCCACTGCAAGCTCGCCGATGGGCACCGGACGGTAGAGATTTGCAGTCAGGCGCGCGAATTGAGTGAGCTCGAGGGCGCGCGCTGCGCGCTCGATGGCGCGCGCTGCGCGCTCGATGGCGCGCGCCGCGAGCGCAATGGGCGGTCCGGCGTGCTGATGCTGGGGATCCCACGGGCCGCGCGTCAGCTCGCTCGCGACGAAGGCCCCGTTCGCCGCAGGCGCATACGCCGCGTTCAGGGCAGCGCCATCCCGAGCTGCGCCATCAGGAAGGAGTAGATGTCGGCCTCCTCCTCGACGCGCGTCTTGAGCGGCGTGCCCTGCCCGTGTCCCGTATCCATGCTGATGCGCAGGAGCACCGGGCGGCCGGAGGAGCTCGCTGCCTGCAGCCGCGCGGCCATCTTGCGCGAGTTGTAGGGATCGACGCGCCCGTCGTTCTCGCCTGAGGTCAGCATCACCGCCGGATAAGCGGTTCCGTCCTTCACATGGTGATAGGGCGAATAGGCGTAGAGCGCCTTGAACTGGGCGGGGTCCTTCACGGTGCCGAATTCCGTGACGTTGAACGCACCGTTGGGCGTGAGCTCGACGCGCAGCATGTCGTAGATCCCCACCGCGCTGACGATGGCGCGGAAAAGCTCCGGGCGTTGCGTGAGGATCGCGCCCATGAGCAGGCCCCCATTGCTGCCGCCGATGGCGCCGAGGCGCTCCGGCTTGGTGTAGCCGCGCGCAACCAGGTGCTCCGCCACCGCGATCATGTCGTCGAACACCGCCTGCTTCTTCGTGAGGTTGCCGGCAAAATGCCACGCCTCGCCGAATTCGCCGCCGCCGCGCAGGTTCGCCACGGCATAGATGCCGCCGGCGTCGAGCCAGACGCGCCGGCTCTCCGAGAAATAGGGCTCGAGCGAGACGCCATAGCCGCCGTAGCCGGTGAGCAGAAGCGGATTCGCGCCGTCGAGCCGGGTGCCCTTCTTCATGATGATGTTGACCGGCACCTTGGTGCCGTCTTTCGAGGCCGCCATCTCGCGCACGACGTCGCAATCGGCGAAGCTCACCTTCGAAGGCGCCGCGAGCGGCATGCGCTTCAGGTCCCCGCCCGGTGCATAGCGGTACCACGCGAGCGGCTGGAGGTAGCTCGAGCTGCCGGCGAGGATCTCGTCTCCATCGAGCCGCGCGCCGATGAAGTTGCTCGAGACGCTTTCCGATGGCAGCGTGGTCATCGCGCCCGCCTTGAAGTCGAGCATGCGAATCTCACTTGGTCCGCCGACGAGATAAGTGACATAGAGCCGCGTCTTCGTCGGCGCAATCGACTGGATGACGCCGTCGCTCTGCGCCACGACCTCCTTCGCCGTCGCAAGCCTCGGTTTCTCGAGCGGCATCGCGACGACGCGCCCGCGCGGGGTATCGCCCTTCACCAGCGCGAAGAGTCTGCCGTCGAAGCCGAGCGTCATGCTGCGCACCTGGTCGGCGAAATCGGCGACCTTCGCCCACTTCCCCGCCGGACCGCGCAGGTAGAAGGCATGCTCGCCGCCATCGCCGTTGGCGACGCTCGCGAGCACATAGCGGCCGTCGCGCGTGCTGGACAGCTGGGTCTCGGCGATACGCGGGAACTCCTTGCCGATGACGTATCGGTCCGCCTTCGCCGGCGTGCCGAGCTTGTGGAACCAGACCTGCTGGTAGAAATTCGCGTCCTCCTTCGGCCGTTCCTTTCCCTGCGGGTAGCGGGTGTAGTAGAAGCCGGTCGCTTTGGCATCCCAGACGAAGCTGCCGCCGCCGGTCGGGTACTGCACGCGAGGCACCACGTCGGCGAGCCGCTTGCCCGTCGCCACCTCGATCACGTGCGCCGAGCCATCCTCGCTGCCGTTCTCCGAAAGCGAGACGGCGACGTAGCGGCCATCCAGGGAAGCCGCGTAAAAATCGATCGCCGTAGTCGCCTTGGCGTTCAGAGCGTTCGGGTCGAGCAGCACGCGCTCGCTCGCCGGATCGCTCGGCGACTTCATGAAGACAAGCATCGGCTGGTTCTTCGGCGGCTGGACCTTGAGAGCGAAGAGACCTCCGCGAGTCTGCTGGAACCCCACGTACCGCAGGCGGGAAGTATTCAGCAGCTCGGCGAGGCGCTCCTTGAGGGCCGGCCGCTGCGGCAGCGCGTCGAGGTATCCGCGGGTTACGGCGAGCTGCTTCAGGCTCCACTCGCGCACCGCGGGGTCCTTGCCGTTCTCCAGCCAGCGATAGTCGTCGACGACCTTGGTGTCGAAATACGTGTCGGTGACCGGTTTTTTCGGCGTTGCCGGATACGGCATGGGTTGCGCTAGCGCCGTCGTGGCGGCGAGCGCGAGTGCAGCGATGAGGGAGGTATGCATTTCGCAATGGTAGCGAAGCTTTCCGCTAGCATGCGGCCGATGAACGCACCGGTATCCCAGGAATTCCTCACGCTGCAGGAAATCTACGAGGCGGCGAAGCGCAACCTGCCGCCGGGGCCGTGGAGCTATCTCATGGGCGGCGCCGAGACCGAGACTACGGTGCTGCGCAACCGCCGCGCGCTCGACGAAATTGCCTTCCGGCCGCGGGTGCTACGCGACGTGAGCCGCATCGACACTTCGGCTTCCTTCCTCGGCCGCAAGGTGCGCCTGCCGGTAATGCTCGCGCCGATCGGCGGGCTGGAGTCGTTCGTCGAAGGCGGCGCCGCGTCGGCGGCGCGGGCCGCCGCGCAGTTCGGCGTGCCGCAGGTGCTCTCCTCGGTGTGCAAGCCGGGACTCGAGCAGACTGCGGCGGCCGCCGAGACCACGCGCGTTTTCCAGCTCTATGTGCGCGGCGACGATGCCTGGGTGGATGACTGGGTTCGGCGCGCCCGCGATAACGGCTTCTGCGCGTTTTGCCTGACGGTGGACGTCGCCATGTATAGCCGGCGCGAGCGCGACCTGCTCGGCCGCTTCGTCAAGCCCTGGCGCGCGCGTGCCATCGAGGGCGCCGCCTTCCAGGCCGGACTTTCCTGGGAGCAGGTGAAGCGCTTCAAGGACAAGCACAGCGATATCCCGCTCATCATCAAGGGCATCGCCACTGCGGAGGACGCCGAGCTCGCCGTCGAGCACGGCGTCGAGGTCGTATACGTGTCGAACCACGGCGGCCGACAGCTCGACCACGGCCTCGGAGCCGCGGCCGTGCTCCCCGAGGTATTGAAGGCGGTCAAGGGCAAAGCGCAGGTGTGGGTGGACGGCGGCTTCATGCGCGGGACGGACGTCGTCAAGGCCATCGCGCTCGGCGCCAGAGCTGTCGGAATCGGCCGGCTGGCGTGCCTCGGGCTTGCCGCGGCGGGCGTGCCCGGACTGGTGAAGACGCTGGAGCTTCTCGAGGACGAAATCCGCATCTCCCTCGGCCTGCTCGGCGTCACGTCCTACGCGGAGCTCACGCCCCGCCATCTCGCACAGGCATCGGCGGTACGCCAGCCGGATACCTTCAGCGCGTTCCCGCTTCCCTCGGTCGAGTAAGCTCACCCCATGCGGATATTTGCCCTCATCGCCGCGCTCTTCGCTGGCCATGCGGCAGCAGCCGACTGCAAGCTGCTGCGCATCGAGGAATGGCCGGTGCGCATGGAACGGAACCTGCCCGTCATCGACGGGGAGATCAACGGCAACAAGGTCTCGATCCTGATCGATACCGGGTCCGAGCGCAGCTTCGTCACCCGCTCGGCGGTCACGCGGATGATGCTCACCCGCATGAACGTCGGCACGACGGGGCTCGAGTCCGTCCGCATCGACGAGCTGCGCATCGGGCCGGCCAAGCGGCGCGACTGGGCCGTGCTCGTCGCGCCGGAGCAGGATTTCGGCGCCGAGACGGTCTCGCTCGTCCTCGGCTACGACTTCTTTGCCCGGGTGGATTTCGAGTTCGACCTGCCTGACCACGCAGTGCGCCTCTTCGAGCCGCGCGATTGCGCCGACAGCCGGCTCGCCTATTGGACCGACGGGCAGGCCGGGGAAGCGCAGCTGCAGGGAGCGAGCGAGATCCTGGTCGAGGTCGCGGTGAACGGCCGGCCGATGCTCGCCATCCTCGACAGCGGCGCAAGCGTCTCCGCCATCACCACGGCGCAATCCGTGCGCCTCGGCGTCACCGCCAAGACCCCGGGCGTGGCGACCGCCGGCTGCAGCATCGGCTTCGGGCGGCCGGCGCTCGACTACTGGAGTGGACCCTTCGCCACCTTCGCCATCGGCAACGAGCTGATCCGCAATCCCGCGCTACGCATCGCCGATTTCACGCGCGATACGATCGTCCACCAGGTGGGCGGCCGCGAGGCGAGCCGCTTCGCCGCACAACCGCAGATGATTCTCGGCATGGATTTCCTGCGCGCGCACCGCATCTTCGTCGCGAACAGCCAGCGGCGGATGTATTTCACCTACACGGGCGGCACGGTATTCCCGACCGGCAACGACCAGACCTGCCACGACCTGCGCTAGCCGCAGGTCGTCAATCCAGCGCGCAGGATCCGGGGCCGTTGGGATTTCCGCAGGTTCCGCAGGGACCGACGCTCTGGGCTGCAGGCTCGCCCTGGGTGGCGAAGACCGAGAGCTTCTTGTCGAGCGCCGCGCCCGCGCAGCGCGGGCAGCTCGGCGCTTCCCCGTTTCGGACCAGCGTTTCGAACTCGTGGCGGCAGCTCCGGCAGGCGTATTCGTAGATCGGCATCGGGCGCGATTGTAATTTGTTTTACACTCGGAGCTATCCACAAGATTGGGAGGGTGGCAACAATGCAGGTTCGATTCGCTTTGCTCGCAGTCCTGCTTGCAGCCGGCTGCGCTGCGCAACCCGAGCAGCAGACGGCCGCCAGCGCGACGCCGGCGAGCGCCGCGGCTGCGGTGCCCGAGAAGCACCAGGCGCGGGATTACCGCACGGGCAGCCGCCTGCCCTCGCTCGACGACGATCGTGGCCCCGGAGCCGTCAGCGGCCAGTCCAAGCAGGACTACATGGACGACGCAAACAGCCGGACCGCGCCGCTGCGGAGCAATTAGCGGCGCCTAGCCGGCGCAGATCGCCTGCAGCCTCGTCTTGATGTCCTCGGGCAGCGCGACGCCCTTGCGCTCGCTCGTGTCGAAGCAGACCTCGACGGTCTTCTGCGTGGCGCAATGCGTCATGGAGTCGGCCTCGTAGAGCCGCATCTCGTGGCTGAAGCTCTTGGTCCCGACGCGTGTCACCGCGCCCTTGACGAGGATCAGCTGGCCGGCGCGAATCTCGTGGTGGAAATCGATCGACAGCGTCGCGACCACCGTGCCGAGGCCACGCCCGCGGATTTCCTCCAGCGAAAGACCGGCCATGCGCGGGAAGTGCCAGCCGGCGTCGTCGAAGCACGCCGCGTAATGGCGCACGTTCATGTGCCCGTAGACGTCGCAGTGCGCCGGCATGACGATGGCCCGGTAGAGCTCGAACCACTTCTCCATCAGCGGCGGTAGGACGTAAGGCGCGCGAGCTTCGAAGCGTAGAGGTCGTGGTCGCGCCGGGTCGTGCTCGCTTCCAGCGCGAGCGCGAACTCGCTGCGCGCCTCGCCGATGTTGCCGAGCCTCAACTCGGCAAGGCCGAGCCAGAAGTGGAACTCGTGGTACTCCGGCGCACCGCGCACTTCGTTGCGGAAGAGCCGCCGCGCAGTTTTGAAGTCGCCCGCCTCCATGGCGGCGAGTCCGGCATTGAAGTCATGGAAGGGAGCCTCGCCCTCGGTTTTCGCCAGCTGGCGGTCGACGGCGGCTGCTTCGGCCTCGCGCCCGAGCTTGCCCAGCGTGAGCGCGAGGTTGGCAAGAGCGCGCGTGTTCGACGGATCGGACTGCAGCACGCGCCGGAAGACCGGCTCGGCCAGCTGCGGGTTGCCATGGCGCAGGTAGATCACGCCGAGCGTGTTATAGGCGGCCCAATACCCGGGATCCTGGCCGATACCCTCGCGCGCAAACCAGTAGGCGTCGTCCAGCCGCTCGCGCACCAGCGCTTCGGCTGCGCGGTTGTTCATGAACATCGCGACGATGGTCTTTTCGCTGATGGGCATCGAGCGCAGGCCGCGGATCTCCTGCCCCGGGAGGAAGTCGATCGTCAGCGATGCGGCGTTGTCGTAGAGCGTTTGCGGGTCGAAATCGCGCTTGCCCAGCGTCACATTGACGTGACCGTTGAGGAAATAGACGTTGCCATCGCGGCTCCACTGGTCGCCGAAGAGCGCGCTGTTGTACTGCACCTCGATGTTCATCGCCTTGGCGAAGGCCGCAGTCATGATGACGAGCGACAGGCAGTTGCCCGCCTTCGCGTCGAACGCCTCGGCGGCGTTGCGCGTCATGACGCTGTCGTACTCGAGCTTCAGCTGCCCCTGGCTCACGGCATCGATCAGCGCTTGGCGGGTGCCCTTGAACTGCTGCACCGCAAGCTCGTCCCGCAAGTAGGTCTTCATCGCGTCGCTCAACGCGAACACCTGCTTCGCGTCGACCGGCCTCGACGGCGCGGCGAAGAGCTCGTCGTGCAGGATGCCGGCCGGCGCGCGATTGAGCTTCGGCAGCGGGGCGCAGGCTGCCAGGACGAGGCTAAGGACGGCGATTGCGCGCTGGAGCATCGCGCGAAATTGTAATGCGATTAACGCGCCGGGACGTCGGACAAGGCGATGAACTGGACCGATTGCACGCGGCCCTTGACCGGCGCTTCATGCACGGTATGCCCGGCGAGGTCGAGCCGCGCCACCTCCGCCGCGCGGCGCGAGACGATGAGCGGGCAGCCGTATTCCTTGGTGAGGCTCTCGAGGCGCGCCGTCGTGTTCACCGTGTCGCCGATCGCGGTGATGATCTGCGAGCGCGGCGGCCCCATCGCGCCGACGATCGCCTCGCTGTAGTGGATGCCGATGCCGATCGCGAGCGGCTGCGGCAGCTCGTCCTTCAGTTGCCGGTTGAGCTGCGCCACCCGGATCAGCATCTCGCGCGCGCCGCGCAGCGCGTCGGTCGGCCCGGTCGCCGGATCGGCGGCGTGCAGTCCGTACAGGGCCATCAGTCCGTCGCCCGTGAACTGCGAGTAGTGTCCATTGGTGGCCTCGAGGGACTGCTTCATTTCGTAGAAAAACCGGTTCAGGATGAAGAGCACGTCATACGGGAGCTTCGCCTCGCCCAGGGTGGTGGAGCCGCGCAGATCGACGAACATCACGGTGATCAGGCGCTCGGCTCCTTCGAGCCCGCCCGGCACGTAGCCGTCGGCGGCCGAGGCGTCTGCAGCGCAGAGCGGCGTGATGGCGACGTCGGCGCTCGGCCGGATCTGGCAGGCCAGGCGCATCCCCGGGGTCGCCGCGATCCGCGCGAGCGCCTGCGCCTCGAGCTCGTTCGGCGGCGGCAGGCTGTCGAGGCCGCGGCTCACCTGGATGCGGCAGGTCGTGCAGCGCCCGCGCCCGCCGCAAACCGAAGCGTGCGGGATACCGTGCTCGCGCAGCGTCTCGAGCACGGTGGCTCCGGGGTGGATCGGCAAGCGCTGGCCGGAAGGATGCGCGAGCAGCGGGGGACGCCGGCTCTCGTAGATGCGCCGGCGCACGGCGCGCGCCGCAAAGACGAGCGCGAGCAAGCCGAGGTGCGTCAATACGAGCGTCGCGGCGATGCGGTTCGATGCCGCGAGCGTCTCGGTCGTGATGTTGGAATCGCCGAGGGCGTTCTTGACGAAGTCGGCATTCCTCGCCGCCTCGCGCAGGACCTGGTTGCCGGCGCTCACGTATCCGGTGAGGGCGAGCGTCGGCAGGAGCAGCGCAGCCGCGAAGAAGGCGATGCGCCAGTCTGCATACCAGAGCTTCGTGCGCAGCCAGAAATGGATGCCGATGCAAGCGTGGATCCAGACCGTGAGCAATGCCGTCACCTGGAGCACGGCGAGCTGTGGCGCGAGCACCCAGTGCAGCGCGAGCACCGAGGTGTAATAGTTGTCGGTACCGAGCAATGCCTCGGCGAGCCGCGTGCTCGCGACATGCAGGGCAAGCAGCAGCGGGATGCATAGCCCAAAGCCCAGCTGCGCCCACTGCCAGCGCGTCAGCCGAAGGGAGCGTCGCTCATAGATCGACCACAGCGCGTTTGAGTAGTGGAGCAGGAACGCGGTCAGGAGGAGCGCCGTGCCAACGGCGCTGCGCCACGGACGCATGAGCTGCACCAGGGCGTCCTGCGCGAAATCGAGCGAGATGAGGAGCGTGCTGTGCGCGCTCAGGTGCGTGATCACGAACGCGAGCATCACGAGCGCGCTCGTGAGGCGCAGCCTTCCTCGCCAGAGCTGGAAACCCGTACTTAGTACGGAATTATTCAGTCTGCTCGCGGTAGAAGCCGAGCGCCTCGAGCACCGGGCGGTCGCTGATCGAGAAGAGGATCGCGTCTTCCGTGCCGGTATTGGCGTGGGCGTGCTCCGCCCAGGAAGGCAGCGCGATGATGTCGCCCTTCTCCCAGTCGAAGGTCTTGCCTTCGATGATCGAGCGTCCCCTGCCCTGCACGACGTGGAACACCGAGCTGCCCGTGACGCGGCGCGGCTTCAGCTTCTCGCCTTTGCGCAGCATCTGCACGCGGCAGGACATGGTCGGCATGACCGGACCGCCGGTCTGGGGGTTGGTGTACTCGAGCGAGATGCCCTCGTAAGGCGAGCCGTCGCGCTCGCGCAGGCCGTGGAGCGCCTCGGCGGTCTGGTCCCACGAGTAGAGCATCAGCGGCGAGAAGCGAGGGCGCTCCGTGTCCCTCATTTTCGTCCAGGTGGGAGCGAGCGTGCCGTGGCCGTAGAGCGCCTTCGAGCCATTGACGGGCTTCGTCTCCGCAGCCCTGAAATCCTTGCCCATTTCGAAGAAGATGGCGTTCAGCGCCTTCGTCAGCGGCACGTCGAGGCCGTCCATCCAGACGATCGTTTCCTTCGTCTCGTTGCCGTGGTCGTGCCATTGCCAGCTTGGCGTGAGGACGAAGTCGCCCGGATGCATGATGACCTTCTCGCCCTCGACCGCCGTGTAGGCGCCGCCCCCTTCGATGATGAAGCGGATGGCGGCCGGCGAATGGCGATGCGCGCGTGCGATCTCGCCGGGCAGCAGGACCTGGACCGCGGCGATCAGCGTGTTGGTGGTAGCCCACTGGCCGTTCAAGCCCGGATTGAAGAGCTGCATGGCGCGGCGCTCGTCGCCGACCGGCACCGCGGTGGCGGACTGCTTCACCACCTCCTTGAGCAGCGACCATTTCCACTGGTGGGCAACGGCTTCGGGCCGCGGATGCGGCGTCATCTGGCTCGCGATTTCCCACAGCCCCCACATGTGGTTCTGGTGGATGAGCTGGTGGAATCGGTCTTCAGTCTTGGTCGGCGCGTTCATCCGTGCATTTTACGCTCGCCCCTCTCGTCCCGACTGTTACCGGCGCGGATCTTGGCCCATGCGGGGTCGTGCCCCTCGAGCATGAGAAGCGCATTGCGGTCGCCTCGCGAGGCCGCCAGGCGCAGCGCCATGAGCGGAGCCAGCACCTTCGTGAAGCGCGTGACGGCGAAAAGGTTGGCGCCGACCAGCGCAGCCGGCAGAAAAGCCTGCTTGTAGGTCAGCCACAGCCCGAGCACGATGCCCGAGAGACCGACGGCCGACAGCACCGAGGAGCAGTCGCGCGCGAGCGCGGGATAAGTGAAGTAGAAGCGATAGCGGCCGACAAGCCGCGCCTCATCGGCCGTGAAACGATAAGGCTCCGCGTCTACCGCCACCGGCTCGTCGCCCAGCGCGCGGCTGCGCCGCAAGAGCCAGAGCTCGAAGGCCGCCACGGCCGCGACATACACCCAAGCCATGGGCTGCGGGGCGAGCGCGGCCCAGCCGGCAAGCAGCAGAGTGCCCACGCTGCCGAAAGCGCCTGGCTTGCTGATCGGGCCCAGCTTATTGCGGGATCGGGTAGACCACCATGCAGCGCTGCATGGCTTCGGGACACGCCATGCCGCGGTTCTGCCGCGTGAGCTCGCGACCGCAGGCCGCCGTGCGCGACCCGCACGAGATCATGCGCACGCACTCCATGAAGGCGTCCTGCGGATTGCGCACCGCGATCGGCGCGCCGCAGTTGGGCTGTGCGCTTTCGTTCGCGGTCACCCACCGATCGTCGTTGGTCGGCACGATCTTGTACAGGTCGGGCGTGCGCGTGGTGGTGAGGATGCCCGTTTCGGCGACGCCGCGCGAGGCGCCGCCGATCGCTTCGGTCAAGCCCTTCAGGTTCTCGGCTTCGGCCGCGCAGCGACCGAGCTTGAGCTGGTCGACGAAGCTGTCGAAATAGGCGTCGCAGCTCCCGGGCGCAGCGAGCGCGAGGGCGAGCGGCGCGACCACGGCGCCGCGCTCGATGTCCTGCGACAGCGTCGCGATCGGCTGCGTCGCGACGTCGCCCTTGACGACGCCGAGCGCGGTCGCGAGGATGACGCCGCTCTCGACGCCGACCGGCGTGGCGACATAGTCGTCCATCGCCTTCGCCGGCGGGAAGCGCGCGAGGATCTGGTCGCGGTCGGGGTCGCGCGGGTGCAGGTCGGACACCGCCTCGAAGCGCTGCTTCTCCGTGATCTCGGTGGTCTGCTTGAAGTAGCCGCCGGTCTTCACATCGATGACATAGATGGCGAGCGGGACGCGGCGCGTGAGCTCCACGTCCGAGATCGTGTACTGGTAATCGGCCATCACGTCCTCGGTCAGCATGCGCGGCGTGTTGGCGAGGTTGTCCTGCGCGGCCTTGAGGTTGTTCTTCGCCACCATCGTCTTCGCCTGCGTGTAGGCCTCTTTCGCGAGGCCCGCGACCAGCTGGATCGGGTCGAGCGAGAACGAGAGCCCGCCGCCGCTCTCGGCGCGCATCTGCTCGAGCTGCTTCTGCTGCACGGCGGCCTGTGCGTCGAGGTACGCCGGGTTCAGCACCTGGCGCTCGGAAGACTTGAAGCGCGAATATTCGCGCCGCGTGTTGCGAGTCTCCTTCCTGAGCGTCGGCCGGTCGACGTCGATGAATACGACCACGTCAGAGCTGGGCAGCTTGCCCGGCAATTCCTTGCGCTGCACCTCGCTCATCGTGATGTTGGCCGGCGGCTTCAGCGCGACCGGGACTTCCGCCCCCTTCGCCGCGTCCTGCGACCAGTAGAAGTTGAATCGCACCGGCAGCGTTGCCGCATCGATGCGACCCGCCATGATCTCGCCGATCACCTTGGCTGCGGCCTCGGCGCTCAGGCGGCCGTCGGGGACGAGCTCGCGATAGCGCGCGGCCGTGGCGTAGCCCGTGAGCTCCTCGCGCTGCTTGCCGGTCAGTACCTTGCCGTAGGTCTCGGTGAACTTGGCGATCTGCGCCGCGGTCGCGGTCTCGAGCTTCGGCTTGAGCGCGAGGTAGCCGGCGGCGATGACTTCGTCCGGCACCTCGACGGGATAAGTACGCGTGAAAGGCGGCATGCTGAAGTGGTCGTACTGCGCAAACGCCGCGGGAGCGTTTGCAACGTAGAGCTGCGTCACCTCGGCGACGAGTCCGTCGAGCGCGATGAACTTGTCGCTGCGCAGCGAGTCGTCGACGGCGATGGGCAGCGAGCGATACGAGTCGAGCTCGAGGCGCGCCGCCGTGAGCGCCTTGATGACGCCGGCCCATTCGGTGATCGGCTGCGGCTGCCCGGCGAAAGGCTTGAGCAGCGCTTCGGCCTCGGCCATGCGCGCCTCGTGCGGCGTGTTCACCGCGCTCTTCAGGCGAGCGAGCAGCGCCTTGTTTGGCTCGGCGTTGTCCCAGAAGTAGGAGCGGTTCTCGCCCCAGTAGCGGGCGGCATCTTCGGGCTTGCCCTGGTCGAGCAGATCGGCCAGGTTCTTCTCGTGCGGTGCGCCGATGTTGCCGATCGGGGGGACGATTCCGGCAACCTGCGTCTGTGCGTGCGCGGTCGCGCACAGCACGAGCACCGTCGAAACGGCGAGCACACTCCACCTGCCCAGCATGGCCCCCCCTTCCGGCTTGGCAGCCGCCGGCCATGCGGCTGCAGGCGCCACTTTACACCGGCTTCTTAACCTTCCGCCTTAGGTTTGCTTCAGTTTTCCAATTCCGCCTGCTTCGCCAGCCACTCGGCTTCGAGCTCCTCGAGCTCGCGCCGCAGGTAAGCCTGGTCTGCCGCAAGCGCCTTGTAAGCCTCTCCGTCCCCGTAGGTTGCCGGATCGCCGAGACGCGCTTCGACGGCGGCGATTTCGACGCCCAGCCGCTTCATTTGCTCCTCGAGGCGCTGGATCCGGCTTTGTAAATTTTTCTTAGAGATCGTCTTGCGAGGAGGAGCTTGCCTCGCCGGCGCCGGTTTCGCGACCGGCGCAGCGCGCTCGAGCAGGCTCGCGCGGTAGTCGTCCAGGTCACCGTCGAAGGCCGCGACGCGGCCGTCGCGCACGATCACGAGCTGCTCCGTGCTCGCGCGCAGCAGGTGCCGATCGTGCGACACGAGCACGAGCGTCCCCTCGAACTGCGCGAGCGCCACGGTCAGCGCCTCGCGCGTTTCGAGCTCGAGGTGGTTCGTCGGCTCATCGAGCAGCAGGAGATTGGGGCGCTGCCAGACGATGAGGGCGAGCGCGAGGCGCGCCTTCTCGCCGCCGGAAAAATGCTCGACCGGGCCGCTCGCCATGTCGCCCGGGAAGTTGAAGCTGCCGAGATAGTCGCGCAGCTCCTGCTCCCGCACGTTGGCGGCGAGCCTCGACAGGTGCCAGAGCGGCGACTGGTCGTCGCGCAGCATCTCGACCTGGTGCTGCGCGAAGTAGCCCACCACCAGGCCTTTGCTCACCACCGCGCTGCCGGCGCGCGGCGGCAGCACGCCGGCGATGGTTTTGATCAGCGTGCTCTTGCCCGCGCCGTTCACGCCGAGGAGGCCTATGCGCTCGCTCGCTCGGAGCGTGAGCGTCACGCCGCTCAGAACCGTGCGCTCTTCATAGCCCGCAGCGACGTCTTCCAGCACGAGCAGCGGATCCGGCGAGCGCTCGGGATCGCGGAACTCGAAGGAGAACGGCGCTGCGGCGTGCACCGGCGCAAGCTCCTCCATGCGCGCGAGCATCTTCATGCGGCTCTGCGCCTGGCGAGCCTTGGTCGCCTTGGCGCGGAAGCGCTCGATGAAGGACTGCAGGTGCGCGCGCTCGCGCTGCTGCTTCTCGTATTGCGCCTGCTGCAGGACGAGGCCCTGCGCGCGCTGCGCCTCGAATGCCGAATAATTGCCGCTATAGCGGCGCAGCCGCCGGGCGTCGATATGCACGATGGTCTCGACGACGCCGTCGATGAAATCGCGGTCATGCGATACCACGATGAGCGTGCCGGGATAGCGCTTGAGCCAATCCTCGAGCCAGACGATCGCATCGAGATCGAGATGGTTGGTCGGCTCGTCGAGCAAGAGCAGGTCCGAGCGGCACATCAACGCCTGCGCGAGGTTGAGCCGCATGCGCCAGCCGCCCGAGAAGCTCGCCACCGGCCGCTCGAGCTCGGCCTTGCCGAAGCCCAGCCCGAGGAGGAGCGTCTCGGCCCTCGAGCGGGCGGTATATGCGTCGGCGTCGGCGAGCGCCGCGTGCAGCTCGCCCATGCGCGTTCCGTCGTCCGCGGCTTCGGCGAGCGCCAGCTCGGCCTCGAGGCCGCGCAGCGCCGCGTCGCCGTCGATCGCGTATTCGGTCGCCGGCCGATCGAGCGCCGGCGTCTCCTGCGCGACCTGCGCGATGCGCAAGTAGCCGGGCCGCTCGACCTCGCCCTTGTCGGTGTGCAGCTCGCCGCGCAGCAGCGCGAACAAGCTCGACTTGCCGGAGCCGTTCGAGCCGATCAAGCCGACGCGCTCGCCCTGGTGGAGGGTGAGGTCCGCGCCTTCGAGGAGAACCTTCGCGCCGCGCGCGAGAGTGACGTTCGAGAACCGGATCAAGGCGCGCGCATTCTACGCGCGGCTGGCGCTCATCAGCGGTAACGGTATCCTGACGCCTGCGATGAACTTGGCCGACGCGAGCATCGGGCAGCTCATGATTCCGGTCGACAACTTCGATCGCGGCGTGGCGTTCTACCGCGACGTGCTCGGGCTGCCCTTTCTTTTCGCGGCGCCGCCGCAGATGGCGTTCTTCATGTGCGGCGCGGTGCGCCTCCTCGTCGGCGTGCTGCCGCCGGGAGAGAAGGCGCAGCGCGGATCAGCGATCTATTTTCGCGTGCCGGATATCAAGGGCGTGCACGCCGAGCTCGAGGGGAGAGGCGTCAAGTTCCGAGCCGCGCCGCACGTCGTGCATCGCACGCCGCAGATGGAGCTCTGGCTCGCCGAGTTCACCGATCCCGACGGCAACCCGCTCGCCTTGATGTCCGAGGTTACGCCGGGGCGATAGTGCTGTCGGCCGGCATGGCCGGGATCTTCTCGACCGGCTTCGGCAACGGACCGTATTTGCGGCGCTTGAGCTCGTTCCAGCGCGCGAGCTCCTTGCCGGCATCTTTCTCGAGCTTCGGCCAGGTGTCGGCCTTTTCGGTGCGCACGGCCATCTCCAGGCGGTGGCCGTCCGGGTCCATGAAGTAGATCGACTGGCACAGGCCATGGTCCTTGGGGCCAAGGACCTGCACGCCGTGAGCCTCCAGGCGCGCCTTGCCATCGAGCAGCGCCTTCATGTCGGGCACTTCGAAAGCGATGTGCTTGACCCACCAGGGCGTCGGATCGCTGCTGTCGTCGCCCCCGCCCGGCACGTCGAAGAACGCGAGGTAGCTGCCGTCGCCGAGCTCGAAGAAGATGTGGATCGAGTCGGCTTCCTCGCCGACCACCTTGCGCGCGGGCTTGCCCGGCTCGTTCAGCGGCCACGTCGGCTTGTTGTTCTCCGGCGGCAGAAGACCGGCGACGTACTTGAGCCCGATGACCTTCGTATAGAAATCGACGGTGCGCTGCGCGTCTTTGCAGCGGTAGGCAACATGGTGCAAGCGTCCGAACATGGCGACCTCCAGAGCCCCAATGGTAGCAAAGGGCATGCGCGTAGAATCCCGCGCGGCATGAAGGAAAGCGTGGCGCGCTGGCTGGCGGTCGCAGTGGTCCTGGCGAGCTTCTTCTGGATGCTCGGCACGGCGCCGCTCTTCGACGTCGACGAAGGCGCCTTCAGCCAGGCCACGATGGAGATGTTCGAGCGCGGGGACTTCCTCTCGACCTACCTCAACGGCGTCCCGCGCTACGACAAGCCGATCCTGGTCTACTGGCTCCAGGCCGCTGCCGTGGCTGCGCTCGGGCCGAGCGAATGGGCGTTCCGGCTGCCCTCGGCGCTCTGTGCGAGCGCCTGGGCATGGCTCACCTACCTTTTCGCCCGCCGCCATTATGGTGTGGACCGCGCGCTCTTCGCGGCGGCGCTGCTCGCGGCTTCGCTCGGCGTCTACATCATCGGCCGCGCCGCGACCGCCGATGCGCTGCTCAACCTGCTCATCGCCGCCGCGATGTTCGCCGCGTGGCTCAACCTCTCGACCGGCGAGCGCAAATGGCTCTACGCCACGCACGCCGCCATCGGTCTCGGGGTCCTGGCGAAGGGACCGATCGCGATCCTGGTGCCGTTTGCCGTGACGCTCGTTTTCTGCTGGCTGCGGCGCGATCTCCGGACGTGGGCGCGCGCAGTTCTCGATTGGCGCGCGCTCCTTGTCCTTTTCGCCATTGCCGCACCCTGGTACGTGGTGATCCTCCTCAAGGAAGGCCGAGGGTTCATCGACGGCTTCATCATGAAGCACAACGTCGGGCGATTTACCGGTCCGGTTTCCGGGCATGCCGGGAGCCTCTTTTATTACTTCCCGGTGATGATCCTCCTCACCCTTCCCTTCACCGCGCTCCTGGTGCCGGTCGCGCAGCGCGTGAGGACGATCTGGCGCGATGACCTGCAGCTCTACCTGCTCGTCTGGTTCCTGTTCGTGTTCGTGTTCTTTTCACTATCGGGAACCAAGCTGCCCCACTACGTCCTCTACGGCTACACGGGGCTCGTCCTGCTGATGGCGGTGCACGGCTTCGATATGAAGGGCGCGTTCTGGCCGATGCTGCCGGTGCTCGGCTTCTTCCTCGCGCTGATCGCCCTGCCCTATGTGCTGCACTACGGGCTCGAGCACATAGCCGATGCGTACTACCGCGACGTGATCGCCGCAGCGCTCGATCGCTTCGACACGCTCTACTTCGCGTTCCTCGGCGTGCTCGGCGCGCTTGTCGTCTTCGCCATGCTCGAGCGCACGACGCCGCTGCCGCGCAAGCTCGCCGTGTTCGGGCTCGCCGCCGTGGCGGCGCTGTCGACGCTCGTCGTCCCCGCCCTCGGCTACGCGCAGCAGGCTTCCATCAAGGAAGCGGCGCTCATTTGCCGCGAGCGGCACCTGCAGCCGATCCTCTGGCGCCTGAACGCGCCGAGCTTCAGCGTCTATCGCGGCGCGCCGACGCCCAGCCGCGAGCCGCGGCCCGGCGACGTCATCGTGACCAAGGCGAATCGCCTGAGCGAGCTGCCCGGTGCGCTCACCTTCGAGCTCCTTTACTCGAAGCGCGGCATCGTGCTCGCGAGAATCCGCGCTTGAAGCGCTGGCTCGTGCCGGCGCTCGCGCTGGCGCTCTTCGTCGCGGTCGCGGCGCTGGATGCCAACGCGCCGCTCTTCCTGCTCCTCAACAAGCTCGGACCCGCGACCAGCGACGCGGGGTGGGCCAACGTCACGGTGCTGGGCGACGGCACCGTGGCCTTCGCCCTGTGCCTCCTGCTGTGGCGCCGCCGCCCGGATCTCCTGTGGGCGCTCGCGTTCCTGGCGGTGCTTGGCACCCTGTGGGTGCACGGCCTGAAGCCGATCCTGGATGTGCCGCGGCCGCCGGCCGTGCTCGGCGATCAGGTGCACGTCATCGGCCGCCTGTACAAGGCGCATTCCTTTCCTTCCGGCCATGCCACCACGGCCTTCGCGCTCGCCGGGCTGCTGACTCTCGGCCTCGCCTCGCGTGCGGCGATCGCCGGCATCATCGCGCTCGCTGCACTGGTGGCGATTTCGCGCCCCGTCGTCGGCGTGCACTGGCCGCTCGACATCCTGGCGGGCGCTTTCGGCGGCTGGCTAGCCGCCGTGGCGGCTGTCTGGCTGGGAGAGAAAACTCGAGGCTTTGGCGAGCGCGCGTGGGTGCAATGGATCCTCGCCGCGCTTCTTGGCGCGTGCGCCATCGCGCTGGTCCTGGGTTATCCGGACGACTATCCGCAAGCGATTCCTCTTCAGCGGGTGATCGGCATTTGCTGCCTGGCGGCTGCGGCGCTTAGACTGAGGCGTGCGAGCCGATAGTCCGGCACTGCAAGTCTCCATAGTCATCCCCGTTTACAACGAGGAGGCGAACCTTGCCGATCTCGTGTCGCGCGTCGGCGCGGCGATGCAAAGGTCCGGCAAGAGCTTCGAGCTGATTCTCGTCGACGACGGCTCGCGCGACGGCTCGGCGGCGGCGCTGGAGCGACTGGGCGCAGAGCGGC
This sequence comes from Burkholderiales bacterium, assembly GCA_035632415.1. Taxonomy (GTDB): domain Bacteria; phylum Pseudomonadota; class Gammaproteobacteria; order Burkholderiales; family SG8-39; genus SCGC-AG-212-J23. Next base: position 12,749 of record DASQGW010000224.1, on the reverse strand, counting down.
CGTGGCTGAAGCCCCTCTACCTCATCCGCAACTACGGCCAATCGGCCGCGCTGCAGGCAGGCTTCGACGCGGCGCAAGGCGAGATCATCGTCACGCTCGACGGCGACCTGCAGAACGAGCCCGACGATGTGCCGGAGCTCCTGAAGATGATGGACCAGCAGCCGCAAATCGACGTCATCTCGGGTTGGCGCAAGGACCGGCAGGACCGCGCGGTCTCGCGCAAGCTCCCGTCGATGGTCGCGAACAAGGTCATCTCGCGCGTGACGGGGGTCGAGCTGCACGACTACGGCTGCGCGCTCAAGGTCTACCGCGCCGACGTCATCCGCGGCTTGAGGCTCTACGGCGAGCTTCACCGCTTCATTCCGGCGCTCGCCGCGGAGGTCGGCGCGCGCATTGTCGAAGTGCCCGTGCGGCACCATGCGCGCACGCGCGGCGAATCGAAGTACGGCATCGACCGCACTTTCCGTGTGCTGCTCGATCTCCTCTGGATCAAGTTCCTGATGCGCTTCCTGCACCGTCCGCTGCAGGCCTTCGGCGGCGTGGGACTCACGCTCGGCGCCGCGGGGTTTCTGATCCTCGCCTGGCTCACCGCCGAGAAGCTGGCGCTCGGCCACGATATCGGCGGGCGGCCGCTGCTGCTGCTCGGCGTGCTGCTCGCGCTGATCGGCGTGCAGCTCATCGCGACGGGGCTGATCGGCGAGCTCCTCACCCGCATCTACCACGAGCCCCAGGGACGGCCGCAATACCTGCTCCGGCGCCAGCCCAGAAAAGATATCTGAAGACCGCAGGCCGGGTCGTCGTCGGCGCAGTGCTCCTCGCCGCCGTCGTGTGGTATGCCGATCCGGCGAAGCTCGCGCGCGAGCTCGCCGCGATCGATGTGCGGTGGTTTCTCGCCGCCGTGGCCGCCTCGGTCGTCTCCAACCTCTTCTCCGCGGCGCGCTGGGCGGCCATCGCCCGCGGCCTCGGCCTCGCCGCACGCCTCGCGCCGCTCGCGCGCATGTATTTCCGGGGCATGACGATGAACGTGCTGCTGCCCGGCGCGACCGTGTCGGGCGATCTGCTGCGCAGCTACCAGCTCTCCCAGCAGCCGGGCAACCCGATGCTGCGCGCGGGACTCTCGGTCCTGCTCGACCGGCTGAGCGGCCTTTGGATCCTGTGCGCCGCCTCGCTCGTCTCGTTGATGGCGGCGCTTGCTTTGGGTCTCGTGCCTGCCGGCAGGGAAACCTGGGTGTATATCGTCGGCCTCGTCGCGGCGCTGGCGTTGCCGTGGCTGCCGCTTCCGGTCGCGCGGGTGGAGAACGCGCGACGCCAGGCGCTCGAGTCCGAAGGCCCGATCCTGCGCTCGGTGTGGCTCTCGGTGCTCGTGCAGGTCTTCTCGGCGGCGGCGCTCTGGCTCTGCGGCTACGCCGCCGGCGTTCCTCTTGCCTATCCCGCGATGCTCGCGGCGGCGGCGCCGATCTTCATCATGGGCGCGCTGCCGCTCGGCTGGGGCGGCTTCGGCGCGCGCGAGATCGGCGCAGTGGTCGTGCTCGGAGTGCTAGGCGTTGCGCCCGAGCAGGCGACGGTGACGGGGCTTCTTTACGGTCTCTCGGCGGTGCTGCAGGGACTCGCGGCGGCGCCGCTCTTCGCGATCAGGGAAGGCGGTGCGCCACGCCGTTCTTCAGACGCATCACCTTCCAGAAGAAATTGATGCGCGAGAGCTCCGTGAGCTGATCGGGCCCGGACACCATGTCGCGCAGCTCGAAATCGGGGTGAAAGCCGAGCTTGTCGGAGAAGCGGGCGAGGCCTTTCTCCATCGCGGCGACGAAGCGGTTCTCGGAGCGCACGTGGTTCACGAGGAAGATCTCGCCGTCCGGGCGGCACACGCGGTGCAATTCCTCCAGCAGCCGCGCCGGCCGCTCGACGACGGAGACGACATACATCGCCACCACCTTGTCGAAGCTCGCATCGGGGAAGCTCATGGACTGCGCATCCATCTCGAGCAGCGCCTCGACGTTGCCCAGATGCCGGCGCGCCACCCGGCGGCGCGCCTTTTCCAGCATCTCGCGCGACACGTCGATGCCGGTGATGGTGACCTCGCGAGGATAAAGCGGCAGGGATAGCCCGGTGCCGACGCCCACTTCCAGCACCCGGTCCCCGGGGCGCAGACGCAGCGCCTGCATCACCGCCTTGCGGCCCGGCTGGAGCACCGGTCCGAAGACCGCATCGTAGACCGCCGCATAGCGGCGGTACGCGGTTTTCACCGCCTCGATCTGCATCGTGGGTTCGAAGGGGGGTCTTTTCTTGGGCAGCGGCATTATGCCGTAGACCCCGCGAGCAAGCCACGCGCCCGGCACGCGAATTGCAAACCAGTCTCGGGTTCCGATGAAGATTGCGCAGATCGCACCGCTTGCGGAGAGCGTCCCACCCAAGCTGTACGGCGGCACGGAGCGCGTGGTGTCCTATCTCACGGAGGAGCTGGTGCGCCTCGGGCACGACGTCACCCTTTTCGCGAGCGGCGATTCGGAGACGGCGGCGAAGCTCGAGCAGGTGCGCCGCCGCGCGCACGAGTTCGACATCCTGCACTTCCACATCGAGCACCTGCACTTCCCGCTGTTTCGCCCGCTCGGGCGCAAGACCGTCACCACGGTGCACGGGCGGCTGGATCTCGCCGAGCTCACCGCGCTTTATGGCGAGTTCCGCGACATGCCGCTCGTCTCGATTTCCGAAAGCCAGCGCGCACCGGTGCCCTTCGCCAACTGGGTGGGCACGGTGCACCACGGGCTCGCCGAGGAAGTCTGCCCGTTCAATCCGGCGTTCAATCAGCCCGCGCGCGGCGGCTACTTCGCGTTCCTCGGCCGCGTCTCTCCGGAGAAGGGGCTCGACCGCGCGATCGAGATCGCGCGGCGCGCCGGAGTGCGGCTGCGCATCGCCGCCAAGGTCGATCGCGAGGACGAGGATCATTTCCGCGCCAACATCGTGCCGCTCCTCGCCGCGCCGGGCATCGAGTTCGCCGGGGAAGTGAGCGAGGAGCAGAAGCCGGCCTTCCTCGGCAACGCCATCGCGCTCGTCTTTCCGATCGACTGGCCGGAGCCCTTCGGCCTCGCCATGATCGAGGCCATGTCCTGCGGCACGCCGGTCATCGCCTGGCCGCATGGGTCGGTGCCGGAAGTGGTCGAGGACGGGCGCACCGGCTTCCTCGTCGATTCGGTCGAGGCGGCCGTGGCGGCGCTCGAGCGCGCGCCGAAGCTCAACCGGCTCGCCGTGCGCCGGCGCTTCGAGGAGCGCTTCTCCGCCGCGCGCATGGCGCAGGACTATCTCTCGGTCTACCGGGCGCTGGGCCGACGCCGCGCGATGGCCGCGGTATGAAAAGAGAGAGCGCTCTCACCGCGCCGGTCCTCGTGCCGGGCGTCGTCTCGCTCGCGGCGTCGAGCCGGCGCACGCTCAAGCACGGCCCGAGCTTTGCCCTGTTCGACGAGTTCGGCGACATCCTCGAGTTCGAGCATAGCCCGGCGGGACTGTTCCACCACGACACCCGCTTCCTTTCGCGGCTGCGCTTCACGCTCGAGGGACACCGCCCGATGGTGCTTTCCTCGACGGTGCAGCCCGACAACGTCATGCTCGATGTCGATCTCACCAATCCGGACCTGTTCGACGCCGAAGGCCGCCTCGCGCTCGCCAAGGACACCTTCCACGTGGCCCGCGCCAAGTTCCTCTGGGAGGCGGCCTGCTATGAGCTCTTCACGGTGGCGAGCTATGGCGACACGTCGCGGCGGCTGCATCTCGCGCTCGACTTCGCCGCCGACTTCGCCGACCTCTTCGAGATCCGCGGCTACCGGCGCGCGCGCCGCGGCGCCGTGCGCGCGCGCACCGCAGGGGCGGAAGTCTGCTTCGACTACGAGTCGCTCGACGGTGTGCCGCGCACCACGCGCCTCTCGTTCGCGCCGAGGCCCGCGCGGCTCACCGCCGAAGCGGCCGAAGGACGGGCGGAATTCGAGCTCGAGCTCGCTTCGCGGGAGCGCCGGCCGATCGCGCTGACGGTGCAGTGCCTCGAGGGCGACGTCGCGCCCCCGGGCGAGCGACGCTTCTTCGTCATGCGGCGCGTCGCACGGCGCGCCCTCACCGCGGCGCGCGAGGACGCGCCGGCCCTCGAGAGCTCGAGCGCCGTGTTGAACAGCGTGCTCGAGCGCTCGAGCGCCGATCTCGCCATGCTCATGACCGACACGCCGCAGGGCGCCTACCCGTACGCGGGCGTGCCGTGGTTCTCGACGCCATTCGGCCGCGACGGCCTTCTGACGGCGCTCGAGATGCTGTGGATCGAGCCGGCGCTCGCGCGCGGCGTGCTGCGCTTTCTTGCCGCGCACCAGGCCACCCGCGAGGACCCGGCGGCCGACATGGAGCCCGGCAAGATCGTGCACGAGCTGCGGGAATGCGAGCTCGCGCGGCTGGGCGAAGTGCCCTTCGGCCGCTATTACGGGTCGATCGACTCGACGCCGCTCTTCGTGGCGCTGGCGGGCCTCTACTGGGAGCGCACGCGCGACCGCGACACGGTCCAGGCGATCTGGCCGAACATCCTCGCCGCGCTCGGCTGGATCGAGCGCTCGGGCGACGCCGACGGCGACGGCTTCATCGAGTACGATCGCCGCCGCTCGAGCGGCCTGCGCAACCAGGGCTGGAAGGACTCCGACGATGCGCTATTCCATGCCGACGGCAGCCTCGCGAGCGGCCCGATCGCCCTGTGCGAAGTGCAGGGCTACGTCTATCTCGCGTACCGCGTGGCCGCGCGGCTCGCCGCCGACATGGACGACTTGCGCCTCTCGGCGGGGCTCACGCTCAAGGCGGAAAACCTGCGGCGCAGGTTCGAGCAGGCATTCTGGGATGACGAGCTCGGCACTTATGCGCTCGCGCTCGACGGCGCGAAACGGCCGTGCGCGGTGCGCACGTCGAACGCGGGACAGCTGCTCTTCACCGGCATCGCCGCTCCCGAGCGCGGCGCGCGGCTCGCCCAGGGACTGCTCGATGCCGACTTCTTCACCGGCTGGGGGATCCGGACGGTCAACCGCCGCGAGCGGCGTTATAACCCCGCGTCGTATCACAACGGCTCGGTATGGCCGCACGATAACGCCATCATCGCCCTCGGGCTCGCACGCTACGGCCATTGCGCCGAGGCGCTCGAGCTCAGTACGGCGCTCTTCGATGCGGCCGCGCACATGCACCTGCGCCGGCTGCCCGAGCTCTTCTGCGGCTTCGAGAGGAAACGCGGCAAGGCGCCTACGCTCTACCCGGTGGCCTGCGCGCCCCAGGCGTGGGCCGCCGTCGCGCCTTACGCGCTCCTGCAGGCTTGCCTTGGCATCGAGGTCGACTGCGGCGCGGCCAAGCTCAGGCTGCGCAAGCCGCGACTGCCGCACTTCGTCGACTGGATGACGGTAAAGCGCCTTTCGATCGGTCGCGCCACCGTCGACCTGATGCTGAAGCGGCAGGACTCGAGCGTGGCCGTCAGCCTGCTTGCTCGAAATGGCGCCGCCGACGTCGAGGTCATGCTCTAAAATCGGCGCCATGCTCCCTACTGCGAACCAAGGCAAGGCCTATCCTCCGGTCGGGTCCCGCTGGAAGGATCTCGACCGGCGAGTGAAACGCACCATCCAGGTCGTGCGCCTCGACACCGGCAAGCGCCGCGTGCGCATCCACTGCATAGAGACCGACGTGCTCTCCTGGGCGAAGCCGGAACGCTTCGGCAAGAGCGGCGGCTACATCCGCATCACGTCCAAGTAGCGGCGAGCGCCTATTGAGGGGCGCGCTGCCGCAGGCGCATTGCCTCGGGGCTGGTTTGCTCGACGGTCGCGTCGAGGTCGATCTGGTGGCGCACGAATTTCGCGAGCGCGAGAACGAATTTCAGGCGCTCGACCGCGATGCGCTCGGGAAAATCCTGGATGGCAAGGTGCAGCTGCTCCTCGATCTGCTGAAGCTTCGCCTTGAGCTCCGGCGCGGGTTGCGAGTGCATCGGCCTAGACGCTGCGCAGGCGCATGCCCGCTTCGACTTCGTCGCCCGGCTTCGGGAATGTGACGCTGCGCTCGGCCTCCGCGCGGATATAGCGCACCAGCGCGATGATCATCCGCTGGCGCTCCTTCGTGAGCGTCTTCGGGAACTCGGCGAGCGTGAGCTGCGCCTGCTCCTCGATCTGGTCCAGCTTCTGGTTGAACTCGTCGATATCCATTGTTCTTGGCCGAACGGTAGTCCACGGCAAGCCGTGCCGCAGTCACTGGCCACGGCGTCATCTTGTAGCAAGGGCACTACAAGCGTTTGATTTCGCAGGTTTTCGCGCAACGCGGTAGACGGCCTCCAGCGCTCAGGCGTGTACTGCGCCCATGCCGCCCCTTTGCGTATTGATCGTCGAGGACAACTACGACCAGGCGCAGACCCTGCGCATGTTCCTCGGCCTGAAAGGCCACCACCTGGAAGTCGCGCCCACCGGGCCGCTCGCCCTCGACATGGCGCGGCGCTGCCGCCCCGACGTGGTGCTGCTCGACATCGGGCTGCCGGGGCTCGACGGCTTCGAGGTGGCGCGCGAGCTGCGCCGCGAGTACGGCGACGCGATCCGCATCATCGCGGTCAGCGCCTACGGCAGCGAGAACGACCGGCGCCAGTCGCTCGAAGCGGGCTGCGAGCTGCATCTCGTGAAGCCGGCGGATCCGCGCTTCATCGAGAGTCTCTTAGGGTAACGAGGGCTAAAAGAGCTCCTTCCACTTCGCGCGGATCTTGTCCTGCAGCTCGCGGCTCGCCTCGGCGACCGGCGGGAACTCCTCGATGTGGTCCCACGGCCGGCAGGCATCGATGATCGCCTTCGAGCTGAACGGCGCGTCGTACGGGTACGCGACGAACATCGGGTCGTTCTTCGAGCCCATGCCGCGCTGGATGATGTCGATATCGATCGCCGGGTCGGTCCTCGTCGCCACGGCCCACATCACTTCCTGCAGGTTCGAGGGGTCGATGTCCTCGTCGACCACCACCGAATAGCGCGACATGTACGCGCCGACGCCGCACTGGCTCAGGATGTGTCCGGCCTGGCGCGAGTGCCCGGCATAGCGCTGCTTGATGGCGACGACATTGAACATGCGCGCGCCGCCGATCTCGTGCGCCCACACCGCGCGCACTTCCGACACGCCCGCGGCCACGAGCGCATCGTGCAACAAGGCGGAGCGCATCACCGCCTTCGAGTACGAATAGTCGTTCGGCGGCTTTGCCGGCGGGCTGCCGATCATGATCGGATCCGCGCGGTGGTACACGCGCTCCACCGTCACCACCGGCGCCTTTCCCGCCTTGCCGGGGTAATAGCCATGGAACTCGCCGAAAGGGCCTTCGGTGCGCTCGTCGTTCGGCTCGATATGGCCCTCGAGCACGATCTCGGAGGCGGCCGGGAACGGCAGCCCGGTGAGCGGGCCGTTGATCACGGCCACGGGCTCCCCGAGGATCGCGCCGATGTAGTTGTATTCGCACATGCCGAACGGCACCTCGATGCCCGAGATGAGGTAGCCGAGCGGATCGGCGCCGAGCACGACGGCCACCGGGAAGCGCTTGCCCGCGGCCTTGTGCTTCTCGTAATGGATGCGGCCATGCTTGCCCGACACCATGTCGAGCGCGACGTGGTTGCGGTCGAGCGCCTGCATGCGATAGGTGCCGACGTTCACCCACTCCGAATCGAGGTCCCGCGTCACTACCGAGCAGCCGGTGCCGATGTAGCGACCCCCGTCCATCTCATGCCAGAACGGAGATGGGAATTTGTCGATGTCGACTTCCTTTTGCTCATGCTCGAGGGCCGGGCCGGTTTTCACCACCGCGGCCGGAAACTTCGGTGCGGCCGCCTGCCATTGCGCGGGCTTGCCGCGTAGCGCCTCGACAAGGCCGCGATGCGTCTTCTCGAGGGACAGGCGAAGAATGGACGAGAGCCGAAGCGGGCTCGACGTGCTGCAGGTGAGGACGCGAAAGCCCTTCGGGTAGCCCTTGATCTCGTCGAAGAGCAGCGCCGGCGGCAGCGCTTTCTTCACGTTCATCTCGCTGATCGCGCCGAGCTCGAGGTTCCAGTCGGCGCCGCGCACGTGCTCGAGCTCTCCGAGCTTCTCCACCTGGGAAAGCCACGCACGGAGGTCGAGCGGGTTGGCGGTCACGGCGAAAGAATAGTTCCGGACGTCGTCCGGAATTAGATGAGTTTCGAAATTACCGGGAAATACTCGGCGGTGTGGCCGGCGGCGGCGGCTTTCTCGAGCGCCGCCTTGGCGGTCTTCAGGCCGGCGAGGTCGATCTTCGCCATCTTGGCGAGCTCGAGCGCGTAGCTCACGTCCTTCAGCGCGTACTCCACCGAGAAGGCCTTCTCGGGAAACTCGTTCGGCAGCATCGCCTTCATGCCGTGGTGGCGCAGCGCGAAGCTGTCGGCGGAGCCCTTCGCGAGCGTCTCGAGCGCCTTCTGCGGATCGAGGCCGAGCTTGCGGATCACCGCGAGCGCCTCCGCCACGGCGAGCACGTTCTGGAAAAGCACCATGTTGTTGATGAGCTTCATCGCCTGCCCGGCGCCGGGCGGGCCGCAGCGCGTGACATCGGTCGCGAAGTAATCGAGATAGGGCTTCACCCGCGGCAGGTGGTTTTCCTTGCAGCCGACCATCACCGCGAGCTTGCCCGCCTCCGCCGCGGCGCGCGTGCGCGCCACGGGCGCGTCGACGAAATGGATGCCACGCGCCGAGAAGCGCGCCGCGAGGTCGCGCGTGAGCGCGACGGGCGTGGTGCTCAAGTCCACGATGTACGTGCCCGGCCGCTGATGGATCAGCAGGCTCGCGCGGCCGACGCACACTTCCTTCACCTCGAGCGCGCCGGGCAGCGAAAGGAACACGATCTCCGATTTCTCGGCGACCTGGCGCACGCTTTCGGCGGGCTTCACGCCTTGCGCCTTGAGGCGCTCGAGCGGCTCGGCTCTTACGTCATAGGCCCGCACCTCCTTGCCGCTCTTCGACGCTATGTGGCGACAAATGGGCTCTCCCATGACGCCCAGCCCGATGAAGCCGATCATTTTTTCTCCTTGATGGTCGAAGTCTATACCGATGCTCGAGACCGACATTCCGGCGCGACTGGACCGCCTGCCCTGGTCGGCCTGGCATTGGCGCGCGGTGATCGCTCTCGGTTTGAGCTGGCTCCTCGACGGCCTCGAAGTCACCGTCGTGGGCTCGCTCGGACCGGCGCTCGAGCGTCCCGATACGCTCGGCCTCACCGCGTGCAGCCAAGTTCCGTACTAAGTACGCAATTCAGCGGCGGGCCGGCGCAGGGCGCGGGTCGTCGCCCGGCCGCGCGTTCCTAGACGACGGCCCTGGAACGCTGCTCGGTGCGAAGCGCGGCGCGGATCGCGGTGATCAGCTTCTCGGCATCGACGGGCTTGTCGACCCGGTCGACGAAGCCCGCGGCCATCAGGCGCTCGCGCTCGATCTGGGTGAATGCGGTGAGCGCGATGGCGGGCGTGTAGCGCTCGTTGCCGCACGCGAGCTCGATGGACCGCGCGCGGCGCAGTGCTTCGAAGCCGTCTTCTCCCGGCATCGCGAGGTCGATGAGCAGCGCGTGCGGCGCGCGCGCCGGCAGCGCGCCTTCGAGCGCCGCGGCAAGCGCCGGGCCGGAATTGAAGCACTCGACCTGCGCGCCCGCCTGGCGCAGCGTGAGCGCCACGACCTCGTGGGCATCGACGTCGTCGTCGGCCACCCAGACCTTGAGGCCACGCAGCGCGCCTGCGGTCGACCGGCGCCGGTCCTCCGGCGGCTCCTTGGCGATGGAGAGGATCGCAGCCGCCGGCGCTCCCGGCAGGTCCACGGTGAATGTGGCGCCCTTGCCCGGGCCGGCGCTGTCCGCGCGGACCTGACCGCCGTGCAGGAGGGCGATGTGGCGCACGAGCGCGAGCCCGATGCCGAGGCCGCCCGCGCGGCGCGCGGCCGAGGTGTCGGCCTGGCTGAAGCGGTCGAAGACATGCGGCAGGAATTCGGGCGCGATGCCGATGCCGTTGTCCTTCACCTGGAGCTGGACGCGCTCGGCATTCTTGTGCAGAGCCACCGTAATGGACCCTCCGTCGGGCGTGAACTTGACCGCGTTCGCGAGCAAATTCGACGCAAGCTGCTGCAGGCGGCCGGCATCGCCGATCACCATCGTCGCCGGATCGCCCGGCGCGAAGCGCAGGTCGATCTCCTTCGCCGCCGCGAGCGGCCGCGTGGCATCGAGCGCGGCAAGCACGGTATCGGCGAGGTTTACCACGCGGCGCTCGATGGTGAGCTTGCCGGACACGATTCGCGAGGTGTCGAGCAGGTCGTCGATCAGGCGCGTCTGGTGATCGACGTTGCGCTTGATCGCGTTGGCGGCGCGCTCGACCAGCGCGGCGTCGAGCGGCCGCGTGGTCGCCATGAGGTGGCTCCAGCCGCGCAGCGCATTGAGCGGCGAGCGCAGCTCGTGCGACACGATGGCGAGGAACTCGTCCTTCGCGCGGTTGGCGCGCTCGGCCTCCGCCCGCAGGCGCTGCTCGGCGACCACCAGCTTCTCGAGCTCGCGCTGCGCGTTCTTGCGCTCGGTGATGTCGGTCGCGACGCCGATCAGGCCGATGACACGTCCCTGCTCGTCGCGCAGCGGAGACTTGGTCGTGAGATACGTGCGCTCGCCGACCAGGTCCTCGAGGATCATGGTCTGCCCCGCTTCCAGCACGATGCGCTCGTTGTCGTCGAGCGCGAGCGCCTCCTCCGCGCGCTGGCCCACCGCCTGGCTCCACGCCGGGTTTGCCATCAGCAGGCGTCCTTGCCGGTCTTTCGCGAAGATCAGGTCCGGCGTGCTTGTGGTGATCGCATTCAGCAGGGCATTTCGCTCCCTGAGCGCAGCGCTCGCGCGCTCCAGGGCGGCGGTGCGCCGCACGACCCGCTGGTCGAGCTCGGTATACGCCTCCCGCATCGCGCGCTCGGATTGGCGCTGGGCGGCCACTTCGCGCAGCACCAGCACGGCGCCGAGCAGGCCGCCGCCGTCGAGGATCGGCGCCGCATTCACCGTCACCGGATGCACGGCGCCGTCGCGTGCGCGAAGCGCCGGCTCGCCGCCCGCCGCGGCGGCGGCCCGCGTCGCGAGGGCCGTCTTGAGCGGATTGCGCAAAGGCGCGCCGTCGCGCTCGTCGAAGAGCTGGAACAGCTCCTCGAGCGGCCGGCCGGCGGCCTCCGCCGCGCGCCATGCGGTGAGGCGCTGGGCGGCCGCGTTCAGGAAGCGCACACGCCCGGCGGCATCGGTCGCGACGACGCCGTCGCCGATGCTTGCCAGCGTGACCTGCAGCCATTCCCTCTGCTCCGTGGCCGCGCCTTCGGCTTGCGCGCGCTGCGCCGCCGCCTGGTCGAGCGTGCGCGCCACCCACAGGATGAGCGAGCTGAACCACGCGATCATGACGAGGGTGAAGAGCGTCATGCCGAAGGCTTCGCCGAAGAGTCCCTCGCGCTCCGCATAGAGACGCATCCAGCCGACGGCGATCGGCACCACGACCGCTGCCGGCAGCAGCCAGCGCGAGACCACGGCGCCCGTGCGCTTGCTGGAGAGCGTATCGAGCAGCCATTCGCTCGGCCGCGCGCAGGCGAGCGCAATGGCCGCGAGCATCGTGCCGATGGCCGCGGGCGCCGAGAAGCCGAGCAGCGGCGCCGCGATATCGAAGCGCAGCAGCCGCAGGCTCAAGCCGAGCAGCGCGAAGAACGCCACCGTGCCGACGGCCAGCGCGGCAATGCCATTCGCCGAGCTGCCGAGGATCTTGCGATCATGCGCGAGCGGCGTGACGAGGGCGAGGAGCAAGAGCGTCACGCAGCCGGCGACCGACATCGTGTCCGGCATCTCTCCCCGCATCTCTGCCCGCATCTCTGCCATGGGCCCGGCAAGCCAGTCGAAGCTCATGCCGAGCGGCGCGCCGAGCAAGTGCTGGGCAAGCGTGAGCAGCGCAATGGCGCCCGCCGCCCCGGCCGCGACGACGGCACTGCGCGGCCGCGCCGCTTCGGCGGCGAAGAAGCTTGTCGCGAGCAGCAGCAGGGCGAGCGCGGCGCCCGGCGACATCGCCGCGTAGTCCGCGCCGAGATCGCGCAAGGCGGGCACGCCGAGCACCCAGCCCCAGATCGCCGCCGCGCCGAGCACGGCGACGATGCCGTAGGCCGCCCGCGAGATGCGTGCAAGCCTCGCTACGAGAAGCGAAAGAGACGGCATCCGAATCGCGAGCCTAGCCGCGGCCGCCGGCCCTTACTATCAGCCGAATGACTACCTGCGGGTCGCTGTAGCGGTCCTGTCGCCGCGCGGCGACGCGCGCACCGGCTGCGGCGGCTGCTTCTTGACCTTCGACATGACGAACTGGGCGAGCGCGGCCGGCGAGCCGAATTGCGCCTTGATGATCCAGCTCGCCGCGGCCATCGCGACGCTCGCGAGCCCGCCGACCTTGGCCGCCTTCTTCTCGTTGCGCGACAGGGTCGCGCGGTGCTCGTGCCGCCGCGTGATGCCGCCCGCCGCAAGGAAGCCGAGCACCGCCGCGGTACCCAGCGCCCACGGCGAGGCGAGCGTCCGGAGCGCAGCTTGGCCGCTCTGCCGCGCCACCGCTTCGACGCGGTGACGGCGCTCGGCGATGCGGCTCTCGACCTCGTAGATGTCGCGATCGGGAGGAATCATTGCGGGGGCTCCGGGTCCTTGCCGCGGAGCTGGCGCAGCAAGGCGGTAAAGGGAAGCTCCTTGGCGAGCTCGAAGGTGAACCAGC
>DASQGW010000223.1:0-56853 GCA_035632415.1 Burkholderiales bacterium | reverse complement strand
CGCATGGGCGATCGCACCAAGCGGCGGCTCGCCGCCGCCTGCGGCATGAAGAACCTCGGCGTCAACCTCGTGACGCTCGGGCCGGGCGGGCAATCTTCCGTGCGGCACTGGCACACGCTCGAAGACGAGTTCGTCTACGTGCTGGAAGGCCGGAAGTACTGATGCTCACGCTCTACGGCGCGAAGGGCTCCGGCTCAGCGGCGATCGAGGCCGCCCTGACGATCGCCAGCCTGCCGTTTCGCGCGGTTGAGGCGGCGAGCTGGACGCCTGGGCCGGGGCTGGACGAACTGAAGCGCGTCAATCCGCTCGCGCAGATCCCGACGCTCGTGCTCGACGACGGTTCGGTGATGACGGAGAGCGCAGCGATCCTGATCTGGCTCGGCTTGCGCTACCCGAAGAGCCAGCTGCTGCCGGCCGAGCCGGCGCAGGCGATCCGTGGCCTCGTCTTCGTAGCCGCCAACTGCTACGCAGCGATCGGCATCATCGACTACCCGGAGCGCTTCTGCGCTGATTGCGACAAGGCGACCGGCGAGCGCATCCGCCAGGCGACGAAGGCCAGGCTGCACCACTACTGGGAGATGTTCGCCGACCGGTTCGGCGCCGGGTTCCAGCCGTCGGCACCACGGGCGCTCGAGCTCCTGGCCGCGACCGTGTCGCGATGGTCGGGAGCGCGCGTGCATCTGAAGGAGCAACGACCGGCGTTCCACAGCATGCTCGAGAAGGTCGAGGCCGACCCGCGCATCGCCGGCATCTTCACGCGCCACTGGCCGAAATGAAGGACCTGACGCAAGGGTCGGTGATGCGACAGCTCATCGCGATGGCGATTCCCATCGCGGCCGGCATGGCGCTCCAGACGCTGTACTTCATCGTCGATCTCTATTTCGTCGCGCAGCTCGGCGATGCGGCCATCGCCGGCGTGAGCGCTGGCGGCAACTTCTTCTTCGTGGTGCTGGCGCTGACCCAGATGCTCGCAGTCGGCACGGTGGCGCTGATCTCCCAGGCCGTAGGCCGCAACGATCGCGCAGATGCAAACCATGTCTTCAACCAGTCGATCGTCCTTTCCGCGGTGTGCGCCGCGGCGACGCTGATCGGCGGCTACGGGCTTGGCCCGGCTTACATGCGCTCGCTCGGCGCCGACGACGCGACCATGAATGCAGGAGTCACTTTCCTGCACTGGTTCCTCCCGGGCCTCGCACTGCAGTTCGCCCTGGTCGCCATGGGCTCCGGCCTGCGCGGCACGGGCATCGTGAAGCCGACGATGGTCGTGCAGGCGGCTTCGGTGCTGCTCAACACGCTTCTCGCGCCGGTATTGATCGCCGGGTGGGGCACTGGCCATCCCCTTGGCGTAGCCGGTGCAGGGCTTGCCAGCTCGCTCGCCACGGCGGCCGCCGTCGTGCTGCTCGCGATCTATTTCGCCCGGCTCGAGCACTACGTCGGGTTCATGGGCACCGAGCTCCGGCCGCGGCTCGCGACGTGGGGCCGCATGCTGAACGTCGGGCTGCCGGCGGGCGGCGAGTTTGCCCTGATGGCGATCTACGTGGCGGTCGTCTACTGGATCATCCGCGACTTCGGCGCGGCGGCGCAGGCAGGGTTCGGCATCGGCATGCGCATCATGCAGATGATCTTCCTGCCGGCGATGGCGCTCGCCTTCGCCGCGGCGCCCATGGCGGGGCAGAACTTCGGCGCCCGGCGGCCTGAGCGCGTGCGCCGCACATTCTGGGCAACCGCATCGGCGACTTGCGGGGTCATGCTGGTGCTTACATTGATCTGCCAAGGGGCGAGCGAGCTCCTTGTACGCGGCTTCACGGCCGACGCGAAGGTCGTCGCTTTCGGCAGCGAGTACCTGCGGATCATCTCCTGGAACTTCATCGCGGCCGGTCTCGTGTTCTCCGCCTCGAGCACGTTCCAGGGCATGGGCAATACGTGGCCCTCGCTCCTCAGCAGTTCGACGCGGCTCGTGCTTTTCCTCCTGCCGGCAATCTGGCTCGCCGCCCAGCCCGCCTTCCGGCTGGTCGAGGTCTGGTACCTCTCGGTCGCCTCCCAGGGCGTGCAGGCACTCATCAGCCTGCTCCTCATCATGCGCGAGTTTCGCGCACGGCTCCCGGGCTTGGCGGCCGCGCCGGCGGTAGCGTCCGCCGGCTGAGGCGGGTAACCTCGCGGCCCATGCGAATCCTTCTTGCGATTGCGATTGCACTGGCCGCGGCGGGCGTCGACGCCAAGCCGTTCCGCTGGGCGAGCGCGGGCGATCCCCAGACCATCGATCCCCATTCGCAGAACGAGCTGCTCACGAACGCGATCAACGGCCAGATGTACGAGACACTGGTCAACCGCGGCAAGAAGCTCGAGATCGTCCCGGTGCTCGCCACCGACTGGAAGCAGGTCGACCCATTGACCTGGCGCTTCAACCTGCGCAAGGGCGTCAAGTTCCACGACGGCACGCCGTTCACGGCCGATGACGTGCTTTTCTCCGTGCAGCGCGCGAGCGAGTCGAGCTCACAGATCCGCGTCTATGCCACCGCGCTCGGAAGACCGCGCAAGATCGACGACTACACGGTCGAGTTCAAGCTACCCGAGCCCAATCCGATCATGCTCGAGCACGCGACGCTGGTGCAGATCATGAGCAAGGCCTGGTGCGTGAAGAACCATGTAGAGCGGCCTCTCGACTTCTCCGCCAAGGAAGAGTCCTACGCCTCGACCCATGCCAACGGCACCGGGCCCTACATGCTCAAGCTGCGCGAGCCCGACGTGAAGACGGTGATGGAACGTAATCCCAACTGGTGGGGGAAGCTCCAGGGCAACGTGAGCGAGGTGACCTATCTTTCGATCAGGTCGGACGCGACCCGGGTTTCCGCGCTGATCTCGGGCAACGTCGACCTGATCATCGATCCGCCCGTCCAGGACGTGGCGCGACTCAAGAGGCAGGGCAAGATCCGCGTCATCGAGGGCGAGGAGAATCGCATCATCTTCTTCGGCTTCGACCAAGCGCACGACGAGCTCGTCTATTCCGACGTCAAGGGCAGGAACCCGTTCAAGGACCGGCGGGTGCGCGAGGCCATCTACCGGGCGATCGACATCGAGGCGCTGCACAGGGTCACCATGCGCGGCCTCTCCAAGCCCACGGGCGGCATCACGCCTTCCATCCTCGCGTCGAACCCCGAGGCCGAGAAGCGGCTGCCTTACGACCCTGCGCTCGCCAAGAAACTCCTGGCGGAGGCCGGCTATCCGTCCGGGTTCGGGTTCACGCTCGACTGCCCCAACAACCGCTACATCAACGACGAGCAGATCTGCGTCGCCGTCTCGGGCATGCTGGCGAAGGTCGGCCTGCGCGTGAAGGTGAATGCCCAGCCCCGCGCCATCTACTTCGCCCGACTGCCGAAGCGCGAGATCAGCGCCTACATGCTCGGCTGGGGCGGCGCCATTACCGACGCGCAGACCATCCTGACCCCCGTCCTGCACAGCAACGACGGTAAAGGGGCGGGCGACTTCAACTACGGCAACTACGTGGACAAGAAGCTCGACGCGCTGATCGACGCCGCCCGGGTCGAGTCCGACCCTGTGAAGCGAAAGAAAGAGATCGCCGACGCCATCGCCGAGCACAACGCGCAGATCCTCCACGTGCCGCTGCACCGGCAGGTGATCCCGTGGGCGATGCGTGAAAATATTCGTGCCGTGCACCGCGCCGACAACTGGGTCGAGACGCAGTGGGTGTATGTCGACTGACAGATAAAAGAAAAATCCGGTAAACTCCGCCATCTCACCACGTGTTGGGTAGATGGCAAAGTATGTCTTTGTAACCGGTGGTGTAGTTTCCTCGTTAGGGAAAGGCATCGCCGCCGCATCCCTCGCCGCGATCCTCGAGTCGCGCAGCATCCGCGTCACCAACATCAAGCTGGACCCCTACATCAACGTCGATCCCGGCACGATGTCGCCGTTCCAGCACGGCGAGGTCTTCGTCACCGAGGATGGCGCCGAGACCGACCTCGACCTCGGGCACTACGAGCGCTTCCAGAGCTCGAAGATGCGCCGGTGGAACAACTTCACCACCGGCCAGGTCTACGAGTCGGTGATCAAGAAGGAGCGCCGGGGCGACTACCTCGGCGGGACGGTGCAGGTCATCCCCCACATCACGGATGAAATCAAGGCCTTCATAAAGAGGGGGGCCGGCGAGGCCGATGTCGCGATCGTGGAAGTCGGCGGCACGGTCGGGGACATCGAGTCGCTGCCCTTCCTCGAAGCGATCCGGCAGATGGGCCTCGAGCTCGGCCGCAACAACGTCTGCTACATCCATCTCACGCTCGTGCCGTACGTGGCCGCGGCGGGGGAGATCAAGACCAAGCCGACCCAGCACTCGGTGAAGGAGCTGCGCGAGATCGGCATCCAGCCCGACGCGCTCGTGTGCCGCACGCTCCAGCCGCTGCCCGACGACGAGCGGCGCAAGATCGCGCTCTTCTGCAACGTGCAGAAAGAGGCGGTGATCTCGGCCTGGGATGTCGACTCGATCTACAAGATCCCGATGATGCTGCACGACCAGATGCTCGACGAGATCGTGTGCCACAAGCTCGCCATCCTGGCGCGCGCGGCCGACCTCTCGGCCTGGCGCAAGATCGTCGACTCGCTGGAGCATCCCGAGCACGAGGTCGACGTCGCCTTCGTCGGCAAGTACGTCGACCTGCAGGACTCCTACAAGTCGCTGAACGAGGCGCTGAAGCACGCCGGGATCCACACCTCGAGCCGCGTGAACATCCACTATTTCGATTCCGAGGAGCTCGAGAAGAACCAGGGCCTCGGCGGCCTGGAAAAGATGGATGCGATCCTGGTGCCGGGCGGCTTCGGCAAGCGCGGCACCGACGGAAAGATGCGCGCCATCCGCTACGCCCGCGAGAACGGCATCCCGTACCTCGGCATCTGCCTCGGCATGCAGCTCGCGACCGTGGAGTTCGCCCGCAACGTCTGCGGCCTCGGCGGCGCAAACAGCACCGAGTTCGATGCCGATACGCCGCACCCCGTGGTCGCGTTGATCACCGAGTGGCTCGATCGCACCGGCCGCATCGAGCGGCGCACGGAGAAGTCGGACCTCGGCGGCACCATGCGGCTCGGCGCCCAGGCGTGCCCGGTCGAGGCCGGCACTGTGGCTGCCAGTATCTATGGAAACCAGGTGAACGAGCGGCACCGGCACCGCTACGAGGTGAACAATATCTACGTGCCGAGCCTCGAGGCAAAGGGCTACAAGGTGTCGGCGCGCACCCCGAGCGAGAACCTGCCGGAGATGATGGAGCTGCCGGGACACCCGTTCTTCGTCGGCGTGCAGTTCCACCCGGAGTTCACCTCGACGCCGCGCGACGGGCACCCGCTCTTCAAGGCTTTCGTCGAGGCAGCCCTGCGCCAGCGCGCCCGGGCACAGCGGCCCGGCGGCACACTTTCCGTAGTCGCAGCGTGAAACTCTGCGGTTTCGACGCCGGCCTCGACAGGCCGCTTTTTCTCATTGCGGGCCCGGATACGCTGGAAAGCGAGCAGCTGTGCCTGGATGTCGCCGGCCAGCTGAAGGAATACACCGGGCGGCTGGGGATGCCTTACATATTCAAAGGCTCGTTCGACAAGGCGAACCGCACCTCGGGCAAGAGCTACCGCGGTCCGGGGATGGAGGAGGGGCTGCACATTCTCTCCGCCGTAAAAAAGCAGATCGGAGTGCCGGTCCTCACCGATGTCCATGAGGACACGCCGCTCGCCGAAGTCGCGGCGGTCGTCGACGTCATGCAGACGCCGGCATTCCTTTGCCGCCAGACGAACTTCATCCGCAATGCAGCCAGGCAAGGCAAGCCGCTCAATATCAAGAAGGGGCAGTTCCTCTCGCCCTGGGAGATGAAGAACGTGGTCGAGAAGGCTGCGAGCACCGGCAACAAGCAGCTCCTGGTTTGCGAGCGCGGCTTCAGCTTCGGCTACAACAATCTGGTGGTCGACATGCGCGGTCTTGCGGCCATGCGCGATACCGGATACCCCGTGGTGTTCGACGCGACACACTCGGTCCAGCTACCGGGGGGCCAAGGCACGGCTTCCGGCGGGCAGCGGGAGTTCATCCCCGTCCTCGCGCGGGCGGCGGTCGGGGCCGGCGTCTCGGGCATCTTCATGGAAACCCACCCGAAGCCCGACGAGGCGCTTTGTGACGGGCCCAACTCCTGGCCGCTTGGCATGATGCAGGGATTGCTGGAAACTCTCGCCGAGCTCGACCGTACCGTTAAGAAAAAAGGCTTCCTGGAAATGAAAGTAAAAGGCTGATGAGCTCCATCGTCGACGTCGTCGCGCGCGAGATCCTCGACTCGCGCGGCAATCCCACCCTCGAAGCGGACGTGCTGCTGGAATCCGGCGTCATGGGACGCGCCGCGGTGCCATCGGGCGCCTCGACCGGCAGCCGCGAGGCGATCGAGCTGCGCGACGGCGACAAGCGCCGCTACGGCGGCAAAGGCGTCCTTAAGGCGGCCGAGTTCGTGAACACCGAGATCTCGGAAGCGGTCGTCGGCCTTGATGCGAGCGAGCAGTCGTTCATCGACAAGACCCTGATCGACCTCGACGGCACGGAGAACAAGTCGCGGCTGGGCGCGAATGCGCTGCTTGCGGTCTCTATGGCGACGGCCAAGGCAGCGGCGGAGGAATCGGGGCTCCCGCTCTACCGCTACTTCGGCGGCTCGGGGGCGATGAAGATGCCGGTGCCGATGATGAACGTGATCAACGGCGGCGCGCACGCCAACAACCGGCTCGACATGCAGGAGATGATGATCGTGCCGGTGGGCGCGCAGTCCTTCCGCGAGGCGCTGCGCTGCGGCGCGGAGGTCTTCCAGGCCCTGAAGAAGCTGATCGACGGCAAAGGCTGGTCCACCACCGTCGGCGACGAAGGTGGATTCGCCCCGGACGTGGCAAGCCATGCGGCGGCACTGGACCTCCTGATGGAGGCCATCAGCAACGCGGGCTACAGAGCAGGCGAGGACGTGATGCTCGCGCTCGATTGCGCGGCCTCCGAGTTCTTCGAGGACGGGCGCTATGTGCTCGAATCGGAAGGCGAGCGCTTCAGCTCCGCCGAGTTCGCCGGGTATCTCGACCAGCTCGCGGCACGCTATCCGATCGCGTCGATCGAGGACGGCATGGCGGAGGGCGATTGGGAGGGCTGGAAGACCCTGACCGGGCGGCTGGGCAAGAAAGTGCAGCTGGTCGGTGACGACGTGTTTGTGACGAACACCCGCATCCTGCGCGAAGGCATCGAGCGCGGCGTGGCGAATGCGATCCTGATCAAGGTGAACCAGATTGGCACTCTTACCGAGACCTTCGATGCGATCGAGCTCGCCAAGCGCTCGGCCTACGGCACGGTCATTTCGCATCGCTCGGGCGAGACGGAAGACACGACCATCGCCGACATCGCGGTCGGCATGAACGCGCTTCAGATCAAGACCGGGTCGCTCTCGCGCTCCGACCGCGTGGCGAAGTACAACCAGCTCCTGCGCATCGAGGAAGATCTCGGCGAGCCGGCCGGCTATCCGGGGCGCGAGGCGTTCGCCAAGAGCCGATGAGAATCCTCGGCATCGTTCTCGCGGCGCTCATCGTGCTGATCCAGTACCCGCTCTGGATCGGCAAGGGGGGCTGGCTGCGCGCGTGGGAGGTCGACCGGCAGCTCAGCGCGCAGAAAGCGAAGAACGGAGAGCTTCAGAGCCGCAACGCCAGCCTCGCCGCCGAAGTGAACGATCTCAAGACGGGAACCGAGGCGATCGAAGAGCGCGCGCGCTCCGAGCTCGGCATGGTCCGGCCCGACGAGGTCTTCTACCAGTACGTCGACAAGGCGCCTGCCACTACGCTCGCCGCTAGGGGCAAATGAACGAGTTGTAGGGGAAGGGCGGCCCGGGCTGCTGGAACTGCACAGCCTGGTCCTCGGGTATGCGCGACCCCGTGCCCGCGCACGAAGCGAGGCCGAGCAACAGGACTGCTGCGGCGATCGTGAGTTTCTGCATTAGAGCCTCCGGTGATTATCAAAGTGTCCGACGGGCACGTTCGCTTCCCGGATCGCCAACAATTCTTTTCAGTGGATTGTTCCGTTGGGACGTTACAAGGGCAGAGACCCCGTTACCTTGTCCACCATTTGATCGATGCAGGAGTTGGCCGATCAAGACATCTTTGCGCCCCAAGCGCCAGGACCACAAACAACATAGAAGAAAGGGCAGCTCCGCTGGCAACGCCCGAACTAGCGCTCGACATGCTCGACTGTGCGCTGATCACAGTCGATCACGAGGGCCGGGTTGAATATCGCAATCGTCTCGCGGCCGCGATCCTGAAGAGCGGACGCGCCGGGCTGACGCTCGCGCGCGGCTCGGTCGCGGCGAAGTCGCACGCGCTGCGCGAGAGCCTCATGCAGGCGATCCACCGCGCCTGCGTCGAGCAGCGCTCGAGCGGCGTCTGCGTGCCGGAGCCGGGTACGCCGGCCGACCAGTGGCCGCGGATGATGGTCGTGCCGCTCGGCGCACCCGGCGCGCCGGGCGAGCGGCGGGCCGCCGTCTGGATTCTCAATACCCACTCGCCGCTCGTGCCGGACGAGGACATGCTCGGTGCGCTCTTCAGGCTTTCGCGCGCGGAGGCGCGGCTTGCGATCGGCCTGCTGAAGGGCCTGAGCGCGGCCGAATGCGCCGAGCAGAGCGGCGTCGGCGTGGCGACGATCCGCTCGCAGCTCCATAGCATCTTCTCCAAGACCGGCGTGCGCCGGCAGGCGCAGCTCGTTGCGCTCCTCTCGCGCATCCCCGCCGTCCGCGGCAGCTCCCACTAGCGAGCCGCTCAGCGCCGGCGCAGCAGCATGTAGATCGTGACGGCGCGGCTTGCCAGATCGAAGACCTTGCGCGAGCCGAGGAGCGCCACCCCCGTCACGGCAAGTGTCGCGATGACGGGATGGCGCCGAATCGGGCCGACGATGCGATCGAGCGTGGCCGCCGCACGGCCGAGCGGCTCGCAGTCGGCGACGAGGCGAGCGCGTTGCGCCGTCGAGCTTGCCACCAGCCGCTCGCGGCGCCGGACGAGCGAATCGCTTCTCGTGCTCACGGCCGTATGGTGTGGAGGTCGCGCTCGAGCTCGGTGATGGTCGCGTCGAAGGCGCGCGGCTTCACATTCACGAGCCGCCGCACGCGCCAGGCGAGAAGCCCCGCGGCGACCAGGAACACGAGCGCCACGCCCGCGGTTGCCGCCACCCGATGGGCCTCGCCCACCGTGAGGATGAAGCCCAATGCGCCAAAGGCGAAGCCAAGGCCGGTGAGCAGCAGCACCGCCAGGCCGCCGAGCACGGCCTGGGCGAGGTGCGCGAGCTCCTCGCGCAGCTCGGTACCGAAGAGCTCGAAGCGCGTGCGCCCGAGATCGAGCATGCCGGCGAGCAGGTTCTGCGCCGACTCGACGAGGCCGGCGCTCATTTGCGCGCGAGGAGGACGCCGACGAGCAGGCCGATGCCTGCCGCCACGCCGACCGCCGCCCAGGGATGCTCGCGCACCTGCGCGTCGAGCTCGCGCCCGGCGCCTTGCATGTGGTCGCGCGCGTTGCGCAGCGTTTCCTCGGCGCGGGCACGCGCCTCCTGCACCTTGGGGCCCGCCTCGCTGGCGCTCGCCCGCAGGAGCTCCTCGGCATCGGCCATCACGGCGCGCAGATCGTCCATCAGGTTCCCCGTTCGTTCCATGCGACCTCCCGTAAAGTATTCAGGCCTATACTATTTGAATGAAACTTTCCGCGGAACAGCTCGCGCAGTTCGAGCGCGCCGGCTACCTCTTCTTTCCCGCGCTCTTCTCGCCGGCCGAGATCAAGGTCCTCACCGACGAGGTGCCCGCGCTCTACGCGCAGCGCCGGCCCGAGAACGTGCGCGAGAAGACCGGCGACGTCGTGCGCACGAACTTCGCCGCCCACATGTACAGCTATCCCTTCGCCAAGCTCGCGCGCCATCCTCGCATGGTCGAACCGATCCAGCAGATATACGGCGAGGCCGTGTACATGCACCAGTTCAAGATCAACGGCAAGGCGGCCTTCGACGGCGACGTCTGGCAATGGCACCAGGACTACGGCACCTGGCGCGCCGACGACCAGATGCCCGAAGCGCGCGCCATGAACGTGGCGATCTTTCTCGACGAAGTGAACGAGTTCAACGGGCCGCTCATGTTCATCCCGGGCAGCCACAAGCTGGGCGTGCTGGAGGCCGGCCACGACACGAGCACCACCAGCTATCCGCTGTGGGTCATCAACCACGACACGATCACGAAACTGGTCGAGCGCGGCGGCATCGTCGCGCCGAAGGGGCCGGCGGGATCGATGATCCTCTTCCACGGTTGCCTCGTGCACGCCTCGACCTCGAACCTCTCGCCGTGGAACCGCGTGAGCGTGTACCTCTCGCTGTGCGCCGTGTCGAACCACATCCGCCGCTTCAAGCGGCCGGGCTACATCGCGCACCGTGACTTCGCGCCGATCCAGTGCCTGCCGGACGATTGCCTCCTCAAGCACTACGACGTCCCGCTGCCCTGGAAGAACGGCACGCCGCCCGAAGAGCTGAAGGGCGTCCTCAAAGCCGCATGAAAGAGGGTCCATGAAAAGGGGTCAGAGCAATTTACTTGTAACACCTGCACGCGTCAGTAGTTACAGGAAAATTGCTCTGACCCCTTTTTTGAATCGGTCATGAATCTCTACGCCAAACTGCAAGAGCGCAAAGACAATCCCCTGCGCATCGGGTTGATCGGCGCGGGCAAGTTCGCAGCCATGTATCTCGCGCAGGTGCCGAAGACGCCCGGGATCCGCCTGGTCGGCATCGCCGACTTGGCGCCCGACAACGCGCGGCTCAACCTGCAGCGAGTGGGCTGGCCGGCCGAGCTCGTGCAGCGCACGCCGATCACCGAAGACTGGCGCAAGATCGTCGCCAATCCGGAGGTCGATATCGTGATCGAGGCGACCGGCAACCCGATCGCGGCGGTCGAGCACGCGCTTGCTGCCTTCGATCATGGCAAGCACGTCGTGATGGTGACAGTCGAGGCCGACGCGTTCTGCGGTCCACTGCTCGCGCAGAAGGCGGCCGCTGCCGGCGTGGTTTACAGCCTTGCATACGGCGACCAACCCGCGCTCATCTGCGATCTCGTCGACTGGGCGCGCGCCGCAGGATTTCCCGTGGTCGCCGCCGGCCGCGGCCACAAGTGGCTGCCGCACTTCGCGCAGTCCACACCAGAGACGGTCTGGGGCTACTACGGCCTCACGCCGGAGCAGGCCAAGCTCGGCGGCCTCAACCCGAAGATGTTCAACTCGTTCCTCGACGGCTCGAAGCCTGCCATCGAAACGACGGCCGTGTGCAACGCCACGGGCCTCACGCCGGCGCCCGAAGGATTGCTGTACCCGCCGGGCTCGGTGGACGAGATTCCCGCCCTGATGCGTCCGCGCGCCGAGGGCGGCATGCTGCATCACAAGGGCCAGGTCGAGGTCATCTCGTCGCTGCGCACCGACGGCACCCCGATTCCATACGACATCCGCTTCGGCGTCTTCGTTGTCTTCGAGGGCGAGACGGAGTACATCCAGCGCTGCTTCAGCGAATACGGCGTGAAGACCGATCCCTCGGGCCGCTATGCGTGCATGTACAAGCGCTGGCACCTGATCGGGCTTGAAGTCGGCATCTCGGTGGCTTCGGTGGGCTTGCGCGGCGAGCCGACGGGCTGTGCCACCGGATGGCGCGCGGACGCGGTTGCCGTTGCGAAAAAGAACCTCACCAGCGGCGAAGTGCTGGACGGCGAGGGCGGCTACACGGTGGTCGGCCGCCTGATGCCCGCCGCCGACTCTCTCGCGAACGATTGCCTGCCGCTCGGGCTCGCGCATGGCTGGAAGGTAACGCGGCCGATTGCGGCCGGGCAGCCGGTGCGCTGGAGCGACGTCGCGGTCAACGCGAACGAGCCCGCCGTGCGCGTGCGCCGCGAGATGGAAGCGACCTTCCGCGAGCGGCTGCGCTCCGCCGCCTAGCGGACCGTTTTCGCTGGAATTTGTAGATCTCGGTGTGATCCGCGTCGCGCGGCATCGCCTTCTCTGCTGCGCGCCAGTGCTTCAAGGTTTCGCGCAGGTAAGGCGCATCGACGCCGAGCTCGCGGGCGAGCCGCGCGGCGATGCCGACATCCTTCGCCATCAGAGCGAGCCTGAACCCTGACCCGAAGGCGCCCGTCAGCACTTGCTGCGGAATCTTGCGCTCGGTCGTCCAGTTGCGGCCGGTCGAAGCGTTGATCGCATCCAGCACCGGCTTGGGCTCGAGCCCCAAGGCGTTTGCCAGCAAAAGGGCCTCGAAGCCTGCGAGCGTCCCGGCCGCGCCGAGATAGTTGTTGAGCGCCTTGACCGCATGCCCCGCGCCGAGCGGGCCGACGTGGAAGATGTCGCGGCCGAGCTTCTCCAGGACTGGTCGCGCCCTCGCGAAATCAGCCGGCGTGCCGCCGCACATGATGGCGAGCGTCGCATCCCTTGCGCCGCGCACGGCGCCCGACACCGGGGCATCGACCATGCCGATCTCGTTCGCCGCCAACGCCGCGCCGAGCGCCTGGGTGCCCAGCGGATCGGCGGAGCTCATGTCGATGACCAGCGCGCCGTGCCTAAGCGCGGGCAGCGCATCGAGGATGACCTCTCGGACCACGTTTCCATCGGGGAGCATCGTGATGAGCACATCTGCCCCTTCGGCGGCGTGTCGCGCCGAGGCGTGCGTGCCGCTGCCGCGCTTGTCGAACGACTGCACCGCGTACCCGGCCGCGGCGAGGTGGCCTGACATGGGCACGCCCATCGTGCCCAGGCCGATGAACGCTACTCTTTTGATGCGAACACCTCGCGCGCGCAGCGGAAGGCCGCCACGGCCGACGGTACGCCGGCGTAGCACGCCGCCTGCAGGAACACTTCCTTGATCTCGTCCTTCGTGACGCCGTTGTTCAGTGCGCCGCGGATATGGAGCTTGAGCTCATGCTCCTTGCCGAGCGCGGTGAGCATGGCGAGGTTCAGCATGGAGCGCTGCTTGCGCGAGAGGCCCGGGCGATTCCAGATGTCGTTCCAGCAATGCGAGTGCAGGTACTCGTTGAACTCGCGGTTGAAGTCGTCGACGTTCGCCTGGGACTTTTCCACCCAGGCCTTGCCGAGCACCTCGGTGCGGGTCTTCAGCCCGTCCTTTTCGCGTTCCTTGTTCGGTCTCGAATCCATCTGCCCTCCATAGAAAAGGAGCCACTATACTTTCCCCGTGATGAACCAATACGAAATCCAGCCCGGATGGGTGCACATCGCGTACGCGGAAACGTCGCAGTTCCGCGAGGTCTACGGCTTTGCGGGCGCCTCCGGCATGGTGAATCTCGAGGGCATTCGCTTCCTGCCGAAGGGGAAGAGCTCCAGGACGCTCGCCGTGTATATGCACCCGGCGACCACGCTCCAGCTCCTGCCGATGCCGCAGGCGATGGCGAGGGCGGGCGTGCACGTGCTGTGTGCGGGATCGCGCTTCGCCCGGAATGACGCGCCGCTCATCATGGAAAAGGTCGTGCTCGACCTTGGCGCCTACATCCGCCACGCCAAAGAGAAATGGGGCTACGAGAAGATCCTGCTGTGCGGCTGGTCGGGCGGCGGCTCCCTTTCGCTCTTTTACCAGCAGCAGGCCGAGAAGCCGAGCATTACGCAGACGCCGGCCGGCGATCCGGTCGACCTGAAGGGGGCGAAGCTGATTCCTGCGGACGCCTTCGTCTTCCAGGCGGCGCACCTGTCGCGCGCCCACACTTTCTCGGAATGGATCGATCCAAGCGTCGTCGACGAGGCGAACCCCGACGAGCGCGACCTGGAGCTGGATATCTACAGCCCGAAATGCCCCAACCAGCCGCCTTATTCGCCGGACTTCGTGGCGACTTTCCGGAAGAAGCAGCTGGAGAGGGTCAGGCGCAGGACCGCCTGGGTGAAGGAAACCCTTGCCCGGTTGAAGAAAATGAACACCGGCGAGATGGAGCGCGGCTTCACGACCTATCGCACGCTGTGCGACGTGCGCTTCATGGATCCAGCCCTCGAGCCGAACGATCGCAAGCCGCGCTGGACCTTCGTCGGCCCGCCGGAGACCGCCAACACCGGCCCGGTCGGCCTTGCGCGCTTCTCGACGCTGCGGGCGTGGCTCTCGCAGTGGTCGCCCGACGACTCCAACGCCGACGGGCCGCGCTGCGCGAGGGACGTGTCCGTGCCGCTGCTCGCCATCGAGAACTCGGCCGACGACGCCGTGCCGCAGTCGCACACCGGCATCATCTACGACGCCGCAGCAAGCAAGGACAAGACGATGCGTGTCATCAAGGGCGCGACCCATTACTATCAGGGGCAGCCGGAGCTGCTCAAGGAAGCCGTGGACACGTGCCTCGGCTGGATGCACAAGCAGCGACTCATCGACTAAAAAAGGGGGGTAAATGAAGCTCATTGCTGCCGCTGTCACCGCGCTCGTCGCCGTCTCGGCGCATGCGCAGGAAACGATCAAGATCGGGGTCATCACCGATCGAGTCGGCGTGTCGAAGCCGTATTCGGAGCCCGCGACCGAAGGGATGGTGTTCGGGGCGAACGAGATCAACCAGAGGGGCGGAGTGCTCGGCAAGAAGATCGAGCTCCTGATCGAGGATGACCAGTCGAAGCCGGACGTCTCCGCCGCGCTGGCGAGGAAGCTGATCGACGAGGGCGCCGTGTTCATCCTGAGCGTTTCGCTGAGCCCCGCCACGCAGCAGCAGCAGACGGTGACGATGGAGGCGAAGACGCCGCAGATGACGCCGATGAACTCGGCCGACTACCTCACCACGCAGCTCGCGAATCCGTACTTCTGGCAAACCGGTCCGCTCGGCTCGACGCAGATCCAGACGCTGCTCGCGCACGCGAGGACCAAGAACTTCAAGCGCGTGGCGATCATCACGGACAACTCCGACCTCGGCCAGGCGATCGGCAAGGCCTTCAAGGGGTCGATCGAGAAGGCCGGCATCCAGATCGTCGAGGATGAGGTCGTGCCGCTCGGCGCGACGACGGCGATGCCCCAGATGCAGAAAATCCGCGGCGCGAAGCCCGATGCGATGTTCGTGGCGGGCGTGGTCACGGCCACCAACGTGCTGATCTTCAGGGCTTACCGGGAGCTCGGGCTCAAGTTCCCGATCCACGCGTCCTACAACCTTTCGGTGCCGATCTACGAGACGGCGGCGAAGGGCCTGATTGACGGCATCACCTTCGTCGACGCGTACGACCCCGACAAGCCCGAAGTGAAGGCGTTCGAGGCCGCCTACCGCAAGGCCACGGGCAAGCAGCCGGTGAACCTGAACGGCTACGGCTATGACGGCATCCATCTCGTGGCCGAGGCGATCAAGAAGGCCGGCTCGACCGACAAGGAGAAGATCCGCGCCGCCATGCAGTCGATCACTTACGCGGGCGTGATGGGCGCGAAGGGCATGAAGTACACCTTCCCCGAGGGCAAGCGCACCGGCTTCGATCCGAACGGCATGGTGGTGCGGGTCTACGAGGGAGACCGGCAGGGCCGCGTCGTCCACGTCGGGCTGAAGTAGCGCTTGCAGGATTTTCTCGAGCTCGCCGTCGGCGCGGCGGCCTCGGGCTGCGTCTATGGGCTGATCGCGCTCGCCTATCTCCTCATCATCCGGCCGACCGGCATCATCAATTTCGCGGTCGGCGAGTGGGCAATGCTTGCCGCCTTCGGCGGCTACTTCACGCTGACGAAGTATGAATGGCCGTATCCCGTCGGCATGGCGGTGGTGCTCGTCTTTGTCTTTGTCGTCGGCTGGGCAACCGAGCGGATCGTCGTGCGGCCGCTGGTGGAGAAGGGCGCTCCGCTCCTTGCACCGATCCTCGCGCTGCTCGGCATGCTGGTGGTGTTCCGGGAGAGCGTCTCCGTGTCTTTCCCGCCGGATCCGATGCCGGTGCCCTATGCGTTCGGCATCGGTCGGCTGGAATGGGGGCCGCTCGGCGGCAGCTACCAGAGCTTCTTCATCATCGCGGTGACGCTCGCTGTCTTCATCGGCGTCTGGCTCTTCTTCGAGCGCACCGTCGCCGGCAAGGTGTTCCAGGCGGTGGCGCTGCATCGCCGCGCGGCGGCGCTCATGGGCATCAACCTCTCGCGCGTCACTTCGCTTTCCTTCGGGGCCGGCGCGGTGGCTGCGGGCCTCGGCGGGCTGCTTGTCTCGCCGAACACCTCGGCGCATTACCTGATGGGCGTGCCGCTCGCGATCCAGGGCTTCACCGCGCTCGTCATCGGTGGCGTGGGGCGCGTCGAAGGGGCGCTCCTCGGCGGGCTCGTGGTCGCGTTCGCGGAACAGCTGACCGTGCGCTATGCGCCGATTCCGTCGGGCTACGCACAAGGCGTGCCGCTCGTCTTCCTCATGATCTTCCTTGTCGTGCGGCCGACCGGGCTGCTGAGGACCAAGGCATGAGGGCGCTCGCGGCGATCGTCATCCTCGCGGGTGCGGCCTTCCTCATGGGCGACTACCACAACGACGTCTATCGCAAGCTGCTGCTCTGGGTGACGCTTGCGCTCGGCTACAACTTCCTCTTCGGCATCTGCGGCCAGGTGGCGTTCTCGCATTTCGCCTTCTACGGCATCGGCGCCTATTCGATCGTCATCTTCCTTTTCCAGGCGCACATGCCTTTCCCCGTGGCGGTGCTCGCCGGCATCGTGCTGTGCATCCTCTTCGCGCTCGCGGTGGCGATTCCGTCGACACGGCTCGAGGGCTTCTATCTCGCGCTCGTGACGCTGGCGCTCGGCCAGCTCTTCATCGTAGTGCTGAACGAAGGCGGCTCGCTGACGGGAGGTACCGGCGGCATTGCGAACTATCGGCTGCCCGAGGTCTTCGGCATGCCGGTGCGCGGTCCCTGGTACACGGCGGTGATCGTCGTGCTGATGGTATTCACGTACGCCGTATTGAAGCGGCTGGACCGCTCATGGTTTGGCCGCGCCTGCCGCGCTGTGCGCGACAACCCCGAAGCAGCCGCGGCGATGGGCGTGGACGTCGCGAGGACCAAGGTGATCGCGTTCACGCTGACGAGCGCGCTGGCAGGCCTCGCCGGGATGGTCTACGCCTTCGTCGACAACACCGTGAATCCGCCGATCTTCGGCATCGAGAACGCGTTCCTGCTCTTGTTCATGGTCATTGTCGGCGGCGCCGGCCGCCATGCGGGGGCCGTCATCGGAGCGGCGCTGCTCTTCCTGCTGCCGTTCTGGCTAGCGCCGCTCGTCGGCCATCATCACGCGCTCGTTTTCGGCGTGCTGGTGGTGGCGGCGATCCTCTTCCAGCCTTCGGGCTTGATCGGACTATGGGACCGATTCTCCAGGTCGAGAAGCTGAGCAAGCGCTTCGGCGGCCTGACCGCCGTGCAGGAGCTCGACTTCGACGTGCGCGAAGGCGAGATCCTCGGCATGATCGGGCCGAACGGCGCCGGCAAGACCACCACGTTCAACCTGATCGCGGGCGCATTCCCGGCCACGAGCGGAAGCGTGCGGTTCGCCGGGGAACCGATCCTCGGCCTGCCGCCGCACCGCATCGCCGGGCGCGGCGTCATGCGCACCTTCCAGCACAACCGCCCGTTTTCTGGCATGCGCGTAGTCGACAACGTGCTCGTGGGTGCGCACACGCGCTTTGCCGCGGGCCTCTGGTCGATCCTCTTCGGCACCGCGCAGC
The DNA here is from genome assembly GCA_035632415.1 of Burkholderiales bacterium. Classification (GTDB taxonomy): domain Bacteria; phylum Pseudomonadota; class Gammaproteobacteria; order Burkholderiales; family SG8-39; genus SCGC-AG-212-J23. The sequence goes on along the minus strand of DASQGW010000223.1, from coordinate 39,179 downwards.
GCGATGAGGGCGAGCGGCGCGAGCGGGCGGAAGAACTGGTCGAGTTCGTCGGGCTCGCCGAAAAGCGTGAGGCCGATGTGGCGACGCTGTCCTTCGGCCAGGGCAGGCTCCTCGAGATTGCACGTGCTCTCGCGGGCGAGCCGCGGCTGATCCTCTTCGACGAGCCGGCCGCCGGGCTTACTCCGCCGGAGTGCGCGCGGCTCGCCGAGATCATCCGCGGCATTGCGGCACGCGGCATAGCGGTGCTGCTCATCGAGCACGACATGCATTTCCTCCTGCCGCTTGCGCACCGCGTGGTGGTGCTCAACTTCGGCGCCAAGATCGCCGACGGCTTGCCGCGCGAGGTGCGCGGAGATCCTGCAGTGATGGACGCCTACCTGGGAACCCATGCTGCGCATCCGTGACCTGAAGGCAAGCTACGGCCCGGCCCCGGTGCTGCAGGGCGTGAGCCTCTCCGTGGAGAAGGGCGAAAGCGTTGCGCTCCTCGGCCCGAACGGCGCGGGCAAGTCGACGCTGCTCGCCGCGCTGACCGGCACGATCGCGCGGCGCGAGGGAGACATCCTGCTCGACGGGAAGAACCTGGTGGCCGAGCGCAGCCATGCCATCGTTGCGCAAGGCGTCGCGCTCGTGCCGGAAGGCCGCCTGGTGTTCGCTCCGTTCAACGTCGAGGCCAACCTCCGCCTCGGCGCGATCCGCTTGAAAGGTGACCTTGCGGAGCGCTACCGGTACGTCTATGCCCTGTTCCCCCGGCTCGCCGAGCGCCGGCAGCAGACTGCGGGCACCCTTTCAGGCGGCGAGCAGCAGATGCTCGCCATCGGCCGGGCGCTGATGAGCGCGCCCCGGCTCCTGCTCCTGGATGAGCCGTTCCTCGGTCTCGCGCCGCTGGTCATCACCGAGATCCGCCACGCGCTCGAGCGGCTGCGCGCGAGCGGGCTCACGATCCTGATGGTCGAGCAGAAGCTCGACATCGCGCTAGGCTTCGCGAGCCGGGCCTATGTGCTCATCAAGGGGCGGGTGGTGCTCGAAGACAGCACCGCGCGCCTCGCCCGGCGCGCGGATCTGAACGACCTCTATTTCGCGCTCGCTACTTCCTGACCTGCATGCGCTCGATCCAGGTCTTGAAGCCCGCGAGCAGCTCGGTCAGGAACTTCTTCGTCGCCTCGTCGGTGATCTTGCCCTGCGCGTCGACCTTCGTCTGCGCCGCGCCGATGAACACCTCGGGCCGCGGCAGCACATGGCCCCAAAGCTGGCCGAGGATGCGCCGCAGGTCGTACTGAACGCGCGCGCCGCCCATCGGCCCGCCCGAGGCGGAAAAGATGGCGATCGGCTTGTCCTGGAACACCTGGTTCGGGGGGCGCGAGCCCCAGTCGATCGCATTCTTCAGCGCAGCAGTGACCGAGAAGTTGTACTCGGGGCTCGCGATGAGCACGCCATCGGCCGCGGCGACTTCGGCGCGAAAGCGCTTCGCCGGTTCCGGCAGCCCCGCGTCGAAGACGTCCTGGTTGAAGAGCGGGATGTCGTCGATGCGCGCATAGGTCATCTTCATGCCTGTCGGCATGAGCTCGGCGCAGGCCTTGAGCAATGCCGTGTTGTAGGAGCCTTTGCGCAGGCTGCCGCTGATGCCGAGAACTTTCAGATCCGCCACTCTTCTTCTCCCTGGTTTCGCTATGCGAAGGCGCGAGTGTACTAGTGCTCGTGCCGGTGGTGCAGATCCGGGTAATGCGGATGGCGGTGCCGCAGCGGCCCGTGGTGGTGCACGTGGCTGTGCGGCTCGCGCGTATCCCCGTCGCCATGCTCGTGCTGGTGGTGCGCATCGTGAGTGTGCTCATGGGCATGCGTCACCGGCTCGTGCAGGTGCTCGTGCTCGTGCTGCTCGGTGAGATGCAGCCAGACGCCCACGCCCATGAGTGCCGCAGCCGCCCAGAAGACCGGACCGGCGGGCTCGCCCAGCGCGAGCGCAAGCGCCGCGCCGTAGAAGGGCGCCACTGAGAAATATGCGCCGGTCCGCGCCGTGCCAAGATGCCGGAGCGCGACGATGAAGAGCACGAGGCTGATCCCATAGCCGAAGAGACCGACGAGGCCTCCCAGGAGGAGAGCGCCGGGAGCGGGCAGGCGCGCGCCGAGCGAGAGTGCGAGCCCCAAGTTCGCCGCTCCCGCCACGAGCCCCTTGAGTCCGGCGATGACGACTGCGTCGCCGCCCGAGACGCGACGCGTCAGATTGTTGTCGAGCGCCCACGCAAAGCATGCCGCCGCGATGAGGAGCGGCCCGGCCAGGTTGCCTGCTTGCGGAATCCGCTCCCAGGAGAGCACCAGCCCGCCCGCCACGATGCAGATCATTCCGACGAACACCTGCCGGTCCACGTTCTCGCGGAACACCACCCATGCCATCGCCGCGGTGAACACGGCCTCGAGGTTGAGGAGAAGCGATGCGGTCGCTGCATCGGTGCGGAGCAAGCCGTACATCAGTAGCGCGGGGCCGAGGATCCCGCCGGCGGCGATGGCGCCGGCCAGCCACGGCACATCGCGGCGAGACAGGTTGAGCTCGAGCTTTGTCCTGCGCATGGCGAGCCACAGCGAAAGGCCGATCCCGCTGCCGAGATAGAGAAGCCCCGCGAGCGCGAGCGGCGGAATGGTGCCGACGAGCAGCTTCGCGAACGGCGTGCTCGCGCCGAATAGGAGCGCTGACAGCGAGGCGTAAGCAATGGCGCGACGGCGCATGCCGTATGCTATTCTCGCGCCGAGCTGCAGCGGGGGTGCCGGCAGACTCCCCGTCCCACAGATGCCGCGAGGTATCCAAGTTCTGCTCTGAATCCGGTGTAACCAGCCGGAAAGGAGCCATCATGAAAGAAGCCTGTATCGCTGCGGCGAGCATTTTCGCCAGCACCGCGGCGTTCGCCGAGACCGTCACATTCGACAACGATCCAGCCGGCAAGCTGCCCGATGCCTGGCGCGAGGGCGTCACTGGCAAAGGCAGTCCGAAATGGGCCGTGCATGCCGATCCTTCGGCGCCGAGCAAGCCCCATGTCTTGCGCCAGTCCGGAAGCGGCACGTTCCCGTGGTGCGTGATGCCTAAGACGGCGGTGGAGAACGGCTTCGTCGAAGTCCGCTTCAAGCCGATCTCCGGAAGCGAGGACCAGGCGGGCGGCGTCATCTGGCGCTGGAAGGACGGCGACAGCTATTACGTCGCGCGCGCCAACGCGCTCGAGAATAACGTCTCGCTCTATCACACCACCGGCGCGCGGCGCACCACGATCAAGTACGTCGATGCACCGGTGCCCGCGAAGGTCTGGCACACGCTTCGCGCCGAGTTCTCCGGCAAGCGCATCAAGGTCGTGCTGGACGGCGCGACATACATCGAGGTCGAGGACGCGCATATCGCCGGCCCGGGCGCGGTCGGCCTGTGGACCAAGGCAGACAGCGTCACGGCGTTCGACGACTTCAGCTACGGCTCGCACTAGTTCGGCGCGCCGGCGAAAATGCACGCGTGATTTACCGCATCCTCATCGGCCGGGCGCTGCGCTCGTTCGCCGACGGCTTCATCGCGGTCGTGCTGCCGGCGTACCTGCTCGCGCTCGGCATGGGGCAGCTCGAGGTGGGCTTCATCAGCACCTCGACGCTGCTCGGCTCGGCTGCGGCGACGCTCGCCATCGGCCGCTTCGGCCACCGGTTCTCCATTCGCCGACTGCTGCTCGCTGCAGCGATCTTGATGGGAGTGACCGGCCTGGCGTTCGCGGGGTTCAGCGCCTTCTGGCCGCTCCTCATCATCGCCTTCTTCGGCACGCTCAACCCGTCGAGCGGCGATGCGAGCGTCTTCATGCCGCTCGACCATACGATGCTTGCCACGGCGGCGGACCGCACCGCCATTTTCGCCCGCTACAGCTTCATCGGCTCCATCTCGGGCGCAGTGGGCGCCCTCGCGGCCGGGTTGCCCGAATGGCTGGGGGCGCACATCACCATGCTGGATGCGCTGCGGCTCATGTTCGTGCTTTACGGGGCCGCAGGCATTGCAGTCTGGTTCCTCTACCTTGGCCTGCCCGATCCGCACGCGGAACAGGAGAAGCCCGCGGTGCCGCTCGGCCCGTCGCGCGGCATCGTCTGGCGGCTCGCGGCGCTCTTCAGCGTCGATTCCTTCGCCGGCGGCCTGGTGCTGAACTCGCTGCTCGCGCTGTGGCTTTTCCAGCGCTACGGCATGACGCTCGCCGCGGCGGGCGCGTTCTTCTTCTGGACGGGCCTCCTTGCTGCGGGCTCGCAGCTCGCGGCCGGACCGCTCGCGCGGCGCATTGGCATGGTCAATACGATGGTCTTCACACACATCCCTTCGAGCCTGTTCCTGATCGGCGCTGCGGTCGCCTCGCGCCTGGATCTCGTGCTCGCATGCCTCCTCGCGAGGAGCCTGCTCTCGCAGATGGATGTGCCGGCGCGTGGCGCATTCGTGATGAGCGTCGTGACGCCGGCCGAGCGGCCGGCGGCAGCGAGCTTCACGGCGGTGCCGCGCAGCCTCGCGTCGGCGATCAGTCCTTCCATTACGGGCGCTGCGTTCGCCGCCGGCGCAATGGCTGCACCGCTTATCGCCTGCGGAGCGCTGAAGATCGCCTACGACCTCGCGCTCTTCGCCGCATTCCGGCGAGTCGAGCGCGAGGCGAGTAGGTAAACTGCGCCCTGACCATTCGGAGGAGGGGAACGGTGAAACAGTGGATCGTGGGTGCGCTGGCCGCATTGCTCTCGGGCATTGCGTGGGCACAGGGATATCCGGACCGCCCGATCCGGATCGTGGTGCCTCTGCCGCCCGGAGGCTCGCCCGACACGATCGCCCGCACGCTGGCGCAGAGCCTGCAGGAGACGTGGAAGCAGCCGGTGGTGGTGGAGAACAAGACCGGCGGCAGCCAGAACATCGGCGCCGACACGGTCGCGAAGAGCTCGCCCGACGGCTACACCTGGCTGCTTGCGCCGGACAACGTGTTCGTCACCAACCCCTACCTTGCCAAGGCGGCCGACTTCGATCCGCTCACGGACCTGGCACCGGTCACGCTGCTTGCACGCATCCAGTTCCTGCTGGTCGTGCATCCTTCCGTTCCCGCCAAGTCGGTAAGCGAGCTCGTGGCCTATGCCAAGGCCCATCCGGGCGAGCTCAATTTCGGCTCGTCGGGCGTGGGCAGTCCGCAGCACCTCGGCGGCTTGCTCCTTCAGCAGCTCTCGGGTACGAAAATGAACCACGTGCCCTACAAAGGCGCCGCGCCGGCGGTGGCCGATCTGCTGGCCGGACGCATCCAGGTCTGGATCGGCGCCGCGAATTCGCTGCTGGCGCACATCCGTGCCGAGAAGGTGCGCCTGCTTGCGACGACCGCGCCGCAGCGCTTCTCGGCGCTCGCCGATACGCCGACCGTCGCCGAAGGCGGCGTGCCCGGCTACTCGCTCTATCCCTGGCTCGCGCTCTTCGTGCCGGCGAAGACTCCACCGGACATCGTCGGGCGCATCAATGGCGAGGTCGCCCGGATCCTGAGCTCCGCCGAGGTCAAGGCGCGGCTCGTGCCGCAAGGGATGGATCTCGCGACCGGATCGCCGGCGGAGCTCGCTGCGCTTATCCACCAGGAATACGAAAGCTGGGGGAAAGTGATCCGCGAAGCCGGGCTGAAAGGAGAGTAGGCATGGCCGGCGACATCCTTCGCGACGTTCCGGCGCCGGTGCCCCAAGGGCAGGAACATTGGGGCTCCGATGGCATCGCCGCGATGCTGCGCGCGCTGGACGTGCCGTATCTCGCGCTGAATCCGGGAGCGAGCTACCGCGGGCTGCACGACAGCATCGTCAACTACCTCGGCAACGAGCGGCCGCAGATGCTGCTCTGCCTGCACGAGGAATCCGCTGTCGCCATCGCCCATGGCTATGCGCGCACGTCGGGGAAGATGATGGGTGCCGTCGTGCATTCCAACGTCGGCCTGATGCACGCCACGATGGCGATCTTCAACGCGTGGTGCGATCGGGTCCCCATGCTGATCCTCGGCGCCACGGGCCCTTGGGATGCGGCGCGCCGCCGGCCGTGGATCGACTGGATCCACACCGCTTCCGACCAGGGCGCGCTCGTGCGCGACTACACCAAGTGGGATAACCAGCCCGGCTCGGTCGCTGCCGCGTACGAAGCGATACTGCGCGCGACGCAGATGGCAAACACGCCGCCGCGCGGACCGACGTACATCAACCTGGACGCGGCGCTCCAGGAAGCGAAGATCGGAGCGCTGCCGCCGATTCCGGACGTCTCGCGCTTCAAGCCGCCTGAGCCGATGCAACCCGAGCCCGCGGCGATCGCCAAGGCGGCGCAAATTCTCTCCAGCGCGAAGAACCCCGCGATGCTGATGGGGCGCGTGAGCCGCAGCGAGAGCGCGTGGAAGCAGCGCATCGCGCTCGCCGAGAAAGTGCAGGCGAAGGTCTTCACCGACATGAAGGCCGCGTGCGCGTTTCCGACCGATCACCCGCTTCACGCCGCGCCGCCCGCGACCTTCCCCGACGGCAAGCTCTTGCGCGAGTGCGACGTCATCATCTCGTTCGACTGGATCGATACGGCGGGCACGCTCAAAGTGGCATGGGGCGACGCGCCGGTCACGGCAAAGGTGATCCGCGTCTCGGCCGATGCGCACGTGCACCGCGGCTGGAGCATGGACTACCAGGGGCTGGCGCCGGCCGACGTCTATCTCATGTGCGAGGCCGACGTCGCCGTGCCGCTGCTCATCGACGCGGTTCGTGCGCGACCCGCCCCCGTAGCTTCGCGAAGAGAGCTCGCCCAGGAGGCGGACACCGCGCTCTCGATCCGGGCGCTCGCGCGGGCGTTCAACGAGGCGACCGAGGGCATGCACATCACGCTCGCCAAGCTGCCGCTCGGCTGGAATGGCGCATATCGCCATTTCCGCCATCCGCTCGATTACCTCGGCGCGGACGGCGGCGGCGGAGTAGGAGCGGGACCGGGCCTGACCGTCGGCTCCGCGCTCGCGCTGAAGGGCACCAACCGGATCGTCGTCGGCATCGTCGGCGACGGCGACTTCCTGATGGGGAACACGGCAGTCTGGACCGCAGCGCACTACAAGCTGCCCTGCCTCTTCATCGTGGCGAACAATCGCTCGTTCTACAACGACGAGATGCACCAGGAGCGCGTGGCGAAGGAGCGCGGGCGCCCGGTCGAGAACAAATGGATCGGCCAGCGCATCGACGAGCCGGACATCGACCTCGCGATGCTCGCGCGCTCGCAAGGCGCGGTCGGCATCGGGCCGGTGAAGCAGCTCTCCGAATTGAAGCCGGCGATCGAGCAGGGCCTCGCGGCCGTCAAGGGAGGCGCCGTGTGCGTGATCGACGTGCGCGTGCTGCCCGGCTACGACGCGCCGATGGCCGGCGCCCCCGCGGCCGCCGCACGACGGTGAAGAAACCAGCCGCCAGCAAGCCGCTCATCGAGGACCTCGTCGCGGGAAGCCGCATCCTCGCCGACCAGGGCGTGCTCGACGCGTACGGACACATCAGCGTGCGCAGCGACAAGCGCCCCGACCATTTCCTCATGTCGCGCTCGCGCGCGCCTGCGCTCATGACGGCGGCCGACGTGATGGAGCTCGGCCCCGACAGCGAGGCGCTGGCCGACAAGCGCAAGGGCTTCATCGAGCGCTACATCCACGGCGAGATCTACCGGACGCGGCCCGACGTGATGGCCGTGGTGCATAGCCACTCGCCGTCCGTGATCCCGTTCGGCGTGACACGCACCAAGCTGAGGCCGATCTACCACATGGGCTCGTTCCTCTGGTCAGGCGCCCCCGTCTGGGACATCCGCACCGTGCGGCAGGAGAACGACCTGCTGGTGCGCGACCGGCCGCTCGGCGCCGCGCTTGCCGGCGCGCTCGGCAAGTGCAACTGCGTCCTGATGCGCGGCCACGGCATGACCGTGGTCGGTGCGAGCGTGCAGGAAGCCGTCTTCCGCGCGGTGTACACGGAGATGAACGCCCGCCTGCAACTCCAGGCGATGCAGCTCGAGGGCCCTGTTGAATTTCTCACCGACGAGGAGGGCCGCCGCTCCACGGCGGCGAACGCCGGGACGCTGGAGCGTCCTTGGGAAGTGTGGAAGAAGAGGGCGCTCGGCAGACAGGCGTAGCATTGCCGCCGTGACCGGTGCGGGATTCAGGCAACGCCTGACAGCGATCCTCGCCGCGGACGTGGCGGGATACGCGAGATTGATGGCGGCCGATGCGGCCGCGACAGTGGCGGCGCTCGATGAGACGCGCGCGGCATTCAGGCACCAAATCGAGGCGAACCGCGGCCGCGTAGTCGACATGGCCGGCGATTCGGTCCTGGCCGTGTTCTCCACGGCGGGCGAAGCGCTTGCCGCGGCGCTCGCCGTCCAAAAGACCCTGGAGACGAGCGCTGATGCCGCGCACGAAGAGCGGCGCATGCGCGTGCGCATCGGCGTGCACTTGGGCGACGTCATTGAGAAGGACGATGGCACGATCTACGGCCACGGCGTGAACGTGGCCGCACGGCTGCAGACGAAAGCGGCACCCGGCGGCCTTTGCCTGAGCCAGACCTTCTACGACAGCGTGCGCGAACGGCTGCCGGCCGGCGTGCAATTCGCCGGGCGCCAGCGGTTCAAGAACATAGACGAACCGATCCCGATCTGGCACGTAGCACCCGAGGGTGCGCCGCCCGGCGCCGCGTACGACCTCGACGCGCGGCCGAACAACCTGCCGCTGCAGCTCACCTCCTTCATCGGTCGAAACGCCGAGCTCGCCGAGGCGTGCAGGCTCCTCGCCCAGGCGCGGTTGCTGACGCTGGTCGGCACCGGCGGCATCGGCAAGAGCCGCCTTTCGCTCGAGCTCGCCGGCAAGATGCTCGAAGACTTCGCCGATGGCGTCTTTCTGGTGGAGCTCGCCAATGTGAGCGACCCTCAGCTCGTGCCGCAGGCGGTGGCGAGCGCGCTCGGCGTGAAGGAGTCTGCCGGCCGTCCGGTCGGCGAAGCGCTGATGCGCCATCTCAAGGATCGTGAGCTCCTGCTGGTCCTCGACAATTGCGAGCATCTGGTCGACCGCTGTGCGGACCTGGTGAAGCAGGTGCTACAAGCGGGCCGGCAAGCCAAGGTGCTCGCCTCGAGCCGGGAGCCGCTGCGCATCGCCGGAGAGACCATCTACACCGTGCCACCGTTGCCGGCGGCCGACGCGGAGCGGCTGTTTCTGGACCGTGCGCTCGCCGTGAAGCCGAATTTCCGCGTCAACGGATCGGCCGGCGCCGTCGCAGACGTATGCCGCCGCCTTGACGGCCTGCCGCTCGCGATCGAGCTCGCCGCGGCGCGCGTGCGCACGCTTGCGGTCGAGACCATCGCCACGCGGCTGGACGATCGCTTTCGGCTACTGACCACCGGCGATCGCACCGCATTGCCGCGACAGCAGACGCTCCAGGCGCTGATCGACTGGAGCTACGAGCTATTGAAGGAGCAGGAACGCGCCGTGTTCAGGCGCCTCTCCGTCTTCGCGGGCGGCTGGACGCTCGAAGCCGCGGAGACGGTATGTGCGTTCGGCGCCATCGAGCAGGCGAGCGTGCTGCAGATCCTCACCCAGCTTGCGGACAAGTCGCTCATCGATGTCGAACCCGATGGCGAGCGTTACAGGTTCCTGGAGACAGTCCACGAATATGCGCGTGAGCGCCTGGCCGGATCAGCGGAGCTCGGCGAGGCACGCAGCGGCCATCTCGAGTTCTACGCGGGCTTTTGCGAGAAGGCGCGTCCACAACTCGTGGGCCCGGAGCAGGGCAAGTGGCTCACCAAAATAGACCTCGAGCGAGAAAACATCTTGGCGGCTCACACCTGGTGTAGCCAGGCTCCTCGTGGTGCGGCGCTCGACCTGGAACTGGTCTATCTCCTGAGGCCCTATTGGCTGAACCGCGGTCTACTGGGGCTTGGTCAGCGCGTGAATGCGGAGGCGCTTGCTCGCCGGGGCGCCGAGGCGAGGAATCTGGCGCGTTGCCGCGCGCTGTTCGTCGCCGGACAGTTCAGTTCAAACCTGGGCCGATATGACGAGGCCCAGCGTTACCTTGAGGAAAGCCTGTCGATCGCACGCGAGCTGGGAGACAAACGCCGAGTTTCGAGCGCGCTTCAGCCGCTGGGTCGCGCCCATCTCGGTCAGGGGCATCTGACGACCGCCCGACGTTGCTTGGAAGAGGCGCTGGCCGCTGCCGAGCAGCTGAAAGAACCGCGAGAAATTGCGGCTGCCACGAGTGCGCTCGCCCAAGTCTATCGGGTCGAAGGCAATCTCGAGGCCGCCGAGCCTCTCTACGAGAAGGCGCTCGAACTTGCGCGCGAGCTCGACGACCGGGAAAGCATTGCCATCAGCCTGCTTAACGTCGCCATGGTGGCGATCGACCGCCGGGACGCCGAGCGGGCGAGGCAGACGTTGCATGCCGTGACGGGCATCCTTGAGGAAATCGGCTCGAAATACGTCGGCCAGAGCATCCTCGAAGTATCGGTCGGTTTGGCGGTGCTGCGACGCGAATGGCAGCGCGCGACCAGATTCTATGGCGCGGCAGAGGCGGTTGCGCTGGAGACCGGGCTGCAGCGCGATCCGGGTGACGAAGCCTTTCTGCGCCCTCTGGTTGCGCGGGCTCGAGCATCGCTCGACGCCAAGGTGTTTGCGGCGGAGGAAACCGCCGGGCGCGTCGCGCCTTACGCGCAGACCATGGCGGCTGCACGAGCCTGGCTCGCGCAGCCTCAACGCCTCTAGTCGTTATTGATCACCGGGTCGAGGTCCGGCGGATTGCACCCGTCGGCCGCGACGACGCCCCTGATGGCGTACTTCCAGATGCCCTTGTCGGCATTGTTGTTGGTGCACTGCATAGTGTTGCCGCCGGACCGGCAACCACTGATCCCGCCCGGCTGGCTTCCTTTCAGCGGGACCGGGTTAGGAAGGCTGTTGTCCTGTGCAAAGTTGTAGCCCGGCGTCTTCAGATGCCAGATGATGGGAAAGGCCCGGCCGCCGGTGTTCGGGAAACTGAGCACATCCGGCTCGACGACGATGATCAGCTTTCGGTCTGCGCACTTCGGCGCCCCGTCGCTGAAGACGTACACCTCCGGGTTCCTGGCATCAGCGTTCGGCTGCCGCGCCGTGACACTCGGACCTGGCGTCGACGCGCAACCCAGCAGGGCAGCCGCGGATGCCGCAGCAAGCAAGATCGTCTTTTTCATAATCTCCCCTTTGATGGTGCCGCAGCACTATACGCCGCCATGCCGGGCGGGTCTTCGCCGGAATAGGTGATCTAGTCGCCGCTAGAATGGAAGCCTTGCTCCCTGGGGAGGGGCTGAAATGAAGGCGGAACGGGCCCTCTGTTCTGCATGCGGGTTTGCCAATGAAGCGGGTGTGCGCTTCTGCGGCGGTTGTGCCCGGCCCCTGACTCGCCTTGCCCCCGGCGCCGATCGACCGCTCCCTGCGGCCGCGTCGCTCACGCCGGCGCACCTCGCAGAACGCATCCTCGCCTCGCGCGGCGCCGTCGAAGGCGAGCGCAAGCTCGTCACGGTGATGTTCGCCGACATCCTCGGCTCGCTCGAGCTGATTGCCGGTCGCGATCCCGAACAGGCGCAGACGATTCTCGATTCCTTGCTGCGCGAGATGATCGCGGCCGTGCATCGCTACGAAGGCACGGTGAACCAGGTGCTCGGCGACGGCTTGATGGCGATCTTCGGCGCGCCGATCGCGCACGAGGACCACGCGGTGCGCGCGGCGTGCGCTGCGCTCGCCATCCAGGACACGGTGCGCGCCGCGCGCGAGGGCACATGGCGCGACCTGGGCCTGCATGCCGAAGTGCGCATCGGCCTCAATTCTGGCCTGGTGGTCATCAAGGCGATCGCCAACGACCTCAGCATCGATTACCGCGCGGTCGGCACGACCACGCACCTTGCCTCCCGCATGGAGCAGATCGCGCTGCCGGGCACGACGCGCCTCACGCGGGAGACGCTGCGCATGGCGGAAGGCTTGATCGATGCCGAGCCGCTTGGCCGCATCGCGGTGAAGGGCATCGCCGCGCCGGTCGAGGTCTACGAGCTGAGACGCATGACGCCCGGCGGCACCCGGTTCGGCGCCCGCGTGGCGCGCGGCCTGACGCCGCTTTATGGGCGCGCCGAGGAAATGCAGCTCATCTCGCGTGCGCTCGGCGAGGCGGCCGAGGGTCATGGCCGAACGGTCGCGCTTTACGGCGAGCCGGGTGTCGGCAAGTCACGGCTTTGCTATGAGGTGACGCGAACCGAAGCGGCGCGCGGTTTTCGCGTGCTGGAGGTCGCTGCCGTTTCCTATGGGCGCAGCACGCCTTACTCGGCCATCGCGACCTTGCTGCGCCAATACTTCGGGATCACCGAGACGCAAGGCGCGACCGAGCGGCTGCGCCGCCTGCAGCAGGGACTCGCGCCGTTCGCGCTGAGCCAGCCCGAGTTCCTGCCCATCCTGCAGGGATTGCTCGACGTCCCCGGCGACAACCGCCTCTGGCAGGGACTCGATCCCGGCGAGCGCAAGCAGCGCGTGTTCGAAGCCACGCGCGCCATCATCGGCGAGCTCTGCGAGAAGCAGCCGTTTGTCCTCATCTGCGAGGACCTGCACTGGTTCGACACGGAGTCGATGGATTTCGTCGCGGCCCTGGTGCGCGAGCCGCCGGGAAAGCGACTCTTCCTGCTGCTCACCGCGCGCGACGACCTTCCGCAGCTCAGGCAGGCGGGCGCGACCAGCATCCACCTCACGCCGCTCGCGCCGCGGCTCACCGACGCCATGTTGCGAGAGCTCCTCGGCAGTGCACCGGAATTGAACAGCCTGCGGTCGATGCTCACGAGCCGCACTTACGGCAACCCATTTTTCATCGAGGAAACCGTGCGCTCGGTGATCGAGTCGGGCGTGCTCGTCGGGACCTTTGGACGCTACCAGCTGCGGGAGCCCAATCCCGACATCAATATCCCGCCGAGCGCAGAGGCGCTGATCGCGGCACGCATCGACGGACTCGCGCCGGAGGTGAAGGCGCTCATCCAGACCACGGCCGTGGTCGGCAGCGAGACGACGATCGAGCTCCTGCAGAAGGTGAGCGCGCTCGAGGAAGCCGAATTCCGGCGGCGCCTTGCGGTGGCACGCGATTCCGGTCTCATGTTCGAGGTACAGCTCTTTCCGAGCCCGATGTGCGGCTTCCGCCATGCCGTCACGCACGAAGTCGCCTACAGGGGCTTGCTCCAGGCGCAGCGCAAGACACTGCATGGCCGGGTCGTGGAAGTACTCGAGGAGCTGCATCGCGACCGCATAGCGGAGCACGTCGAGCGGCTCGCCGAGCACACGTTCCGCGCCGAGCTCTGGGACAAGTGCGTGCGCTACCACATCATGGCGGCATCGCGCGCGGCGACCCGGTTCGCGAACCACGAAGCGGTGCAGATGCTCGATCGGGGGCTGCGCGTCGTCGAGCACTTGCCGCAGGGCAAGGCGCGCGCGGAAGCCGAGATCGACCTGCGCCTTGCGGGCCTCGCGGCGCTGCTGCCGCTCGGCGAGCACGAGCGCATCCTCAGTACGTTGTTCGAAGCCGAATCGATCGCTGCCGCGATCATGGACGCACGCCGGCTCGCCGCCGTACAGAGCCAGATCTCGGCCGCGCTCTGGATGGCCGGCCAGCACGAACGGGCCCGGCAAAGCGCCGAGCGTGCGCTCGCGACCGCCGAGCAGCACAAGCAATTCGGTCTGCGCCTCACGGCCCGCGGTGGCCTGGTGCAGGCGTTCCACGCGCTGGGCGAGTTCGATCGCTGCATCGAAGTCGGCTTGAGCGTCATCAAGGAACTCTCGGGCGAGCTCGAGCGCAAGCGCTTCGGCTGGGCGGTCTACCCGAGCGTGCTTTGCGCCGCGTTTGCCGGCTCGGCCTACACGCTCCTCGGCAGGTTTGAGGAGGGCATGCGCGTCCTCGAGCGCGGTGTCGCGCTGGCACACTCGACCCGCCATCCGCTGTCTCGGGCGCTCGTCCTTCACGAGCTCGGCACGCTGCACTTCATGCACGGCGACATGCACGATGCGCTACGGACCTTCGAGGAGGCGCTCGACATCGCACGCGAAGGCGAGGTGCTCACCATGTACGCGCCCCTCACCGGCTGGCGCGGCGCCACGCTCGCCGAGCTTGGCCAGGCCGAGGAAGCGATCCACGCAATTGAGGAAGTGATGGCCTCGCGCACCGCGCGTGTTGCAGGGCATTACGCGCAATACTTCATGCTGAACGGCCTCGCCAGTGCGTACACGCAGGCCGGTCGCCACGCCGATGCCGTCCAGCGCGCGGAAGAAGCGGTGAAGCGCACGCAGGACGCTAAGGAATACGCCCACCTTGGGCATGCGTACCTGCGCCTTGCCAATGCGCATGCATTGCGCGGCAAGTCGTTCATGGACGACGCGGAGAAGGCGTATCGCAAGGCCCTCGAGCAGGCAGAGGCACACGGCATGCGGCCGCTCGCGGCGGAATGTCACGAAGGTCTCGGCAGGCTCCAGCGGCAACGGGGGCAGGGCGCAGCGGCGGACCTGGAGTTCGAGCGCGCCGACAAGCTCTATTCGGAAGTCGGCCTAAAGCTGCGACAGGTATCGCAGCGAGCGTAGCCCCGGCAAGAAGAAGTAGCCGCCTCCGCGAACGGTCACGAACTGTGGCAGGTCGGCGCGGCATTGGCCGAGCAGCGGATGCTGCAGGGTGAAGCGGCGCGGCGCATTGCCAATCAGGGGATCGGGTTCGTTCGAGAGCCCGGCGAACTCCGGGTGCATTAGCCAGCTCGATTGCACGAACTCGAACTGTCGCTCGATGTTGGCGTTAAGGCACACGAAGATGAGTCCTTCGGCGCCAGTGTCCTCGTCGCGATACGTGCGCCCGCGGCGCAGGATTCGGTGCTGGTCCACCAAGCGTTGAGCTTCCGCCGGACTGATGCGCTGACCTTGCGCCAGCGCGTCGCGCGGGTTCGCGCGGCGGATGTGGGCGCCGACCGGGCATTCGAACCCATGGCGGTCCTCGCGGTCGTAGCCGAAGTTATTCCCGTCTTCGAGGGCTGTCTTCGTCACTTCGCCCGGGGGACGCGGCTGCCTCGTTCGCGCGAGCGGTTCGCCGTTGGGCCACCTTCCCACCATGCGCGCGGCGAGGTTCTCGCCCTGCAGCGAGGGGTCGGGGTCGCCGTTCACGAATTGATTGAATGCTGCGACATTCTGTTCGAGTTGTCGCATAACTAGGAACGTCCCGTTGCGCCCGAAGTCTGCGCGCGGAACGTGCGGCAAGCGAGGTAGCACACGATTCGGATCCTCGGCGACTGCGATGGAAGGGGAGGCGGGGAGGCGATCGATCTCGTTTGGATAACCGAGGACGAACTCGCCAGTGCGGATGATGCGCACCCCTTCGGGTGGCGCTTTCAACGTCACGCCCTCGATGTAGGGCTGCGAGATGCCGTCGGCGAAGCCGAATGGCTCGACCGGAACACCGATACCCTGCTGCAGGTAAAGACGCGTCAGGATTACGCGCGCGAAGACTGGGCAGCCGGGAATGCGCGATATTGCTTGGACACGGTCCCGCAAATTGTCTGGCGGCGCGTAGACGATTAGCACTCCATCGATACCTGCGTCGCGCCCCCAGGCCCATTCGCTTGGGCGACTTGGCCCGATGTCTCCGAGCTGCCGTGCGCGATGCTCGACGGCCATGCCCTCGCGGAATTCTGGGATGAACGTGGCAAGAGCGTCCGCCGACAGGCCTAGCTTACTCAGGCCGGAGGGCGTGAAAGCAATCGCTACGCCACTGTCCTCGTCCCTCAAGCGCGTCGACGGCCTCAGCGCATCATCGATCCAGCGCTCGGCAAGGTCCGGATGCAGGAGAGTCTGCAGCCAAGGCCGCCGCGCACTCGCCGGATCGTCGATGCGGAAGAGGCAATAGGCGGCGCCATCAAAAAAAGGATAGCCGTGCCGCAGCAGACCCTGGATGTCGTCCAGCTCTGCGAGAGGCGTGTCAGGGCGTCGGGGTGGCAAAACGTCGGAGGAAAACATCGAATTCGGCCTCGGGGACTTGGAAACCCTTGCTTGAGAAGCGGGCGAGCTCCATGCGAATGGCGGCGTTGCGCTCGATCGTGGCGACGGAGAGACGCGGGTAGCGTCGATACCAGAAGAGCGACTCCACCTGGCTGTCCCGCGCACGGGCCTTGAAGGGCTGCTCGTCTCGCGCGCCGTCGCCGAGGAGGAGGAAGCCACGGGGGAAGCCCTCCGTATTAGTCCAGATGGCCGACACGCCGGCGGCGCCGAGCGTGGCGAAGATGCCGAGGTAACCGCCGAAGCTGCCGCCATAGTTGGAAATGAACACTAGGCGACCGCCGCCGATGATGGTCCAGCGCGCGAAGTGGATGCTCTGCGTGCTGAACAGACCGAGCGGGTTGTAGAAGATGCGAGCCAGCCAGTGGATCGAGAGCAGCACGCAGCGCAGCGTCACCCAGCGCAGCACACCACGCCGAATGTTCGTGACGCTGATTAGATGGGTCTGCGCCCAGCGGTCCTCTCGCTCGCGCACGGCCGCGAGGCGCGCCGTGTCCCAGCGCAGATCGAACACCCTGTCGGACGGCTCCTGTAGACCGATGCGCAGCAGGCGGACATACCAAACTATCAACGCGATCAACGAACCGACTAGGAGCAGCGCGACGCCCCACATAAAGAGATGCCACAGCCGCGCCCACTGCCAGTGAGCCAGACCCAGGAGTCCGAGAATTGCGGCAAAGCTCGGCAGCGCGCGGATCGACGTGCAGACGTATTCTTCGAGCTTCGCGCCGATGACGTAATAGGTCATGCGCCGAGTCAGGTACTGTGGAAACTCGCCCCACCAGATCATCAGCCAGAAGAGCGTCAGTACACCCGCCGCCAGCAGGAAGAAGACGAACCAGCAATAGGTCGCCGCCACCACTGCCTGCGGTGGCGCGATCCGCTCCGGCTGCCAGCCCGGGCTGTACGCCTCGACCAAGATGAGAAGCAGGACAGTCCAGCCGACGAGCGCCAGCGGCCATTTCGCGTACCAGGAAAGCGTCTGGAATGGCTGCTCTAGGAGCGGATGGCGCACCCAAAACGGTCGGTCAGGCGTGTTGACCACGAGCTCGCGGCTCGGACGCGACAGGCTCTGGAACACCTCCCGCACGATCTCGGCGCGCCGGCCGATCGGCGGGCTTAGATTAAGCACTGCTGCTTCGACCTCGGCAGCGATCTGCGCGTCCTCGTTGATGCGCGTAGTGGTGAGGCCTGGACAACCGACATAGAAGAGCTGGCTGCGATGCTTCCAGGTCTTGAGATACTCGCGCAGTTGCTTGTCACTCGCATCCGGCGGGTAATTGGCGCAGGAGGCATAAAGCTCGTGCAGCAGCGGCGCATTGGCGAGCACGAGCTCGTTTATGAACTGATCCTGGTCGCTCTCATCGGTCAGTGGATTGGGGCAGCGACCGTCAAAGCTCGCCTCCAGCACGAGGAGCGCTCGGCAACTACCCTGCGGCTCGATGATGAAGAGCGAAAGGAAGTGCAACCGTCCGGCGGCATCGAGCGCAGAAGGAGCGTTGTTTTCCCAGCCGGCCTGAATCTCGTCGCCGAGCTGGCGCAAGCGTGTCCTCAGCCTTTGCCAATCGCCGGTGATCTGGGTGACAAGCGTTAGGTCGCGCTGCATCAGCGCGCTCCCACGAGCAGGCTTTCGGCCGCCGAATTATCGTAGCGGAGCTGGTCGACCCGATAGGGCCGGCGCCGCGCGCCTCGTGGCACCGTCGGCTCGCATAACCGGTTTAGCAATGCCACGGCCATTGACGCCATCTCGCATATGGCCATCTGGTCGCCCATGCACCAGTGCTCGCCGCCGCCGAAGATGACATAGTCGCCGGGCGTACCGTCGGAGCGCGACCCATAGTCCCAATCCGGCATCGTCGACGTGCGGGAGTTGAGCTGGATATTGCGCGCAAAGCCGAAACGCTCGGGTTCGATGACGGCGTTCGGGTCGAACATTGCGCCGAGCGGGCTCACGATGACGTTAGAGCCAGCGGGAATTTCGGTTTCACGATCGGTGCCCCGCGCGAGCGTAGTGCTGCGCACGCAATAGCGGGGGATCACCGGGAATACGGGATTGAAGCGCAGCGCCTCGACCAGGATGCGCCCGACAAACATGCGCCGCTGACGCGCCTCGCCGATCCTACCCGCAGCGCGCAGTTGCGCTTCCTGCATCGAGGCCGTGATCGCGGCATCCAGCGCATCGGGGAAGTTCAGGAGCTGGTCGAAGGCTTGCGAAAACGCCTTGGTCACAACCGCGGCGCCGGTCATGGTGAGGCCGGCGATGCTGCGCACGGTCTCGTCCATATTGCCGCGGCTCTCGCGGAGGATGTGCGCGATCATGTCCTGGTTGTTCTGCGGGTGGACTGCGCATTCGGCGCGCACATAGCTCAGGAATTCCTCGCTGCACTGCAGGCCGACCTCGCGGATGCCAAGCGGTGCCGGTTCCATGGAAGCGAGCACGATTGCGAGCTTGCGCAGCCACAGGCGCATGGTCTCGAATCCGGGTTGCGCTTCGACGACGTTACTGCGGGCGCCGTCGGGATCGAGTCCCCAGAAATCACGCACGATCGCCACGGTGATGCGCTCGACATACAACGTGACGTTGAACGAGCCATCTATAGGCTCCGCGAGCAATGGCCGTGCGGCATCGTCGACGAAGCGCTCGAGGTCACGTATCCGCTCCGGCGGCAGAGCGCGCGCCGCATTGGTCTTCTCGGTCAGATAGCGCCGCTCGGGGTCGAGGGCGATGATGAAGTCGCCGGTGAGGATCTTTTTTTCGTTGACCGGCCCGAGCAGAAAGTCGTGCGCCCGCCTGAGCACTTCCTGGGTGTCGTCCGCCCGGGTGATGAGATAGGTGGCGCCGGCGAATGAGGCGAACGGACTTCTGAAGATCGGCCAGCGACGCCGGAAGAATCCCATGCCGACGCGCAGGAACCGCGGCCGTCGCATCGAGAAAAAGAAAATGCCGGCGAAATACACCCAGCCGATCATCTTCAGCCAAGCCAGCATCGCCCCCCCCAAGAGCGAGATCCCCGCGCGGATGCTGCGTTGCTAGTCACGCCCGGTCAAGCGCCGGACCGCAAGCTCTGCCGTATGATGGTCCGCAGGGGCAGGGGAGGATTTATCTAAATGAACGGCTATGTCGCGCCACCCTGGCTGCCGGGTGCGCATGCGCAAACCATTCTGCCGGCCTTGTGGCCGTGGCCCCGCGTCAGCTACGACGCCGAGCGCTGGGATACACCCGATGGCGACTTTATCGATGTGCACTGGGCGGGTCCTGCAAATGCCTCGCGGCTCTTGGTTTTCTTTCACGGTTTGGAAGGCAGCAGCAGCGGCGCCTATGCGCGTCGCATCGGTGCCGAGGCGCTAAGGCGCGGTTGGCGTTTCGCAGTGCCGCACTTCCGCGGCTGCTCGGGCGAACTGAATCGTGCGCTCCCTGACTATCACTCGGGTGCGAGCGGCGAAGTCGACTGGATCTTGCGAGAGTTCGTCAGGCGCCACCGCGGTCCCGTGTACGCCGGGGGCGTCTCGCTGGGCGCCAATGCACTCCTAAAGTGGCTGGGCGAGCTGCGTGCCAGTGCTGCCCGTGTCGTGCGCGCCGCCGTGGCGGTGTCTGCGCCCCTGGACCTGACGATGACCGGCGCGGTGCTCGCGCGGGGCTTCAGCCGCTTCTACGGCAAGCAGTTCCTATGCAACAACCTGCGGTGGAAAGCGTTACGGAAGCTCGAGCCGGACATGTATCCGGGTGCGTACGATGGCCGTCGCGTACGGGCAGCGAAGGTGCTGCGAGATTTTGAAGATGCAGTCACTGCGCCGGTCAACGGCTTCCTGGACGCGCGGGACTACTGGGTGCGCTCGTCGGCGGGCCAGTTCCTGGACACCATCGCCGTTCATACGCTGCTGATCAACGCACGCAACGATCCTTTCCTGCCTGATCATGTCTTGCGCGGCGTGGAGAGACGTCGTCAGCAGATACCCGCGACTGTGGTGTTCGAATTTCCGGAGGAAGGTGGCCACGCCGGCTTTGCCAATGCCGACGGCTGGCTCGGCAAGCGGGTGGCTGACTTTCTCGATCCCCTTTGAGCCCCGACGGCGCCCTCGCGAGACTGCTCGGCGCGCTTGTCACTCTCGGCGCGGCCTGCTGGCTCTGTATCTACCCGGTCGCAATGGTGTGCATTGGGCTTGCGTTCCTCGTGGTGATCCCTCAGGGCCACGAGCTGCTCGAAGCCATGGCGAGCGACCCCCGCGTGGCGCACAAGGTGCTCTTCTATGTTGCCGTGGGCCTGTGGGCGTTCGGCGCCTGGTATTGCAGCCGCGTGCTTCTCAAGCGTCGCTTCCATGGACGCTTTGCCAGCACATCGCTCGAGTCCGACGATCTGTTTACCCGCGCCGTGCGCATCTGGCTGCCGCGGCTCCTCGGCGCCGTGATCTATGCCGCGCTCGCCGGCTATTTCCTCATGGCCGGGGATACGGCGGACGGCGTGCTGACGGCGCTTTGCGGCCTGGCTTACGGCGCATGGGTGCTTTATCGCCGCGCCATCGTGCCGGACCTGCCGCCCGCGGCCGCACGAGTCGACGAGCTCGATCGTACGACGCACTGGATCCTCGCGCTTGCGCTCGGCGGGTCATTCGCCTTGCTCGCGTGCTTTCTCCTGTCGCCGGTTCATTTTCCGCGCCAGCTCGGCGCCGCGCCGATCGCGCTCCTCGCGCTTACTTCGTGGATGCTGTTCGGCACGATCGTGCTGGTGCTCATGCCCAAGGCGTACGGGCTGCCTTCGCTCGCGCTCGCGCCGCTGGTGCTTGCGCTCGCTGCCGGCAACGTCGACAACCACGAAGTGCGCCAGGCGGTCCCCGAAGCCGGCGTTCAGCGGCCCGCCTCGATCCAGGCGGCGGCGCTGCAATGGCTGAGGAATCACGGGGGCGAGTTCCGCAGCGCGCGCAGCCGTGGCGACGATGAATTCCCCGTCTACATCGTCTCCGCAGAGGGCGGCGGCTTGCGTGCCGCGTATTGGACGGCGAACGTGCTGGGCGAGCTCGACCTCGCGAGCGGCGGACGTTTCTCGGAGCGTCTGTTTGCGATCAGCAGCGTGTCCGGAGGCAGCCTCGCTGCTGCCGCTTTCGTTGCGCAGCTCAGCACGCCAGGCTGCACGGCGCCCGACGCGAATGTGCGGAACTGCCTGCGCTGGTTCCTGAACGACGACTTCCTCTCGCCGGTCGGCGCCTACATGCTGTTCCCGGACCTGATGCAGCGGTTCATGCCGCTCGTCCCGATTCGGATCTTCGACCGCGCCCGGGGACTCGAGCTCTCATGGGAGCGGTCATGGGAGGAGACGCATCCGGGCCGGCCGAACGCCTTCGCCGCCCGATACGAGGACTTGGCCAAATCCGGCGCGTTGCCGCGGCTCTTCTTCAACGGCGCGCGGGTCGAGACCGGCAAGCGCGTCCTGGTGAGCCCGGTCGCGTTCGATCAGGACGAGCTGCCTGAAGTGGACGATCTTCTTGCCGTGGGTGGCAAGCGCTGGACTGTGCCGCTCAGCACAGCCGTGCATTTGAGCGCCCGGTTCACCTACGTGAGCCCCGCGGCCAAGATCTGCGCCGACGCGGCCGAAACTTGCTCACTCGGAGAGGTCTGGGGGCGCATCGTCGACGGCGGCTACCACGAGAACTCGGGCGCCCAGACTGCCGAGGGCCTGCTCGCCGCGCTACGGCGTGCTGCCCGTGAGTTCGAGGCGAGCCAGCCGGCGGGCCGCACGCGCATCGCGCCGCGCGTCGTCATCATCACGAACGATGCGAGCAGCCGGCGCATTTGCGATGCGCCGGCCGAGATCGAGCCGTCGCACTGGTTCGCCGAGTTCCTGGCGCCGGCCCTTGCCTTGTGGAATTCGCGCGTCGCGCGCGGCACTCAGGCGCGGCGCGAGCTCGCCGATGCGGCGGCCGGCGCACGGCGCGATCCCTTGGGCAAGGACTGCGCCGGCGATCGCACGCGCGCCAACACGCTGGAGTTTTCGCTCGCGAGCGCGTACCCCGCCGAGCGGCCGCCGGCGCTCGGCTGGTTCCTCGCCGTCGGTTCGACACGGCGCATGGATCAGGCGATCTGCTCGGCGGATCACACGCAGGCCATCGCCCTCCTGCGCCGCGACCTCGGGGTGACTACGCCATACTCGTGCGCGGCTGCGCCACCCCGGTAAGGCGGCGCAGCAGAAAGAACGCGATCGAGAGGTTGAGGAGGTTCCAGCCTATGCCGTTGATGAAGGCGGCACGGTAGGAGCCCGTCAGGTCGAAGATCGCCCCGGACATCCAGCCGCCGAGCGCCATGCCGAGGAGCGTCGCGGTGAGGACGATGGCGACCTTGGCGCCCGCTTCCCGAGGCGGGAAGAACTCGCGCACGATGATCGGGTAGGCGGGAACGAGGCCGCCCTGGAAAAGCCCGAAGAGCGCCGATACGACGTAGAGCGATACGAGTCCGTCGAACGGCAAGTAGAGCAAGAGGGCGGTACCTTGCAGCGCCGAGCCGAGAAGCAGGGTACGCAGCCCGCCGATACGGTCGGAGACGAAACCGAAGGCGAGCCGGCTGATGATGCCGGAGCCGAGCATGAGCGAGACGATTTCGGCGCCGCGTTGCGCGCCGTAGCCGAGGTCGCTGCAATAAGCGACCATGTGCACCTGCGGCATCGACATCGCCACGCAGCAGGCGACTCCGGCGATGCTGAGGAGGACGAGCAGCGCTTTGGGCGAAAGCCCGGCGGGCAGCGCCCGCGTCTGCGCATGCGGGACCGCGGCATCGAGGGTCAGGGCGGGCGGACGCTTCCGGAGGATGACGGCGAGCGGGAGCATGAGCGCGATGCAGAAGATGCCGACTCCAATATAGGTTGCACGCCACCCGGCGTGGTCGAAGAAGTGCTGCAGCACCGGCGGCCAGATCGCGCCGGCGACGTAGTTGCCGCTGATCGCGATGGCAACCGCGATGCCGCGCCGCTTGTTGAACCAGAGGGAAGTGTCGGCGACGAGCGGCGCGAAGGTCGCCGAGCAGCCGAGAAGTCCGCCGAGAATGCTGTGGGCGAGCGCGAATTGCATCACGCTGCCCGAGAGGCCGGCGAGGATGAGGCCGGTGCCCAGCATCACGCTACCGAGGATCAACGGGACCATCACGCCGAAGCGATCGGCGAGCGCGCCCATCAGGATGCCGCCGAAGCCGAAGCCGATCATCGTCAGCGTGTAGGGGAGCGACGCCTCGGCACGCGTCACGCCGAATTCGGCCTGGATGGCGGGCAACACGACCATTACGCCGTACATCGCCACGCCGCCGAGCGTCATCAGGACGAGCGACGCGGCGAGGCGCATCCACGCGTACGCAGATTCCGGCTGGGCGCTTTCGTCCATCCCTCGCATGATAGAGTCCTCGGCCTAAATTTCCCCGGGAGGTTTCGCAATGTCGCGCACGCCGCCGTCCACCATCGGCAAGGTCAAGGATGTTTTCCCGAAGCTCGGCGAGCTCACCGAAAAGGTGGTGTTCGGAGATGTGTGGGAGCGGCCGGGGCTCGCCAAGCGCGATCGCAGCCTGATCACCGTGGCGGCGCTCGTCGCGCTCTGCCGACCCGATCAGATTCGCGGCCATGTGTGGCGCGCGCTCGACAACGGCGTCAAGAAGGAAGAGATCGTCGAGCTCGTCACGCATCTCGCCTTCTACTGCGGCTGGCCGAATGCCGGCACTGCGGCGTTGGTCGCGAAAGAAGTCTTTGCCGAGCGCGGCATATGAAGCTCGCCTTCATAGGCCTCGGCACCATGGGCGGCTCGATGGCCGCGAACCTGCAGCGCGCCGGGCACGAGGTGCGGGCGAACGACCTGCGCAAGGTCGAGGGGTTCGAGCATTGGTGCTCCACGGCCGCCGAAGCAGCGAAGGGCTGCCCGCTCGTCTTCACCTCGCTGCCCGGGCCGGATGACGTGGACAAAGTCGGCGCCGAGCTGACGGCGGTGCTGCGACCCGGCGCCGCGTGGTTCGATCTGTCGACGAACTCGCCGCAGCGCGTGCGCCGGCTGCACGGCGAGCTGGCGAAGCAGGGCATCCACTTCCTCGACGCGCCGGTGAGCGGCGGCGCGAGCGGCGCGAAGAGCGGCAAGCTCGCCATCTGGGTCGGGGGCGAGCGCGCGAGCTACGACAAGCATGTATCCGTGCTGAAGGCGATGGGTGACCAGCCGTTCTACGTCGGCCCCATCGGCTCGGCGACCGTCGCGAAGCTCGCACATAACATCGCAAGCTTCTCCATCCACGCCGCAATGGCCGAGATCTTTACGCTGGGAGTGAAGGCCGGCGTCGAGCCGCTGGCGCTCTTCAGGGCGCTGCGCCAGGGCGCCACGGGGCGCAAGCGCACTTTCGACCGGCTGGCCGAGCATTTCCTCCCGGGCAAATACGATCCGGCGTCCTTCAGCCTGCGCCTCGCCCACAAGGACGCGACCCTCGCGCTCGAGCTGGCCAGGGAAGCGGGCGTGCCGATGCAGATCGGGAAACTGGCGCTCGACGAGCTTTCGCGAGGCATCGAGCGCGGCTGGATCGACCGCGACTTCCGGGCGACCATGACGCTGCAGGAAGAGCGCGCCGGCGTGAGCGCGCGCGTGCCGTCCGAGGCACTGCAGGACGCGCTCAGGGAATGAAGGGAGACAGCTTGGCGAAGGTTCTTGTTGCACTCATGATCGTCAGTACCGCGGCACTCGCCGACGAAATTGCGCCGGGCTCGTGGCAGATCTCGATGCAGACCCGCGTGCCGACCGAGCCGAGCTTCGCGCCGCCTGCGTTCCAGATTACGCAGTGCTTCACCCCCGAGGACGCGCGCGACCCCTCGCGCATCCTCGGCGGCATCTCCAATCCGGGCGCCACCGGCTGCAAGTACACCGACGAGAGCTTTGCCGGCAACAGCTTCTCGTTCACGATGCAGTGCGAGGGGAGCTACGCCATCCAGGCGAGCGGGCATGTATCTTTCACGTCCAGCACGATGGAGGGCACGATCGAAAGCACTGCAAATGTCGCTGGCAAGCCAGTCCAGACACAGAACAAGCTTACGGCGCGGCGGCTTGGCGGCTGCTAGGGCGCTGTTCCTGGCGCTCGCGATGAGCGTCGCGGGCGATGCATTGGCGGTCGAGCTCGTGCTCGCGCCGGGGGCGAGCGTCACCATCCTCGACGCCGCGGATCCGTCCGTGCGCATCGTGATGACCGCTCCGCCGACCTCGACACTCGACTTGAGCGAGCTGCTTACGCTCAAGCCCGAAGAGAGCGTCAGCTCTATCGTGACTCGCTTCCAGGCGAGCCACGCCGGCAGCATGGCGCGCAATGCCGACGGCTCGATCACGCTCGGCCCGAGCGGCCCCGCGCAAGGGCGAGCACCGACGCCGGGCCTTGCCGGCGGCGTCCTGGTCCGGAACGGCGAACAGTGGATGCTTCATCCGGGCACGCCGCAGCCTGCCGCCGGGCAACCCCCGAAACCCGCATCCGCTCCGCAGAGCGGACAGCGGACGATTTACAAGGCTGGCGTAACACGCGAGCAGGCCGAGCGCGACATCGCCCAGTGCCGGCAACTCTCGGAGAAATCCGTGAGCGTGTTGATGACCCCGGTGGACAAGGCCAATGCCTACAACAGCGCGATGTACTCGTGCCTACGCAGCTTCGGCTACGAAATTCGCGGCTGATGTCGCGTGGATCTCGCCGAAAAGCTCCAGCGGATCAACGGCAGCGCCAAGCTCCACCGCCTCGTGCGCGAATCGCTGCCCGCGCTGGTCGAGAGTGGCGAGCCGCTCGACCGTAAGCTCATCCGCCTGCGCCGCATCGCCGACGATGTCGCCAAGATAGTCGCGCCGTTCACCCCTTGCGCGAAAGGCTGCAGCGCCTGCTGCCACAATCCGGCGATCATCAGCGAGCTCGAGGCGATGCAGATCGCCCAGTCCACCGGCACGCCGGCTGCGACGCCGAAGCGCGTATTCGATCTCAGCGCGAGCGCCGAAACGCGGCGCGAATACCACTCACATCACGCGGGCGTTGCGTGCACCTTCCTTAAGGACGGCATTTGCTCGATTTATGCGCACCGGCCCACGGTTTGCCGCGTCCAGCATTCGCTCGAGGATTCGCCCTCAGGCTGCGAAGGCGGGCGCCAGCCGCAGTCGGTCGACCTCGCCGAGATCCTCGTGAGCGAGCTGCGCATGATGGGCCGCCTGATGGTGTACGCCGATATACGGGAGTTCTTCCCGCACAAAGCTTAGGTGGCCCCCCGACCAGGGGCTCGTTTGACGCTGCTAAATGGCCCGCCCTCAGCGTGCCATGTTTAAGTCACGTTTCCCTCTTTGCGGCTCCGGCGGAGCTACGTCGGGGCGCTTGATCGTATGATGCTTATAAGCCACCCTGCCAGAAGATGACCGACGTCTCGATGGACGCCGACACCAGACGAGCGAAAAAGTACTGGCGAGATTATGAAGCGCGGAAAAAAAATCTGCCGGCGGAAGATCAAGGTGAGTGGCTCACCGAGCAATTGCGTGACACGCACCCGAAAGAAATCGAGAACACCGACCTCCGGGGACATTCACCGCGGAGTGCGTTAGCTGCGCGCGCCACGCTCGGCGTGCTGCCGCTCGCTATCGGCATGAATGAGCTCGCGCTGCGCTATGGACGCTTCTCGAGGAGGGAGGAGGACGGCCTATGAGCGACACCCGGGCGCGCGCCAGCCGCATGCCGGCCGGTGTGTGGGTGCTCGGCTTCGTGAGCATGCTGATGGACATCTCTTCGGAAATGATCCACAGCTTGCTGCCCGTTTTTCTGGTGAGTGCGCTTGGCGCTAGCGCCTTTACCGTCGGCCTTATCGAGGGCGTTGCGGAAGCGACAGCGCTTATCGTCAAGGTCTTCTCGGGCGCGCTGAGCGACTACCTCGGCAAGCGCAAGGTGCTTGCCGTGATCGGCTACGGGCTTGGCGCCTTCAGCAAGCCGCTCTTTGCGCTCGCGACCGGAGTCGGCATGGTGCTCGGCGCGCGGTTCCTGGATCGCATCGGCAAAGGTATGCGAGGCGCGCCGCGCGATGCCCTTGTGGCGGATCTCGCGCCCCCCGGCATGCGCGGCGCCGCATATGGGCTACGCCAAGCGCTCGACACGGTGGGTGCCTTTGCCGGCCCGCTTCTCGCGATGCTGCTGATGTTCGCCTGGCAGGACGATTTCCGGGCGGTCTTCTGGGTGGCGGTGGTGCCCGGGCTGCTTTCCGTCACGTTGCTCTACATTGGCGTGCGCGAGCAGGAGCGGCCGGCGACCGGGACTCGCATCAACCCGGTGCACTGGCGCCAGCTCAAAAGATTGAGCGGTGCCTATTGGTGGGTCGTCGTTACCGGCGCAATTCTCACGCTCGCCCGCTTCAGCGAGGCGTTCCTGGTGCTGCGCGGGCCGCAGGTTGGCCTGCCGCTTGCTGCCGTGCCGCTCGTCCTCGCCGCGATGAATGTAGCCTATGCGGTCTCGGCGTACCCCTTCGGTCGGCTGGCCGACAAGATGAGCCACGCGAGCCTCCTCGGGCTTGGGCTCGCGTTCCTGATTGCGGCCGATATGGTGCTTGCATACGGCACGTCGAAAGCGATGCTCTTCGTCGGCGTCGCGCTCTGGGGCTTCCACATGGGCGCCACGCAGGGTTTGCTCGCCACCATGGTTGCCGACACTGCGCCGGCGGATCTCAGGGGAACGGCATTCGGCTTTTTCAATCTGCTGAGCGGCGTCACGATGCTCCTCGCGAGCGTGCTCGCCGGCGAGCTATGGGACCGTTTCGGCTCGTCGTTCACGTTCCTGGCCGGCGCAGCGTTCTCTCTCGTGGCGCTGCTGGCCATCGCGGCGAGGCGCTCGCCATCGTCCGATGCTTGAATACCTGACCGGCCTCGTCGCGCGTCTCGGGAGCTGGGGATACGTCGCCGTCTTCGGTGTGGCGTCGATGGAATCGGCGGTCTTTCTCGGCCTTTTCGTCCCCGGAGAGACGATGGCAGTGGCGGCCGGCTTCATGGCGGCGCAGCACGTTCTGGACCTCGACGCCGTAATCATCGTCATGGCCGCCGGCGCTGCCCTCGGCGACAGCATCGGCTACGAGCTTGGCAGGCGTCTCGGACGGCCGTGGGCCGAGCGGCATGGCGGCCGATTCGGAGTGACCGAGGGGCGGCTGAAAAAGGGCGAGGCGTTCTTCCGCCGCCATGGCGGCAAGGCCGTCTTTCTCGGCCGCTTCGTGCACTTTGCCCGCGTGCTCGTGCCGTTCCTCGCCGGTTCCAGCCGCCTCTCGTACCCGACGTTCGTCTCTTACAACGTCCTCGGGGCGAGCGCGTGGGCTTCGCTCACCGTGCTCCTCGGGTATTTTCTCGGGCAGCTCAGCGAGAAGTGGCTGGGCCGCGCGAGCGCCATCCTAGGAGGCATCGTGCTCTTCGCCCTCGCGCTCGCCTGGGCTTGGCATTGGCTCGCTGGCCACGAGACCGAGGTGAAAGCGCGATGGGAACGAATCAGGCAAAGGCCGCGCGTTGCGGCGGCGCTAAAGCGCTTCGCGCCGCAGCTCGCGTGGCTGCGCCGGCGGCTTTCGCCGGCAAGCTATTTCGGCCTGGAGCTCACGAGCGCGGTCCTCGTCTTCGTCGGGGCGGCGTGGCTGCTGGGAGGGGTGACCGAGGACGTGCTTTCGGGCGACCCGCTGACCGTCGTCGACAGGAGGATCGAGGCCTGGTTTTCGGCGCACCAGCAGCACCTCGTCACGAGTTTCATGTCCGCGGTGAGTTGGCTGCACACCTGGCCCATCGGCGTCGCGGCTGCGCTCTTCCTCCTGTATCTCCTGTACTCGAGGCTTTGGCGCTGGGCGGTGATCTCGCTTCTGGTCGTGCCGGGCGGAATGCTGCTCAATACCGCGATGAAGCTGGCCGTGCACCGTGAGCGGCCTACGCTCTCGGGATTGTCGGCGGCCCTCGGGAGCTACAGCTTTCCCAGCGGCCACGCGATTGCCGCCACGCTCATCTACGGACTTGCAGCGATCTACCTCGTGTCGCGGACTCGCCGCTGGGACCGGCGCGTTTCGATCGGTCTGAGCGCGATCTTCATCGTTGCGTTGGTGGCGTTGAGCCGCATGTACCTGGGGGTTCACTACCTGAGCGACGTGCTTGCCGCGATGGCGGAGGGCGTAGCCTGGCTCGCCATCTGCCACGCCGTCGTCACGACCTGGTGGATGCGGGCTTCCGACGATAGGAGATCGTGCAGATGAAAACCTGGCTGCTCTTCGCGCTCGGCTCGGCCTTTTTCGCCATATTCGCCGTCACGGCCGCGCTCGTGTCGTTCCGGAAGGAGTGGGTCGCACCGGCTTCGCTCGCGGCCAAGCCGGTGATGTTCCTCGTACTTTCGGGAATCGCGACCGGCCTGTCGTGGCCCCGATCGACAAGCTGAGCGTCGCTTTTGCGATCGCGCTTGGCGGCATGCTGGTCGTCGCAGGCGCACTCGTGATCGCGACGGGCTGAAGCGCCTGGCCCCCATGGTGCTGTTCGCGCTCCACGTCGCGAACATCGCTGCCGCCATGCTTACGTCGGTGCTCTTCAAAGGCTTCCTCTGTCAGACGGCGCTGCGCTTCGCAGCGTAGCCCTCGGGCGTACACTCGCCCAGACATGCACACGACAGATCTCGCCCCCTGGATGCATACGCACCGCTTCGATGCCGGCAGCCCGGCGGCCGAACGAGGAACCCGCGCGGTGGTCTGGATCACGGCCGGCATGATGATCGTCGAGATAGTGGCCGGCGGGTGGTTCAACTCCATGGCGCTGCTTGCCGACGGCCTGCACATGGCGTCCCACGCCATGGCGATCGGCCTGAGCGCCGTCGCCTATGCCGCGGCGCGCCGGTATGCCCGGGATGCGCGCTTTGCCTTCGGAACCTGGAAGGTGGAAGTGCTCGCGGGATTTGCGAGCGCGATCCTCCTGCTCGGCATTGCGGCGCTCATGGTCGTCGGGTCGATCGAGCGCATCGTCACTCCGAAGCCGATCTCTTACCGGGAGGCGCTCTTCATCGCGGCCATCGGCCTCGCCGTCAACATCGTCTGCGCGATGATCCTCGGTAAAGCCCATGGACACGATCACCAGCATGGCGACGTCGGCGAGCATGCGCGCCGCGAGCACGAGCATGGTCACCACGATCTGAATCTCAAGTCCGCTTATGTCCATGTGATCGCCGACGCCGCGACGTCGGTCCTCGCCATCGTCGCCCTGGCCGGCGGATGGATCTACGGCTGGGCCTGGCTCGATCCGGCGATGGGCCTCGCAGGCGCTCTGCTGGTCGGCCTGTGGTCGAAGAATCTGATCCTGCAGACCGGCAGGGTCCTGCTCGACCGCGAGATGGATCACCCGGTGGTCGAGGAGATCCGGGCCGCGGTCGAAAGCGGCCGGGAAGGGGAGGACACGCGGGTCGCCGATCTGCACGTCTGGCGGGTCGGCAAGACGGCGTACGCCTGCGCGTTGAGCGTTGTGACGCACGACAGGAACCTCACCGCGACCGGTGTCAGGCAGCGGCTCGCGCAGCATGCGGAGGTCGTCCACGCGACGATCGAGATCCATCAGTGCACCTGACCGCGTCGAGCAAGCTCCCTGGGCAGGGCACGGGCTCGCGACATGACGATACGTTGGCGCAGCTGCTTCCTGTCGAGCGAGAGGGACGGGTGCATTTCTGAGCCGGGCCGCCTCCGCAACGCCCGACCCGCAGCTCGCCGAGCTGGGTGTAGATGCCGGCAGGGGCCTCTCGCGCGCGGAGGTCGCGGCTCGGCTCGAGCACTATGGCTACAACGAGGTGCTCGAGAAGCGCGCGCACCCTGTTCTCCAGTTTGTCGCGAAGTTCTGGGGCCTGTCGGCATGGATGCTCGAGCTGATCATGATTCTCTCGCTTGTGCTCGGGAAATATTCGGACTTCGCCGTCGTTTCGGCGCTGCTCCTCATCAATGCGGCGTTGAGCTTCGCACAGGAGCAGCGCGCGGCCGGCGTCGTCGAGGCGCTGCGCCGCCGCCTGCAGGTGAACGCGCGCGTGCTGCGCGATGCGGTTTGGCAGGTCGTGCCTGCGCGCGGGCTCGTGCCGGGCGACATGGTGCGCGTGCGCTCGGGGGACATCGTCCCGGCGGACCTGAGGCTCCTGGACGGCGAGCTGCGCATCGACCAGTCGGCGCTTACCGGCGAATCGGCGGAGCTTCCCAAAACCCGTGGCGAGATGGTTCCTTCCGGCGCGATCGTGCGCCGGGGGGAAGCCAGCGGCGCTGCGATTCTCACCGGCGCCAAAACGTATTTCGGCCGCACGACCGAGCTCGTGCAGGTTGCCCGCCCCAAGCTGCACATCGAGGAGGTGGTGGCAAAGGTCGTGCGCTGGCTTTTCGCCGTCGTCGGAATCGTGCTCGTGGCGGTTGCCGCGCTTTCGCTGGCCCGTGGCCTGCCGCTTCTCGAGGCGCTGCCTTTGCTGCTCGTGCTCCTGATGAGCGCAGTGCCGATCGCGCTGCCGGTCATGTTCACCGTCAGCATGGCAGTCGGCGCTGGCGAGCTCTCGCGGCACGGCGTGTTGGTGACGCGCCTGAGCGCCGCCGAAGACGCGGCCATCATGGATGTGCTTTGCGTCGACAAGACCGGGACCATCACGGCGAACCGGCTCGCGGTGGCTGAGGTCGTTCCGCTCGAAGGCACCACGGAGGCCGACGTGCTGCTCGCCGGCGCGCTCGCCTCACGGGAGGCCAACCAGGACCCGATCGATCTCGCGTTCCTTGCCGCGGCGAAGGAGCGGCACGCCTTCGAGCAGCAGGCGGACGGGCTCACGCCGCTGTCCTTCACTCCGTTCGATCCTGCGACGCGGCGCACCGAAGCCGTGGTGCTGCGGGCGGGCGAGCGCATGCGGGTCATGAAAGGCGCGGTACGCGCGCTCGGCGAGGCCTGCGGGCTGCAGCCTGCTGCCATCGCCGCGCTCGAGGCGCGCGCCGCCCGGGCCGCCGAGAGAGGACACCGCGTGCTCGCCGTGGCGCGCGGCCGCGAGGGCGACGAGCCGAGACTCATCGGGCTTGTCAGCCTGTCGGATCCGCCGCGCCCGGACGCCAAGCGCTTAATCGGCGCCCTGCGCGAGCTCGGAGTGCATGTGAAGATGCTGACGGGCGACGCGCTCCCCGTGGCGCGCGAGATCGGCCGCGCGGTCGATCTGCCGAACATCCGCAAGGCGGCCGATGTCGCTTCCAATCCCGACGCCGACGGCTTCGCCGAGGTCTATCCGGAGGACAAGTACCGCGTGGTGAAGGCGCTGCAGTCCGGGGGCCATGTCACCGGCATGACCGGCGACGGCGTCAACGATGCGCCCGCCCTGCGCCAGGCGGAGGTCGGAATCGCGGTGAGCGAAGCGACCGACGTGGCGAAGAGCGCGGCGAGCGTCGTGCTTACCGATCCCGGACTCGCCAACATCGTCTCGCTGGTCGAGCAGGGACGCATCATCTACCAGCGCATCCTCACGTGGATCATCAACAAGGTGAGCCGCACGATCCTGAAGGCGGCCTTCGTCGCGGCCGCGTTTGTCTTCACCGGGAAATTCGTCATCTCGGCCTTCGCGATGCTGCTTCTTGTCTTCATGACCGACTTCGCGAAGATCGCGCTCGCGACGGATCGCGTGCGCTGGTCGAGGCGGCCCGAAACCTGGAACATCGGCCCGCCGCTCGCCGTCGCTGCGGTGCTCGGCGTCGCCATGACGCTCGAGGCGCTTCTGCTGCTTTACCTGTGCTGGTCGCGCTTCGAGCTCGCCGGGAACGACGCCGCGCTTGCGAGCTTCAGCTTTCTCACGCTGCTGTACTTCGCGGTTTTCTCGATCGTCTCCGCGCGCGAGCGCGCCCGCTTCTGGGCCACGCGCCCGAGCGCGATTCTGGCAGCAGCCCTCGCGTGCGAGGTCCTCGTCGGCACTGCAGCCGCCGCTTTCGGTTTGCCCGGACTCGCGCCCCTCCCTTGGCCGCAGATCGCGGCAATTTTCCTGTACGCCATGGTCGCCTGCCTGCTCGTCAACGACGCGCTGAAGGCGACGCTGCTGGCCCGCGCAAGGTTCGCGCCATCGCCATGACGGCGCGGCCGCCGCGAAGGGATTACTCCCGGCCTTCGTGCGCGCTCTCTCCTTCGTGCTCGTCGTCCGCGCCTTCGTCGCCGCGGTCGGCCTGCGCGCTGAGAACCTTGCCGTCGCGAGCGTCGACCTTCACGTCGGTCGCCTTCGTGCCGTCGACGACTTCCACGCCATAGACGGCGGTGCCGTTCTCGTTTTCGAGCTCGGCGCGGACCGCCCTGCCCTTGGCGTGCTGCTCGGCCGAGGCGATCGCCTGGCCCAGGCTGATCTTCGCCTGTGCCAGCAGCGCGGTTTCGCTTTCGCCGTCTCGGGCCGCGTAGGCGCTCCCAAGGGCGGCGATCGCGGCGGCGGCGGTGACATAGAGTAGCCTGCGTTTCATTGGTCAGTACTCCGTCAAGTCAATTGCGCGTGTATTCGCGTGGGTGACAAGGTACCCGCCCGGAATTAGATGGGCGTTAGCCGCGTGAGACCTTGATCCTAATTCCCTGCTAATCGAAGGCGGTCAGCATTGCCGGCATGTCCTATCGACTACAAGGCCGTCTGTTTCTGACCGGGGTGACCGGGTTTCTCGGCGGCGCCAGGGGGAAAGGGCGAGCAGCCTTGAACTGCGTCGGGCCGGGCCCGTCTACCAAACCTAACATACGCGGCGCTCTGACGATTTCACTTGCCT
Source organism: Burkholderiales bacterium (assembly GCA_035632415.1). GTDB lineage: Bacteria > Pseudomonadota > Gammaproteobacteria > Burkholderiales > SG8-39 > SCGC-AG-212-J23. The sequence goes on along the minus strand of DASQGW010000223.1, from coordinate 5,401 downwards.
GCGCAGCGGCGACGCTGGCGGGCGCGCCGTGCGCGAAGGCGGCGAACCGCGCGATCATTCAGGCGCAGGCAAGCCCGCTCCCGCCGGAGAAAAGCCCGCCGGGCGACATACCGGACACCCAGGTGTTCGTGGAGTACCGGTCTCCACTTGGTTTTTCTCTCAAAGTGCCCGAAGGGTGGGCTCGCCGCGGCGAGCCGCAAGGCGTGAGCTTCACGAGCGCCTACGACGGCGTGGGTGTCCGTATGGCGGCCGCTTCGGGGCGGCCGACCGCGGCGAGCGTTAAACGCGATCAGGCCGCAGCGCTGGAAAAATCGTCCGCGGCCGTGCGCGTGACGAAGATAGCCGAGGTCAAGCTGCCCGCCGGAGCCGCAGTGCAGATCGTGTTCAGCTCCAACTCCGAGCCCAATCCGGTGACCGGCAAGGCGATCCGGCTCGAGAACGAGCAGTATCTCTTCTGGAAGGACGGCAAGCTCGCGACGCTGACGCTTTACGCTCCGTACGGCGCCGATAACGCCGACCAGTGGCGGCTAATGGCGCGGAGCTTCAGATGGCGCTGAAGGGCGCCATCGAGGCGGTCGATCTCTACCGCTTCTTTCATGCGGGGGAGGCCGAAACGCTGGCGCTCCGAGGCGCGAGCCTGCGGGTCGATCCCGGCGAAATGGTGGCCCTCATCGGCCCCTCGGGAAGCGGCAAGTCCACCCTGCTCAACTGCCTTGCCGGTCTCGACGAGCCTGACGGCGGCTACGTGCTCTTGCAGGGGGAGCGGCTGACGCGGCGCCCCGAAGCCGAGCGGGCGCGGCGCCGCGCGGCGAGCATCGGCATCCTGCTCCAGTCCGACAATCTGTTCGAAACGCTCTCCGTGGCCGACAACCTGCGGCTGCAGATGGATCTCGCGCACCGGGTGGACGAGGCGCGGCTCGCTATGCTGCTCGAGCGCACCGGGCTTGGTGGGCGCCGCGACGCGCTGCCGGCGCAGCTCTCTGGCGGGGAGCTCGCGCGGGCCGGGCTCGCGGTGGCGCTGGCCGCTGCACCGGCAGTCCTGCTCGCCGACGAGCCCACCGGCGAAGTGGACGCCGAGACGGAGGCGGGCCTGCTCGACTTCTTCGCCGAGCTGCGCGCCGGCGGAATGGCGGCGCTCGTCGCCACTCACAGCCAAGCGCTCGCGCGGCGCGCCGACCGCGTCGTCACGATCGAGGATGGGAGGATCACGGATGGTCACGCCGCTCGTTGAGGCAACCGACATCGCGCGCCGCTTCCAGCTCGCCGGCCAGGCCGTACATGCGCTTCGGCCGGCCAGCTTTCGCGTGCTGCGCGGCGATCGCATCGCGCTGGTAGGCCCTTCCGGCAGCGGCAAGTCGACGCTGCTGCAGCTCATCGCGGATCTGGATACGCCGAGCGCCGGCACCCTTGCATGGCCAGCGCTCGGCACCTCGGGCACGTTGCGTCCCGAAAAGATCGGCATGGTGTTCCAAGCGTCCAGCCTATTGCCGATGCTGGATCTTGCCGAGAACGTGGCGCTGCCGCTGCTGCTCGCCGGGCGCACTGAAGGCTCGCGCGAGCGGGCGCTGCAGGCCTTGGAATCGGTGGGGCTTGCCAGCCTCGCGGACAAGCTCCCGGAGGAGCTGTCGGGCGGGCAGGCGCAGCGCGTCGGCATAGCACGCGCGCTCGTCGCCCGGCCGAACCTGATTCTCGCCGACGAGCCGACGGGGCAGCTCGACAGCGTGACCGCGCAGCACGTCCTTGATGCACTGCTCGCGGCGCTCGAAGGCACCGATGCCGCGCTCGTCGTCTCCACCCATGACCGCAGCATCGCCGCACGACTGCGCTCGATCTGGCGCATGGACCATGGCAGGCTGCAAGCACAGGCTCAGCCGGCGACCGAGGCCGTAGCATGATCGGCGTCTGGGCACGCGGCCTGCTCGGCGCACGGCAGGGGCGGCTGTTCGGCGCGATGCTCGGGGTCGGTCTCACCGTGGGCCTGATCGCGGCCGTCGGCAGCTTCACCGCCAGCGCCGGGAGCACGATGACGGCGCGGGCGATCAGGGACGTTCCGGTCGACTGGCAGATCGAGCTCCTGCCGGACGCCGACAAGACAGCGGTGACCGAGGCGCTGAAAAATGCGGCTTCGCCCACTGCGATGGAGACTGTCGGCTACGCGGATACCGGCGGCTTCAAGGCGGTGACCGGCCAGACCGAGCAGGCGACCGGCGCGGGCAAGGTGCTCGGCCTGCCGCCGGGGTACCGGGAAGCATTCCCCGGCCAGGTGCGCCTCCTCGTCGGCAGCTTGGAAGGCGTGCTGATTGCACAGCAGACCGCGGCGAATCTCAACGTGGGCGTGGGCGACGCGGTATCGATCGAGCGCCCGGGCCTCGCGCCGGCGCAGGTTGCCGTCGTCGGCGTCGTATCGCTGCCCAACGCGGATTCGACGTTCCAGGGCATCGGCCTGCCGAAAGGCGCCGCGCCGCAGGCCCCGCCCGACAATGTGCTGATCCTGCCGCTCGCGCAATGGCACGCGCTTTTCGATCCGCAGCGTGCGGCAAGGCCGGGCTCGGTGCGAGAGCAATTGCACGTGCGCCTGTCGCATGCCGGGCTGGAGCAGGACCCGGGGCGGGCCTTCCTGCAGGTCGAGCGCATGGCCAACAACCTCGAGGCGCGCGTGGCCGGCAGTGCGCTCATCGCTGACAATCTCGCGGCGCGACTCGCCGGCGCGCGCGCCGACGCACTGTATGCGCGCGTGCTCTTTCTCTTCCTCGGCGTTCCGGGAATCCTGCTCGCCGGCCTTTTCACGGTCGCCGTGGCAACCTCCGGAGTCGCGCGACGGCGCCGGGAGGAAGCGCTGCTTCGCACGCGCGGCGCGAGTTCCGCCCAGCTGATGCAGCTCGCCGGCGTGGAAGCCGTCGTGATCGGCGCTGGCGGCATGCTCGCCGGGCTCGCGCTAGCGGCGCTCGCGGCGCTCGCATGGTGGCAGCCCGCGATGCTCGGAGCGGCGCTGCCCTGGGTCCTCGTGGCAGCGCTCGGTGGTGTCGCGCTCGCCGCGCTCGGCATCCTGCTCCCAGCCTGGCGCACGGCGAGGCTGAGCACGGTCGTCGCCTCGCGCGGCGGCGGCCTTCGCGCTCCGGCGCCGCTGTGGCAGCAGCTATTCGTCGACGTAGCGCTTCTCGCGCTGGCGGCTCTGGTCTTCTGGGCCATCGCCCGCACCGGGTACGAGGTGATCGTCGCGCCGGAAGGCGTGCCGCAGACCTCGGTGCACTACGAAGCCTTCCTGGCGCCGCTCGCGCTGTGGATCGGCGCCAGCCTGCTGGTCATGCGGCTGACCCGTATCGTCCTCGACCGGGGACGCGGCGCGGTCGCGCGGCTCCTTGCTCCGCTCGCGGGCGGCCTCGCTCCCGTGGTGGCGGCGGCGCTCGCGCGCCAGCGTGATCTGATCGCACGCGGCGTGGCGCTCGTCACCCTTGCCTTCGCGTTCGCCGTATCGACCGCGGTGTTCAACTCCACGTACGAGGCGCAGGCGCTCGTGGATGCGCAGCTAACCAACGGTGCGGACGTGACGGTGAGCGGCAGCACCGCTGCGCCGGCAGGGCGGCTGCTGCGGAAGCTCGCTTCACTGCCGGGAGTCGCCGCCGCGGAGCCGATGATGCACCGGTACGCCTACGTCGGCACCGACCTGCAGGACCTCTACGGCATCGACCCACGCGCGATCGGACGAGCGACGCCGATGTCCGACGCCTACTTCGGCGGCATGAGCGCGTCAGAGGCGCTCGCGAAACTTGCGGCGCGTCCGGACGGGGTGCTCGTGTCCGAGGAGACGGTGCAGACCTTCCAGTTGCAGCCCGGGGACTTGCTCAACCTCCGCTTGCAGAGCGCGATCGACAACAAGTACCACGTGGTGCCGTTTCACTACATCGGCATTGCGCGCGAGTTCCCGACCGCGCCCAAGGACTCGTTCCTGGTTGCAAACGCGAGCTACGTGGCGCGCATGACCGCGACGGACGCGAGCGAAGTCGTGCTCCTGCGCGCAGCGGGGAACCCGGAGCCGGTCGCGGCGGCGGCGCGTGCGCTCGCTGCCTCGGTTCCCGGCGCGCAGGTCACGACCCTCGGCGAGGCGCAGCAAATCATCTCTTCCACCCTCACGTCGATCGATCTTCGCGGGCTCACGGCACTCGAGCTCGGTTTTGCTGCGCTGATGGTCGCCGGTGTCACTGGCCTGATTCTCCTGCTCGGGCTTTCCGAGCGGCGCCGCAGCTTCACCATACTCGCGGCGCTCGGGGCGAGGCCGCCGCAACTCGGCGCATTTCTTTGGAGCGAGGCATTGCTCGTTGTCGTTCCGGGAGCTGTCTGCGGCATCGGCCTCGGCTTCGCCATCGCCGCCGTGCTCGTCAAGCTTCTGAGCGGAGTGTTCGATCCTCCGCCCGAGGCCCTCACCGTACCGTGGGCCTACCTCGCCGCGATCGGTGCCGCCGCCGTGCTCTGCACGGCCGGCGCCGTGCATGTGATGCTCACCCTCGCACGCAAGCCCGATCCCCTCGCGCTGCGGCGTGAATACTCGTGATCCGTGGGCGCACCTCCTAAGACTCCCCTAATTCGCAGCTCCTATCGTCGCGGCTCGAACTGCTGAGCGGGGGATCGCGATGAAGGCGCTGGCGACGGAGAACAAAGTCCCGGAAGTAACGCTGTATTTCTGGATCATCAAGGTCCTGTGCACCACGGTCGGCGAGACGGCAGCCGACTATCTCAACGCGACCCTCGGTCTCGGGCTGACGAAGACCACCTGCGTCATGGGTATTGCGCTGGCGGGCGTGCTCATCGTCCAGCTTCTTCTGCGGAGATACGTTCCGGCGGTCTTCTGGCTGGCGGTGGTGCTGCTGAGCGTGGTGGGCACGCTGATCACCGACAACCTCAGCGACAACTTCGGCGTTTCGCTCGTCACCAGCACAGCGGTCTTCTCGGTGACCCTCGCGGCGGTGTTCGCGCTCTGGCACTGGAGCGAAGGCACGCTCTCGATCCGCTCTATCGATACCCGTGGCCGGGAAGCGTTCTACTGGCTTGCGGTTCTCTTCACCTTCGCGCTGGGCACGGCCTCCGGGGACCTCGTCGCCGAGCGCTTCGGAATCGGATACCTCGCGGCGGGCCTGCTCTTCGGCGCCGTGATCGCCGCGGCGGCGCTGGCGCATTTCCGGTTGCGCATGGATGCCGTGCTCGCCTTCTGGATCGCCTACATCTTCACGCGCCCGCTCGGCGCCTCCATCGGTGACTACCTATCGCAAGCGCCCGCCGACGGCGGCGTGGGCCTGGGCCCGACCGCAACCAGCCTGCTTTTTCTCACGACCATCGTCGGCCTGGTCGCGTATCTGACCGCCACGAAACGCGATCGGATTCCCGCGCCAGCAGCCATTCCCGTGCG
>DASQGW010000222.1:0-9597 GCA_035632415.1 Burkholderiales bacterium | reverse complement strand
GGCCAAGCACCTCTCCCGCAACCTGCGCGAGGACCGCCGCCCGGATCTCGTGCTGCTCGATGTCATGCTGCCCGACGGCAACGGCTTCGACCTTCTCGCGAAGCTCCGCGCCTCGGCCGAGTTCGCGACCCTTCCGATCGTGATGCTCACGGCAAAGACCGAGCTCTCCGACATCCACAACGGCTTGAACCTCGGCGCCGACGGCTACATCACCAAGCCCTACAGCAAGACCCAGCTCGCGGAAGTGATCGCGCGAGTGCTAAAGCACCACTAGCTACTTGGCGGTGACAGGCGCTTCGGCCGGGACGCCGAGCGTCTTCCAATCGGTCGTCTTGGGAACGATCCGTTCGACGGACGCGAGCTGCACATAAGGCGGATGCTCGCCGGTGCCGATGGCCGGGCCGCCTTCCTGGAATTTCTTCGCCGCGGCGACCATCATCCGCCGGAACTGAACCACCGCCACGTCGCTCGAGCCGGGATGGTCCTTGCTCCGGTCGACGATCGGCCCCATCGACTCCCACATGGCCATGTCCTGCGCCGGGATGCCGGCGATGCCGGTGAAGTCGCCGCGCTTCATGGCCGCGCGATCCTGCATGAACAGGTTCGCGAGATTGCGCTTCTTGGTGTAGTCGGGATTGAGGTCGACGCCCACCGTCGCCGCGCAGAACTTGCGCCATGCCTCCTGGGTGATGCCCTTCTTCGGGTCCGGATGCCACGCGATCCAGTAGAACATCGTGTTGACGTCGTCGATCGGCACGAGCATCTGCGCGAGGTTGTACTGGTTGTTCGGCGGGATCAGGACCGTGAATGGCGCGATGAAGAGCGTGGTGCGCACATATTGGTGCGTCTCCGCATCCTTGATCGGCTTGCGCAGCGCGGCATAGCGGAAGCCGTAGGCGGTGGACTCGAATTGCAGCTTGGGCGCCTTGTCGTTCGACGGGCGCACCCATGCATCCCCGGTCGCGGTCGACCCGTACACATCCTGCGAGGCGGGCATGTTCGTCGAATGCAGGCTCGAGCTATGCGCGGAGTCGATCGAGCCTTCGAGCACCTGCGCCCAGTTGCAGGCGACCTGCATCTTCACGATCGCGTACTTGATGCCGGGCTTGGGCGCCCACGCGGGGGGCTCGAACTCGCGCATCTCCTGCTTTGGGCCGAGCCAGGCCCACACGAAACCGCCTGCCTCGCGCACCGGATAGGATCTCTGGCGCAGAGAATTCTTGAGCGCGGCGCCATCGGGCTCGGAGGACATCTCGAGGATGTTGCCCTCGACGTCGAATTTCCAGCCGTGATAGAGACAGCGCAGCCCGCACTCCTCGTTGCGCCCGAACACCAACGAGGCGCCGCGGTGCGGACAGTGCTCGTCCAGCACGCCGAGCTTTCCATTGCTGTCGCGGAAGACAACCAGATCCTCGCCCACCAGCCGCGACTTGACCGGCGCGCCGTCCCTTTCCGCGACTTCTTCCGACAGGCACACCGGCAGCCAGTGCCGGCGCATGATGCCGCCCGTCGGCGCATCGCCTTCGACGCGGCAGAGGAGCTCGTTCTGTTCCCGGGTCAGCATGAACGTGCAAAGTATACTGCGCGCGCCATGAGACCCATCGCCATCGGCGTCGCCGGCCTTGGCCGAGCTTTCTCGCTCATGGCGCCGACGTTCGCTGCCGACCGGCGCGTCTCGCTTCTCGCCGCCGCCGATCCGAGACCCGAGGCACGCCGGCAGTTCGAAGCCGAGTTCAAGGGCCGCGCCTACGCCAGCGTCGAAGAGCTCTGCGCCGATCGCACGATCGAGGCCGTGTACATCGCGACGCCACACCAATTCCACGTCGCGCACGCCACGCTCGCCTTTTCCGCCGGGAAGCACGCCCTCGTGGAAAAGCCGATGGCGCTATCGCTCGATGAGTGTCGCGCCATGGTCGATGCGGCGCATGCCGCGGGAAAACACCTGATCGCCGGCCATAGCCACAGCTTCGATGCGCCGATCGCCCTCACCCGCAAGCTCATCGAGAGCGGCCGATACGGCCGGCTGAGGATGATCAGCGCGCTCAACTTCACGGATTTCCTCTACCGCCCTCGCCGGCCGGAAGAGCTCGACACCACGCGCGGCGGCGGCGCCGTCTACAACCAGGCGGCGCATCACGTCGATATCGTGCGGTTGCTCGGTGGCGGCCAGCTTGCATCGGTGCGAGCGCAGACGGGTAACTGGGACCCGGCGCGGCCGACCGAAGGCGCCTATTCGGCGCTGCTCACGTTCGCGGACGGGGCGTTCGCTACGGTGACCTACAGCGGCTATGCGCATTTCGATTCCGACGAATTCACCGGCTGGATCGGCGAAGGCGGCCAGCAGAAGGACGCCAATGCCTATGGCGCCGCTCGCAAGGCGCTTAAAGGCGATGAGCTGCAGCTCAAGAATGCCCGCAACTACGGCGGCGCTCAGTACCCGGGCACCCGCGCCGGATTACTGCACCCGCATTTCGGCGTGCTGATCGCCTCGTGCGAGCGCGCCGACCTTCGGCCACTGCCGGAGGGCGTGATGGTCTACGCCGATGCAGAACGGCGATTGGAGCCGCTGCGGGCGCCGAAGATCGAGCGGGCAGAAGTGATCGACGAGCTCTACGCCGCTGTCGTGGACGGCCGGGCGCCGTTGCACAGCGGCGAATGGGCGATGGCGACGATGGAAGCGTGTTTCGCCATCCTGCAGTCTTCCAGGGAGCAACGCGAAGTCGCGCTTCGCCACCAGACTACAATCGCGCGATGAGCAAGCTGCCCGTTTCGTTCGCCTGCTGGGACTACGACCGTACCCGGGCGCTCGCCGATGGCACGGTACAGCCCGACGGCATCGACCTCACCTACCTTACGCTGCCGGTCGAAGAGACTTTCTTCCGGATGATGCGCAATCGCGAGTTCGACGCCTCCGAGATGTCGCTGTCGTCGTACACCGCTTCGCTCAATGCCGAGAAGCCGCCGTTCGTCGCGATCCCGGTATTCCCGTCGCGCTTCTTCCGCCATTCCTGCATCTTCATCTCGGCGAAGAGCGGCATTCGCCGCCCCGAGGACCTGAAGGGCAAGCGCGTCGGCGTGCCCGAGTACCAGATGACGGCGCCGGTATGGATCCGCGGCATCCTGTCCGACGACCACGGCGTCAAGGTCACGGACTACGAGCACTTCTCCGGCGGCGAAGAAGAGCCGGGCCGCGTCGACAAGCTGAAGATCGACCTGCCGCCTTCGATCCGCGTGCGTCCCATCGGCCCGGCGCAAACGCTCGCCCAGATGATCGCGAGCGGTGAGATCGACGCTCTCGTCACCGCCCGCGCGCCGTCCACGTTTCATAAGCAGCCCGATGCGGTGAAGCGCCTCTTCCCCGACTACGTCCCGGCCGAGAAGGACTATTACCGCCGTACGAAGATCTTTCCGATCATGCATACGGTGGTCATCCGGCGCGACGTCTACGAGAAGCACCCGTGGGTCGCCCAATCGCTCTACAAGGCGCTCAGCGCCTCGAAAGCAAAGGCGATGGAGATGTACTCGCAGACCGCAGCCATGGCGGCGATGCTGCCGTGGCTCGTCGCGCACCTCGAGGAAGCCCGCCGCGAGATCGGCGAGGACTGGTGGCCCTACGGCCTCGAGCCCAACCGCCATGTGCTCGATACCTTCCTCCGCTACCACCACGAACAGGGCCTCTCCAGGCAGCGCCGAAAGCCCGAGGACCTCTTCGCCCGCGAGACGCTGGAATCCTTCAAGGTGTAATTGCGCAGGAGAGGCCTATGTGCCGGAGCATCAAGACGTTGTTCAACTTCGAACCGCCGGTGACGCATGAGGAAGTCCATGCGGCGTCGTTGCAGTTTGTCCGCAAGCTTTCCGGCTTCAACACGCCGTCGAAGGCAAACGAGGCGGCGTTCCAGGCTGCCGTGGACGAGATCGCCGAGGTGGCGCACAAGCTGCTGCATTCGCTCGAGACGCATGCGCCGCCGCGCAACCGCGAGGAAGAAGCGGCAAAAGCCCGCGCGCGCGCTGCGCAGAGATTCGGCTGAATTCCGGATGAAAACGCTGCTCTACGAAGTGAAGGACCACGTCGCGCGCATCACGTTCAACCGGCCCGACGCCGCCAATGCGCTCGACCTGCAGATGGCGCTGGATCTCATGCACGCGTCCATCCAGGCGAGCGAGGATCCGGCGGTGCGCGCCGCGCTCATCACGGGCGCCGGCAAGATGTTCTCCGGCGGCGGTGACCTCAAGAGCTTCGCGGCGCAGGGAGACGCGCTGCCCGGCCACCTGAAGGAAACCGCGCTCTACCTCCACGCTGCAGTCTCGCGCTTCGTGCGAATGGATGCGCCGGTCATCGTGGCGGTGAACGGCTCGGCAGGCGGCGCGGGCATGAGCCTCTGCCTCTTCGCCGATCTCGTGCTCGCTGCGGAATCGGCCAAGTTCACCATGGCCTACACGCGAGCGGGACTCAGCCCCGACGGCAGCTCGACCTATTTCCTGCCGCGGATCGTCGGCGTGCGGCGCGCGCTCGAGCTCGCGCTGACCAATCGCGTGCTCACGGCCCGCGAAGCGGCCGAGTGGGGGATCGTCACCAAGGTGGTCGCCGACGGCGAATTGCTGGGGGAAGCCGAAACCCTGGCGCGCCAGCTCGCGGCGGGCGCGACGCGGGCGCTCGGCATTGCGAAGCGCCTGATGCATCACAGCTTCTCCGAATCGCTCGAGACGCAGATGGAGCTGGAGGCGCAAGCCATCGCCGAAGCCGCACGCACGCGAGACGCGCGCGAAGGCATCGCGGCCTTCATCGCGAAACGCAAACCCACCTTCAGCGGCTCGTGATGCGCTGGCTGGCTTTATCTTTGCTCTTCGCGCCGCTCACCGCGACGGCGCTGGGCGACGACGTGCAATTCCTCGGCGCCGGGGTCTACAGCCACCCGAAGTTCGACGGCTCGCCCCTACGCCACGACGACCCCATCCCGCAGATCAACTACTACGGCGGCCGCTGGTTTGCCCGAACTACGGAAGGAATCCTCGAAGGCGGCGCACGCTGGGGGTTCGGCGACTCGGCAGCCGCGGGCTTCCAGCTCGCGTACGAGGACGGTCCGCGAGGCGAGCATCCGGGCGCATCCGTCGGCGTACACGCCGAGCTCGAGGGGACCGTGGGGCCGGCACCCGTGTCCTCCGTGTTCCGCATCCGGCAATTCCTGAGCAATGGCAACGGCTGGGAGGCCGATGCGCGCGTCAACATCGGCGTCTACCAGGGCCACGGCCTCGGCGCGGCGCTGTATGGGCAGGCGACATGGGCGAACGAGAAAATCTTCAACAACTTCTACGCGGTGAACGACAGCGGCCTTCTCTTCAGCGCGCTCGGCGCCTGGGGCGGCTACACGATCACGCCCCAGTGGCTGTTCCTCTTCAGCGCCGAGAAGCGAAGGCTGGGCGACGCCGCGATGCCGAGCCCCCTGGTCGAGCACCGCTCGGGCTTCTACGGCAGCTTCGGCATCGCCTACCGCCTTTAGCTACTTCACCACGATCGTGCCGTGCATCGCCGGGTGCAGCCGGCAGATGTACGCGATCTCGCCGCGCCTCTTCGGCACGTAGGTAAACGTCTTTCCTTCCCCGAGCTTGTTGGCCCAGGTGATGCGGTCCCCGGCGGCATGCCTTCGATACGTACCTCATAAGATCGCGCCGCTACTTCTTTCCCAGGTCGACCTGCACATGCTTGTGCATGCTCGAGGTGCGCGGCGATCGCCGGACGGACCTTCTCGATCAGGCCCTTCAGCTCCGCGTTCTGGGTGCTCGGGATCAGCGCCTTGTCGATCGCGCCGAGCACCTGCTCGTGAGCGGCCCGGCAAAGTAGTAGATCGGCGCCAGCAGATCGGGCACATGCTCGGCGAGGAACGCCGCATCCTGCGGGCGTCGATTGGAATAGATGAGCGTGATCCGGTGCCTGAGCCGGCGTGCCTCGGCATCGCGCGCCATGGCGACAAACGGCGTGATGCCGATGCCCGTCTCCGCGTCGGGGGTGATGTTGGTGCCGTGGACCGTGCCGAAAGGAGTCTTCAGCGGCGTGCCGCCCGCGTAAGGCTTGCCACCCTCGACGGTATGGCAGCCCACGCAGTCGGCGATGTAGGCGAGCTCTTGCCCCTTCAGCACCTGCTCGCGCGGAAAAGTCTTCGGCGGTCCGACCGCGGTGACGCTTTCGTGCGACGCGCAGCCGGCGAGGATCGTGGCGGAGCCGACGAGCGCGACGAGCGCGATTCGGAGGCTACCGCTAACAGTGCAAAGCATCCGATTCATTCCAGGCCGGCCCACCGAACTGGCCATGGTACACACCCTGTCCTGGAAGAAGCGATATGGATAGAACATCGGCGCCCATCGCGGTATCGTCACGTTGTTATCCGCAACGAGGAGGATGCATGAGGAAAGTCCGCGTCGCCCCCAAGGGCATGGGCATCAACGACTTCGTGGCGCAGGCCGAGGGCTTCTTCGCTGCCGAGGGCATCGAGGTCGAGTGGGACATCAAGACCTTCCGCGGCACGCAGTCGAAGTGGGTGGAGAACAAGTACCTGCAGCGTCCGCAGGACAAGCCCTATACCGAGGCGAAGGACGCGAACCTCATCCAGTGTGCGTGCCTGTGGGGCACGATTTCGAACGCGGGCGCCGGCATGGGCCGCTTCGTCGGCGACTGCTACGGGGTGTCGCCGTGGGCGATCTTCGTGCGCGCGGACTCGAAGATCCGCGAGCCGCAAGATCTCGCCGACGTACCGGTCGCCGTCGGCATGCGGGCGGGCAGCCACTTCAACGTGCCTTATCGCCTCGAGCAGTACCTGCCGCTCGAAAAGATCAAGACCGTGAACACCGGCGGCTTCGGCGCGCGCCTGAAGGCGCTGCTCGACGGCGAGGTGGAAGCGGCCAGCCTGCTGCCTCCGCAGATCGACATGGCAAGACAGCTCGGCCTGCGTCCGATCATCGAAGACGAGTTCAAGACCCTGTGGTGGGTGCCGGAGACGGCCCCGCAGGAGGACGTGCGCGCCTATCTGCGCGGCCTCGACCGCGCGGAGAAGGCGCTGCAGGCCAACCTGCCCCAGTACCTGCACCTCTGGGAAAAGTGCGTGCCGCCGGAATTCAAGGACGGCTACAAGTGGGACTACAGCAGATTCACCCGCGGCGAGCGCTTCGTCTATCAGCCGCTGCCGCGCTCCGACTACGACATGGTCATGGACCAGGTCAAGCGCTGGCAGCTCGACGACTACCTCAAGGAGACGAGCTTCGAGAAGCTCGTCTACAGGGCGCCCGCCACGGTCTGAGAATCGGCTTCAGAAGCGCCAGAGCGCGCTCAGCCCGAAGAGGTCGATGTCGGTCTTGTCGCCCGGATTCGGTCCGAGCGCGACATCGCCCCCGCCCACCTTGGCATAGCGCTGCCACTCCACCCGCAACCCGAGGTTGCGGGTGAAGTCGAACTGGCCGCCCAGGCCGTAGGTGAGATCGCTGTTGTCGTGCTCGAAGTTGCCGACGAAGTTGGTCTCTTCCTTGGCATTCGCCCGGTACGCGCCGACGCGTCCGTACAGCGCGAACTGGCTCGTAAAGGGCCAGGCGGCGAGCGCCGACAGGTCCCACGCGCTGACCTTGGCATCGTCGGTGAGGCCGCCGGCGCTCGCCGCGAACTTGCCGAGGTTGACGTAGCCGAGCTCCGCGGCAAAGTTGCGGTTCAGCCGGTAGCCGCCGAATGCCCGCCAGCCGGTATCGCGGTCGTCACAGCTGATACCGCCGGCGTTGCTGCACCACTCCTTCGCCTTCGACTGGCCGAATCCCGCGCCGACGTAGAACCCGCCCGTCTGCGCCGCCACGGGCAATGCAAGCGCCGTGGCGACGAGAGCGAGGACGAGAGCGGCAGGCTTCAACGGAACCGCCAGATGGCCCCGATGCTGAGCATGTCCATCTTGACGTCGCTCACACCGGCGATCTTGTCGTAGCGCTGCCACTCGCCGCGCACGCCGAGCGCGGGCATCACGTCGTATTGCAGGCCGACGCCGTAGGTGAGGCCATTCCCGGTCTCGCTGCCGCCATCCTTCAGCTCGCTGTGGTGAGCGCCGAGCTTGCCGTAGACGCCGAACTGGTTGGCGAGCGGAAACATGCCGACGCCGACGAGCTCCCATGCGTTCGCCTTGGCGCCGCCGAATTTGCCGAAGTTGTCGTAGCCGAGCTCCGCGGAGAAATTGCGGTTCACCTGATAACCGCCCAGTACGCGCCAGGCCGTGTCCTTGTCATCGCAACCGCCGCACTGGTTGATCTTCGACTGGCCCACGTTCGCGCCGACGTAGAAGCCGTTATCGGCGGCGGTCTGCGCAGCGGCCGGAAGCCCGAACGTCGCTGCCGCAATGCCAAGCACTGCAAGGGATGCTTTCATGTTGCTCTCCAAAAGTTAGACGACGGCGCAAGATGGCTCGTCGCGCGATGGACCAGCTATCAAGCGTCGTGCCTGAGCCGCGTTAACGGTGCGAAACGTGTACCGCTTACAACAGTGACAAGCGGCTCGATGTCACTGCTTGTCGACGGCCAACGACTCAGGGCCGCTTACGGTCCAAGGTACCAGCCGCCGTTCACATCGATCGTCGCCCGAGCTCGATTGGCGCCTGGGGAGCGTCCCAGCCTTGCCCGTAGACAGGCCGAGCGCGACGTCGGGTTTCGCAGCGCCGGCGACCATGGCGACTCGCATCGGTATTTTTGATAATACACTTGCATCGAAGGAGGGGGCTCAATGCGCCAGTTCAACGAAGACAATCTCACCGCCGCCGTCGTTTCACGTCTCAAGGAGACGAAGGACAAGCGCCTGCGCGAGATCATGACCGCCGCGGTGAAGCACCTGCACGCGTTCGCGCGCGAGGTGCATCTCACCGAGGAGGAATGGTTCGAAGGCATCAAGTTCCTCACCGCGGTCGGCCAGAAGTGCGACGACAAGCGCCAGGAGTTCATCCTGCTGTCCGACGTGCTGGGGCTCTCGATGATGGTGGTCGCGCTCAATCACGAGACGGCGCCCGGGGCCACCGAGGCGACGGTGCTCGGGCCCTTCTTCGCGCACGGCGCGAAGGAATACGGCTACGGCGCCGACCTGCGCGAAGGCGCCACGATGAAGGGCGAAGACGTCTGGGTCAGCGGGCGCGTGCTGAGCGTCGACGGCAAGCCGGTGCCGAACGCGGTGCTCGACATCTGGCAGGCGAAGGCCGACGGCATCTACGATCTGCAGACCGGCGGCGAATTCGAGCTCCGCGGCCGCGTGAAGGCGAACGCCAAGGGCGAATACGCGTTCAAGAGCTACAAGCCGAAGTTCTACTCGATCCCGATGGACGGTCCGGTGGGTGACATGGTGAAGGAGACCGGCAACCACCACATGCGCCCGGCGCACATGCATGCCATCGTCTCCGCGCCCGGCTACCAGCAGGTGATCACGCACGTCTTCGTGGACGGCGATCCGTATCTCGACGGCGACGCCGTGTTCGCCGTGAAGAATTCGCTCGTCGGCAAGTACAAGAAGATGAGCGACGCCGACGCCAAGAAGCTCGGCATGCCGGCGGGCAGCGTCAAGCTCGACTGGGACTTCCGCCTCTCGCCCGAGTC
>DASQGW010000221.1:0-5823 GCA_035632415.1 Burkholderiales bacterium | reverse complement strand
CCGGTGTTCATCGCCACCGCGACGTCGGCCTGCGCGAGTGCCGGCGCGTCGTTCGTGCCATCGCCGGTCATGGCGACGAGCTTGCCCGCCGCCTGATGGTCGCGGATGAGCCTCAGCTTCGCCTCCGGCGTAGCCTCGGCGAGGAAATCATCCACGCCCGCTTCGGCAGCGATCGCCGCAGCGGTGAGGCGGTTGTCGCCGGTGATCATGATGGTCTTGATGCCCATGCGCCGGAGCTGGGCGAAGCGCTCCTTGATGCCCCCTTTAACGATGTCCTTCAGCTCGATCACGCCGAGCACGCGCGTGCCGTCGGCGACGACGAGCGGCGTTGCCCCGCGGCGCGCCACGGTCTCGACGATCACCGAGAGCTCGCGCGGTACCTGCCCGCCAAGCTTCTGCACATGCTCCTGGATCGCCTCCGAGGCACCCTTGCGCAGCTGGCGGCCGTCGAAGTCGACGCCGCTCATGCGGGTATAGGCGGAGAAGGGTACGAACTTCGCGTGGAGCGAGCCGAGATCGCGCTCGCGCAGGCTGTGCTTGTTCTTGGCGAGCACCATGATCGAGCGACCTTCCGGCGTCTGGTCGGCGATCGACGCGAGATGCGCCGCCTCGGCGAGCTCGCGCTCGTTCACGCCCTGCACCGGCAGGAAGGCGGCCGCCTGGCGGTCGCCGAGCGTGATGGTCCCCGTCTTGTCGAGGAGCAGCACGTCGACGTCGCCCGCCGCTTCGACTGCGCGTCCGGACATCGCCATCACGTTCTTCGCGATCATCCGGCCCATGCCGGCGATGCCGATGGCGGAAAGCAAGCCGCCAATCGTGGTCGGGATCAGGCAGACGAGCAGGGCGACAAGCGTGGTGATCGACACCGGCGTGCCCTTCTTGCCGAGCTCGACCGCATAAAGCGCATAGGGCAGCAGCGTCGCGCAGGCGAGCAGGAATACGAGCGTCATCACGACAAGCAGCACGGTGAGCGCGATTTCGTTCGGCGTGCGCTGCCGCTTGGCGGCCTCCACCATGCCGATCATGCGATCGAGGAACGACTCTCCGGGGTTCGCCGTCACGCGCACGACGAGCCAGTCGGAAAGGATGCGCGTGCCGCCGGTGACGGACGAGAAGTCGCCGCCGCCTTCGCGGATGACGGGCGCCGACTCGCCGGTGATCGCGGATTCGTCGACCGATGCCACGCCTTCGACGATGTCGCCGTCGGCAGGGATCACGTCGCCGGTCTGCACCAGGTAGAAGTCCCCCGCGCGCAGCGTAGTCCCCGGCACGTTCTGCCATGCGCCGCCCCTCTTCGGCGAGCCGAGCTTCTTCGCCATCACTTCCTTGCGCGCGGCGCGCAGGCTCGCCGCCTGCGCCTTGCTGCGCCCTTCGGCGAGCGCTTCGGCGAAATTCGCGAAGAGCACCGTGAACCAGAGCCACACCGATACCCAGAAGATGTAGCTCGCGGGCGCTTCGCCCTTGCCGAAGAGCGCCTGCAGCCACAGGCCCGCGGTGAGGATCGCGCCGACGTAGCAGACGAACATGACCGGGTTGCGCCACTGCGCTTGCGGCGAGAGGCGCTTCACCGATTCCCAGAGCGCCGGCGTGACGAACCGCGGCTCGAACATGGAGCGCACGCTGCCGGCCTGGGCGGCGCGGAGCGCCGCAGTCTGTGTAGTCATGGGCAGTTCCTTACTTGAGCGAGAGCATCTGCAAGTGCTCGACGATCGGTCCGAGCGCGAGCGCGGGCACGAAGGTGAGCGCGCCGACGAGGAGCACCGTGCCGACGAGCAGCACGACGAAGAGCGGCGTATGCGTCGGCAGCGTGCCGAGGCCCGCGGGCACCGTCTTCTTCGCGGCGAGCGAGCCGGCGACGGCAAGCGCGGCAATAATCAGCGGGTAGCGCGCGAAGAGCATCGCCACGCCGAGGGCCGTGTTGTAGAAGGGCGTGTTGGCCGAGAGGCCGGCAAACGCGCTGCCGTTGTTGTTGCCGGCCGACGAGAAGGCGTAGAGGATCTCCGAGAAGGCGTGCGCCCCCGGGTTTGCCACGCCGGCTTTGCCCGCTTCGGCGAGCACGCCGACCGCGGCGCCGATCAGGCAGACGAGCGGCGGCAGCAGGATGGCGATCGACGCCATCTTCATCTCGAAAGACTCGAGCTTCTTGCCGAGGTATTCCGGCGTGCGCCCGATCATGAGCCCGGCGACGAACACGGCGATCAGGACGAACATGATCATGCCGTACAGTCCGGAGCCGACGCCGCCGTAGATCACCTCGCCGAGCTGCATGTTCCACATCGGCACCAGGCCGCCGATCGGGGTGAACGAGTCGTGCATCGCGTTCACCGAGCCGTTCGAGGCGTCGGTCGTGACGTTCGCCCAGATGGCCGAATTCACGATGCCGAAGCGCACTTCCTTGCCTTCCATGTTGCCGCCCGAGGAGCTCGCGCTCGCCACCGTGTCGGCGCCGGCCTTGGCGAGGATCGGGTTGCCGCTTTGCTCGGCCCACACCGCGACCGCCATGAGCGCGACCATCACGATCGTCATCGCCCAGAGGACCGCCCAGCCCTGGCGCACGTCGCCCACCATGCGGCCGAAGGTGATGCACAGGCCGCCCGAGATGAGCAGGATCGAGATCATCTCGAGGAAGTTGGAGATGGGCGTCGGGTTCTCGTAAGGATGGGCGGAGTTCACGTTGAAGAAGCCGCCGCCGTTGGTGCCGAGCTGCTTGATTGCGATCTGCGAAGCGGCCGGGCCCAGGGGCAGCGTCTGCTCCTGCGTGCTCTTCTTCTCCAGGACGGGCTTGCCGTCCTTGTCGGTCACGGGCTTCCCGTCGGGCCCGTTCTTCGCTTCCTCATAGTCGATCTTCTCGACCGTCTGCGCGGTCGCATAAGGGCCGAAGGTCTGCACCACGCCCTGGCTGACGAGCGCAAGCGCGAGCACGAAGGAAAGCGGTAGCAGCACGTAGATCGTGGTGCGCGTGAGATCGACCCAGAAGTTGCCGATGGTCTGCGCCGAGCGGCGCGTGAAGCCCCGGATCATGGCGATCAGCACGGCGATGCCGACTGCCGCGGAGACGAAGTTCTGCACCGCGAGCGCGAGCATCTGCGTGAGATAGCTCATGGTGGATTCGCCGCCGTAGCCCTGCCAGTTCGTGTTGGTGGCGAAGCTCACCGCCGTGTTCCAGGACGAATCCGGCGACACGGCGCCGAGGCTGGCTGGGTTGAGCGGCAGGAGGTGCTGCAGACGCTGCAAACCGTAGACCGCAATGAGGCCCACTAGGTTGAAGATGAGGCAGACGACCGCGTACTCGGTCCAGCGCATCTCATGCGCCGGATCCACGCCCGAGGCCTTGTAGGTCAGGCGCTCGAGCCAACCGAGCGCTGGCGTGAGGAAGGTGCGCTCGCCCTGGAAGACGCGCGCCATGTATTCGCCGAGCGGCTTGGCAGCCGCGAGCAGCACGACGATGTACAGCCCGCATTGAATGAGGATGTTGGAGATCACGAGAAGTCCTCCGGCCGGAAGAGCGCCCAGAAGAGGTAGACGGCGAGGCCGACCGTGACGATCGTTCCTATGACGTAAAGGGCGGTCATTTGTAGCTCCTCACGCGCTCGAAGAAATACGCAAGGCCGATGAACGCGGCGAAGAAGGCGACGGAAAGCGCGAGGAAAATAACGTCGGTCATGCGAGCTCCTTGTCTCGATCAGCGGCGGTTGCGGTGGTCGCGATAGATGAGCACGCCCCACAGGGCGGCCACATATACGAGCCAGACGAGAACGACGGCGATGCCTTTCATGGACGGGATCTTGGGCACGACGACGTAAAGCCGGCGTAAGAACGCGCCCGTGCCATTGCATCGCAATTTCAGGCGGCGCGTATTGACTTGAAATAACAGCGATTAACGCCAGGCCGAGGGAGCATAAAAATCCCGTAAAAATTGCGCCGCTCCTGACCCGGCACCGGGGCTTAGCCTACGGCCTCGCTAAGCTCTGGCATCTTGGTCGCCTCCAAGCCGTCCTCGCAGCAATCGATCGGCACGCTTTCGCTGCTCGCGCTCGGCGTCGTCTATGGCGACATCGGCACGAGCCCGCTTTATGCGGTGAAGGAGACGTTCAACCCGCAGCACGGCATCCCGCTCAACGCGGCGAACGTCGTGGGCGGCCTGTCGACGATCCTCTGGATCCTGATGATCGTGGTGTCGCTGAAATACGTGACGCTCGTGCTGCGCGCCGACAACCGGGGCGAGGGCGGGATCATGGCGCTGCTTGCGATGGCCACCGGGTCGGTGAAGAAGCACCCGGGGTGGACCGGACCGCTCCTCATCCTCGGCGTCTTCGGAGCGTCGCTTTTCTACGGCGACGCCGTGCTCACGCCGGCCATCTCGGTGCTTTCCGCGATCGAGGGCCTCGAGGTCGGCACGGCCGCGTTCAAGCCGTACATCGTGCCGCTCGCCACCGGCATCCTGATCGCGCTGTTCCTCATCCAGAAGCAGGGCACCGGGTTCGTGGGACTCCTCTTCGGGCCGGTCTGCGGCCTCTGGTTCATCTCGATCGGCGCGGTCGGCCTGTGGAACATCGCACGGCACCCCTCGATCCTCGAGGCGCTGAACCCGCTCCACGCGCTCGGCTTCGTCACCGGCCACGGCTTCGCTTCGTTTGTCGTGCTGGGTTCGGTGCTGCTCGCGATCACCGGCGCGGAGGCGCTCTACGCGGACGTCGGCCACTTCGGCAAGAAAGCGGTGCGGATCGCCTGGTTCGGGCTCGTCGCGCCGGCGCTGGTGCTGAATTACTTCGGGCAGGGCGCGCTCCTTATCGCCAATCCCAAGGCGCTGGAGAATCCGTTCTACCTTTCCTATCCGGACTGGGCGCTCTACCCGATGATCGTGCTCGCCACGGCGGCGACGATCATCGCGTCGCAGGCGACGATCTCGGGCGCCTACTCGATGACCCGCCAGGCGATCCAGCTCGGCTACCTGCCGCGCATGGACGTCGAGCACACGTCGGCGAAGACCTTCGGCCAGATCTACATTCCCGCGGTGAACTGGACGCTGCTCATCGTGGTGGCCGCGGCCGTCGTGGGCTTCGGTTCATCGACCCGGCTCGCCAATGCCTACGGCGTGGCGGTGATGGGCACGATGCTGGTGACCACCTTCCTCACGTTCTTCGTGGTGCGCTACGGCTGGGGCTATCCGCTCTGGCTGGGCCTCGTCGCCACCGGGTTCTTCATGGTGATCGACCTCACGCTCTTCGGGGCGGCGCTGCTCAAGATCCACGAGGGCGGGTGGTTCCCGCTCGCACTGGGCGCGATCGTGTTCCTCATCATGGCGACCTGGCGGCGCGGCCGTGAGATCCTCACCGAGCGCCTTCGGCAGGATTCGGTGCCGCTCGGTCCGTTCATGAAGTCCCTGTTGAAGGAGCCGCCGCAGCGGGTGGCGGGCACGGCGGTCTACCTCACCGCCACGCCCGACGCGACGCCGCAGGCGCTGCTGCACAGCCTTAAGCACTTCCAGACGCTGCACGAGCGAGTCGTGTTCCTCACCATCGAGTTCCGCGACGTGCCGTGGATACCGTTCGAGGAACGCATCATCTGCGAGCGCATGGGCGGCAACTGCTGGCGGGTGCGCGTGCGCTATGGTTTCATGAATCGTCCCGATATCACGCGCGCGCTCGAGCATTGCAGCGCGCTCGGCCTCGAGATCGACCCGATGCAGACCTCTTATTTCGTCTCCCGCCAGCGTGTGGTGCCGAGCGCAGCTCCCGGCGGCATGGCGCTCTGGCGCGAGCGCCTCTTCGCGGCGATGGCGCGCAACGCAGGCAACATCAGCGACTACTTCAATATCCCCAC
>DASQGW010000220.1:0-9600 GCA_035632415.1 Burkholderiales bacterium | reverse complement strand
CGCGCTGCTCGCGCATCCGGCCTCGGTCACGCGCACGCTCGAGCATTCGCTCGACGCGCTCGCCCGGCTGCCGGAGGTGAAGCTCACCGCGGCGTTCGGCCCGCAGCACGGCCTGCGCGGCGACAAGCAGGACAACATGGTCGAATCGCCGGACTTCACCGACCCGGTGCACGGCATCCCGGTATTCAGCCTCTATGGCACGGTGCGCCGCCCTTCGGCGGCGATGATGCAGAGCTTCGACATCCTGCTCGTCGATTTGCAGGATGTCGGCACGCGCGTCTACACGTTCGTGACGACCCTGCGCTACGTGCTCGAGGCGGCCGCGGAGCACAGGAAGTCCGTCTGGGTGCTCGACCGCCCGAATCCCGCCGGGCGACCGGTCGAAGGCACGCGGCTGCGCAGCGGGTGGGAAAGCTTTGTCGGCGCCGGTCCGCTGCCGATGCGCCATGGCCTCACGATGGGCGAGCTTGCGCGCTGGTTCGAGCGGACGCTGCGCCTGGACGTCGATCTCCAGGTGATCGTCATGGAGGCGTTGCCGCCGCTCGGCTGGCTGCAAGGCGAGCGCGTGTGGATCAATCCGAGCCCGAACGCGCCGAACCTCGCGATGGCGCGCTGCTATCCCGGCACGGTAATGCTCGAGGGCACCACGCTCTCCGAGGGGCGGGGGACAACGCGTCCGCTCGAACTCTTTGGCGCGCCCGATCTCCCGGTCCGGGAACTCACCCAGCGCATGGCGGCCGTGGCGCCGAAGTGGTTGCAGGGCTGTGCGCTGCGCGAGTGCTGGTTCGAGCCGACCTTTCACAAGCATGTCGGCAAGCTTTGCGCCGGTTTGCAGATCCACGCCGAGGCGCCTGTGTACGGCCATGAAGCATTCCGCCCATGGCGGCTCATGGCGGCGGTGTTCAAAGCGCTACGCGGGCTTCGCGCCGACTATCCGTTGTGGCGGGAATTCGCCTACGAGTACGAGCGCGACCGGCTGGCGATCGACCTCATCAACGGTGGCCGGCAACTGCGCGAATGGGTGGACGACCCCGCCGCAACCGCGGCCGACCTGGAGGCCCTCGCGGCGCCCGACGAGGCAGCCTGGCGAGCCGAGCGCAAAGCAGTGTTGCTGTACCCAAGCTAGAATCACCGCCATGCATCCGGCACTCGAGGGGGGCCTGATCGGCCTTGGCATCGGCCTCGCCCTGCTCATCTTCGAATACCTGGCGCTCAGCAAGCAGGTCAACGAGCGCGCCAAAAAGTACAACAAGGCGCCCGAATTCGACGTCACCGAGAAGCGGCGCATCGCGACCGTCCGCAACTTCGTGCCGATCCTCGCGATCGGCTTCGCGGTCGCGTTCTGGATCGTCTGGGGCTGACGATGGCCACGCAACCGCCGGCACGGCGCGCCGACGACATGACGGCCGAGGAAGTGAAGCAGTTCTGGCACGGCTTCTGCGACCGCAAGAAGATCGACCCCGCCATCCGCGCGCGCGGCGACAAGAAGATCGAAGAGGATCCGGATTACTGGGCCGACCAGACCATGATGAAGCTGGTCGAGGCTGTCTCTACCTAGGCCTTACTTCCAGTCCTCGTCGTCCTCCGGCGGCAGCGGGGCCACCTTCGGCATTGCATCCTTGCGGCGCTTCCAGCCGTAAAGAAACATCCCGCCGATGCCGGCGAGCACCAGCACGAGGAAGAGAATCAGCAATAGGCTGCTTGTCGCCACCGCGCCGGTTTACATCACTTCGGACTAGCAGGAGGGACCGGCGCCGTCGCCGGCGGCTCGGGCGCCGCCGGCTTGATCGGCTCGTCTTCGGCCACGCCCTTAGGCAGTCCCAGCCCCTGGCCCTCGATCTGGATTCCCATCACCGGGCTGAAGAACTGATTGCGTGAAGGCGCGGGATCCTTCCGCGCCGGTGTCGTCGACTGGCTGGTCACCGGGGCTGGCGTGATCGTGTTTTGCTTCTCGGTCGGCAGCGTGGCGGGCGCCTGAGCCATCCCGTTGCCGGCCAAGACCGTCAGAAGAACGCTAACGCCTGTGCGCATGGCTCCCTCCCCAAGGAGCACCATCTTAGTCCACCTTCATCCCGGTGGCCTTGACGAGCTTCGACCACTTGGCGATGTCCTCGCGCACGAATTTCCCAAACTCGTCGACCGACATGCCCATCGGCACCGCGCCCTGCTTGCCCCAGGCTTCCTTGACGTCGGGCGCGTTGATGATCTTGTTCACTTCGGCGTTCAGCTTTTCCAGGATCGGCCGCGGCGTGCCGGCGGGCGCCATGAGGCCGAGCCAGATCGTCGCCTCGTAGCCGGGAACGCCGGCCTCGGAAATCGTCGGCACATCCGGCATCACGGTCGAGCGTTTCTTCCCGGTCGTGCCGAGCGCCCGCACTTTGCCGGCGTGCGCCTGGCCGGCCATGGTGGTGATGGCATCGAACATCATCTGCACCTGGCCGCCGAGCACGGCCGTGCGCGCCTGGTCCGAGCCTTTGTGGGGGATGTGCACGATGTCGACGCCCGCCATGTATTTGAAGAGCTCGCCCGCCATGTGATAGGGCGTGCCCGGTCCCGACGACGCATAGTTCAGCACGCCGGGCTTGGATTTCGCGAGCGCGATGAACTCCTTCAGGTTCTTTGCCGGCACCGACGGATTGATCACCATCAGGAGGTCGGAAGAGTTGATGCCGGTGATTGGCGCGAAGTCGCGGATCAGGTCGAAGGGCTTCTTCGGGATCAGCGTTTCGTTGACGGTGTGCGTATTGGACATGACGAGCAGCGTGTAGCCGTCCGGCGCGGACTTCGCGACCACATCGCTGCCGACGATCGAGCCGCCGCCGGGACGATCTTCGACGACGAACGGCTGGCCGAGCGCTTCCTGGAGCTTGGTGCCAAGGAACCGGCCGTAGATGTCCGCCGGCCCGCCGACGCCGTAGGGCACGATCATCTTCACCGGGTGCGTGGGATACGCCTGCGCCATGACCCGGCTGCACGCAAGCATCAATACGAAAGCAAGAGCGCTTCGAATCACTACGGCCTCCCCTTTATAGAATAGCTGCGGCCATGAGAATACTCGTCACCGGAGCCGCGGGCTACATCGGTTCCGCACTCGTGCGCTCGCTTGACGCCGATCAAGTGATCGCCACCGACCAGACGGCGATGCCGTTCCCCAACGCCGTCGTCGGCAACATCGCCTACCCGCAATTCGCCCGCTCGCTCATCACACCGGAGGTCGGTGTCGTATTCCATCTCGCCTCCCTCGTCTCCGGCGGCGCCGAGCAGAACTTCGAGCTCGGCACGAAGGTGAACCTCGATGCGACGCGCGACCTGCTGGAAGCGTGCCGGCTCGCGGGGCACCAACCCAAATTCATATTCGCGTCGTCCATCGCCGTCTATGGCGGCCCGCTGCCCGATCCGGTGACCGATGAGACGCCGCCAGCGCCGCGGATCTCGTATGGTTTTCAAAAATTGATCTGTGAAATGCTCATCGACGATTACACGCGCCGCGGCTTCATCGACGGTCGCGCGCTTCGGCTGCCGGCGGTGATCGTGCGGCCCGGCACGGCGAACACGGCGGTTTCCGGCTGGACGAGCGCGATCATCCGCGAGCCGCTCGCCGGCCGCGACTACGCCTGCCCGGTCGAGCCGCGCACGCGCATCGCGTGCATCTCGGTCGGCCGGGTGGTTTCCGCTCTTCAAAAAATGATGGAACTCCCGGGCGACCGGCTCGGCCCGCGCCGCACGGTTCTCCTCACCGGCCTCTCGGTGAGCGCGCGCGAGATGTGGGACGCCGTAAAAGCGAGAGCCAAGGGCAAAGTGCGCTTCGAGCCCGATGCGGCGCTCCAGACCCTCATGGACGCGGCGCCGAAAGCGACGCTTTCCAGGCGGGCCGCCGACCTGGGTCTTCCGCACAGCGCATCCATGGAAGAAATCGTCCGTGAATACGAAGAAACTGCCCTCGCGCATCACGGTTGAAGGCCTGGATCGCGCGCCGCACCGCGCGTTCCTGCGGAGCCTCGGCCTGTCGGACGCCGATCTCGCCAAGCCTTTCGTCGGCATCGCTTCGACCGACGGCCGCGTCACTCCGTGCAACGCGCTTCTCGGCCAGTTCGCGCGCGAGGCAGCGAGTGCCGTGCGCGACGCGGGCGGAGTGCCGTTCGACTTCGCGTCGATCTCGGTCGCCGACTCGATGTCGATGAATCACGGCGGGATGCGCTACTCGCTCGTCTCGCGCGAGATCATCGCCGACGGCGTCGAGGCAGTCTGCCGCGGCCACGCCTACGACGCGCTCGTCACCTTCGCCGGCTGCGACAAGACCCTGCCCGGAATGATGATGGCGATGGTGCGCCTCAATCTGCCGTCGGTCTTCGTCTACGGCGGCGCGGCGCTTCCAGGCCGATGGCATGGTCGCGACGTCACCGTCCTCGACACCTATGAAGCCGTCGGTGCCGTCCTCGCCGGCGACATGAGCGAGCGCGAGCTCGGCGAGCTCGAGCGCGCCTGCCTGCCCACGCTCGGCTCGTGCCCCGGCCAATTCACCGCCAACACCATGGCGATGGTCGCCGAGACGCTCGGCCTCGCGCTGCCCGGCTCGGCGACGCTTCCCGCAGTGGACTCCCATCGCACATCGTTGGCGCGCGAAGCCGGCAGGACGGTCATGCAATTGCTCGAGCGCGGCGGGCCGCTGCCGCGCGATCTGGTGACGAAGAAGAGCCTGGAGAATGCTTGCGCCGCCGTCGCCGCCACGGGCGGCTCGACGAACGCGGCGCTGCATATCCCGGCGATCGCGCACGAGGCGGGCATCCGCTTCACCCTCGACGACTTCGCGCGCGTGGCGAAGCGCACGCCGCTCATCGCCGATCTCAAGCCCGGCGGCCGCTTCCTCGCGAAGGACCTGCACGCGGTCGGCGGCGTCTATGCGGTCCTGAAAGCGCTGCTGCCCTATTTGCACGGCGACTGCCTGACGCTCAGCGGCCAGACCCTCGAATCAACGCTTCGCGCACATCCGGGCGCGGACGGGGAAGTGGTGCGGCGCGAGCCGATCCTGAAGACCGGCGGCATCGTGGTGCTCAACGGCAACCTGGCGCCCGAAGGCGCGCTCATCAAGGTTGCGGGCCTCAAGTCGCTCGTCTTCGAGGGCAGGGCTCGCGTTTTCAATTCAGAAGAGGCGTGCGCCGAGGTGGTCAAGCGCCGCGCCTACAAGGCGGGCGACGTGCTCGTCATCCGCTACGAGGGACCCAAAGGCGGGCCCGGGATGCGCGAGATGCTCGGCATCACCGCGCTCATCTACGGGCAAGGCATGGGCGAGAAGGTGGCGCTCCTTACCGACGGGCGCTTCTCGGGCGCGACGCGCGGGATGATGGTCGGCTACGTCTCGCCGGAAGCCGCCGCGCGGGGGCCCATCGCGCTAGTGAAGAACGGCGATCGAGTCCGCATCGACGCACAGAAGGGCGAACTATCGCTCGAGGTGCCGAAGGCGGAGCTCAAGCGCCGTGCGGCAAAGGCGCCGAAGCGCGATGTGCGCGGGGTGCTGGAGAAATACGCGGCGCAGGTAGGGTCAGCGTATTCCGGCGCGGTGACGCATGGCCGACGCTCGTAGCCCGCGCTACTTCATGTAGCTCGGCAGCAGCGTCGAGATGATCGGGAACGCGGTCAGGATCGCGAGGCGCACGCAGTCGACGATCACGAACGGCATCACGCCGCGGAAGATGGTGCGCGTCGGCACCTCCGGCAGGAGCGTGTTCAGTACGAAGAGGTTCATGCCGACTGGCGGGCTGATGAGGCCGATCTCCACGACGACCACGATGAGGATGCCGAACCACACCGGGTCGAGCCCCAGGTGCACGATGAGCGGGAAGAAGAGCGGCACGGTGAGGAGGATCATCGAGAGCTCTTCCATCGCCGTGCCGAGGATGACGTAGATCACCATGATCGCGGCGACGACGGCGAGCGGGTGCACCTCGAATTGCGACACGAAATTGCGCAGGTCCGCCGGCATGCTGGTGATGTTGACGAACTCCGCGAACATCAGCGCGCCGATCAGGATCATGAAGAGCATCGAGGTGGTGCGCGCGCTCTCGAGCAGCGCCTCGTAGAGGCCGCGCCAGCCGAGCGCGCGGCGCGCGATGGCGAAGATCATGGCGCCGAAGGCGCCGACGCCTGCGCCCTCGACCGCAGTGAACACGCCGCCATAGATGCCGCCCATCACGAGCGTAAAGAGCGCGATCACGCCGGCGACGCCCTTGTAGCGGAGCGACATCACGAACACGACGAAGGCGCCGATCACCGCCGCGTCGTCGGTCTCGAGCTTGCCGAAGTGCACCGCGAGCCAGAGGATGACGCCGACGGCCGCGAACCATTGCAGGCCGGCGATGGTCGCCCAGCGCTCGCGCCATGGCGTGCGCTCGCCCGGCGGCCCCGCCTTCGGGTCGCGCCAGGTAACGTACTGCACGGCGAGGCAGAGCAGCACGGTGGCGAGGATGCCGGGAAGAACGCCCGCAGCGAAAAGCTTGCCGATGTTCGTCTCGGTCATGATCCCGTAGATCACCATGATGGTGGAGGGCGGGATCAGGATGCCGAGCGTGCCGCCCGCGGCGATCGACCCGGTGGACAGGTAATCGGCGTAGTTGAAGCGCTTCATCGACGGATACGCGACTTTCGCGAAGGTCGCCGCCGTCGCGATCGACGAGCCGCAGATCGCGCCGAAGCCGGCGCAGCCCACGATCGTCGCCATGGCGAGGCCGCCGCGCCGGTGCCCGATGAAGGCATAGGCGGCGCGGAAAAGCTCCTGCGACATCCCGGCGCGCGTCACGAAATTGCCCATCAGGATGAACAGCGGCACGACCGAGAGCGTGTAGTTGCGCCCGGTCTCGTAGATCTTGGTCTGCGCCATGGCGAAGGCGCTGCCCCAGGTCCAGTCGCGCATGTAGGCATAGCCGATGATGCCGACGACGGCCATGGAAAGCGCGATGGGAATGCGCACGAACGCAAGCACCATCATGGCGAGGAGTCCGAGCAGCGCTTCCGTCATGCGCTCAGTTCGTGCCCTGCGAGGCGCGCCGCGTGCCCGGCTTGAAGACCTTGAAGACGTGCACGAGCGCGGTGAGGAAGATCATCGCCACCATGAAGTAGACGAACGGCGCCACCGCAATGCGCAGCACGTCGGTCGTATCGCCATAGGAGGCGATGCGGCCCGCTTTGATCAGCATCTGCCAGGTGAGGAAGAAGAAGAGCGCTGCCACCAGCGCATGCACGACCCGGATGAGGGCCGACACGGCGCGCGCCGGCAGCATGCGGTCGATGAAATCCATGGTGACGTGCTCGTCGCCGTGCGAGACGAGCGGCAGGCCCGCGAAGATCAGCACGAGCAGCACGAGCTCGGTGATCTCGAAGCCGCCGCGGATCGGGCTGTTGAAGAGATAGCGCGCCACCACGTCGACGAACGTGAGGCACATCATGCCGAAGAGGAGCGCCGAAGCGGCGATGCCGAGGACGGCGTCGATCCGCCTTTCCCAGGCTGTTTCGGGTTCAGTCACGCGCGCTTGAAAACGCCCCCCGCCTTCGCGGGGGCGACGATTCCGGGCTTACTTCTGCGCGGCGGAAAGCTTCTTGATCTCGGCGCGGAACTCGTCCAGCGCGGCGCGCGCATTGAAGTGGTACTTGTCGCTCGCCTTCTTGATCCAGTCGTCGATGATCGGCTGCGAGCGCTTGCGCACTTCGGCGGCGAAGCCCGGATCGGCCGGCACGATCTTGACGCTCGCCTTCTTCAGCGCCGCGATGCCGACCTGGTCGGCCCGGTCCCAGGACTGGCCGTTCGAGCGCGCGGCGTACTCGTAGGCGTGCTTGTTGATGATGGCCTGGTCCTGCTTGGGGATCTTGTTCCACTTGTCCTCGTTCATGAAGAAGCCGAACGACGAGCTGTACATGCCGCCGGGAAACACCGTGGCCTGCTGGATCACGGTGTCGAGCTTGAAGGAGACGATCGACTCGAACGGGAAGAAGACGCCATCGGCGACGCCCGAGTTGAGCAGCTCGTAGGACTCGGGCGCGGGCTTGACGAAGGCAGAGGCGCCGAGCGCATTCGCGACCGCCTCGGCGATGCCGCCGCCGGTGCGGATCTTCAGGCCCTTGAGATCGTTGATGCCCGCGATCGGCCGCTTGGTGAACATCTGTCCCGGGCCATGCGTCCAGACGGCGAGGAGATGCACGCCCTTGTACTCGCCGAACTTCTGGAAATGTTTCCAGTGGATGCGCGAATAGGCGACCGAATTGATTTCGGCCTTGTCGGCCATGCCGGGCAGCTCGGCCATCAACGGCAGGATGTGGCGCGCCGGCGTGTAGCTCGCCGTGACGTAGGAAAGGTCGACGAGATCGTCGCGCACCGCGTCGAACGTTCCCGGCGGGGCGGCGGGCGCCTTCGGCAGCGATTGGAACTTGACGCGGCCGCCGGTGGCCTTCTCGACTTCGGCGGCCCAGTTTGCCTGCCAGATCGTCAGGTGGTGCGTCGGCGGCACCCAGCTCGAATACGTCAGCGTGATCTCGGCGCGGGCGGGCGCGCTGGGTCCTAATGCGAGCGCAGGACAAACGAGCGCGGCCGCGGCGAGCGTGCGCAGTGCATGCATGGTGAATCCTCCTCTCGCGCGTAATCATAAATGCTTTGCGTTCGCGCGTGCGCAAGTTCATTGTTTTTCGGATTTCGTTTGGATACGATGACGCGCCGCAGTCGAAATTCGGCAAGTCCGGGGAGGAAGGCGCATGCCACACGTGGTGACGAAATCCGATCTCGTGCAGGTCGCGGCCAAGGCAGGCAATCTCAGCAGGGCAGCAGCGGGCGAAGCGGTGAATGCCGTGTTCGATGCGATCGTCGAGAACGTCGCCAAAGGAAAGCGCGTCACGGTCGTGGGCTTCGGCACATTCCTCCCGCGCAAGCGCAAGGCGCGCGCGGGCCGCAGCCCGATCAACGGCAAAGAGATCAAGATCCACGCAAAGACGCTGCCGGCGTTCGCCGCGGGCCAGGGCTTCAAGCAAGCCGTCGACAAACCGTAGCAGGGCGTTGTTTTAGCGGGGATTGCCAAAACCCGCCGTTGCTTGGCAGAATCGCGAAGCACGATTCTTGCCAATGGATAGCCCGCTCATTCTTTCTCTGGACGCGCATGGCGTCCCCCATCGCTGGATCAGCTGGCAGCAGGCGTGCTTCTACTATGCGAAGAACCTCGTCGCCTGGACCCTCGGCGACCAGACCTTCACTTATTACGGCGGCATCTCGCGCGCGACCGGCGAGCGCTCGAGCATCACGGCGCATTCCATCATCGCGGTAAAGGGCAAGGCCCTGGCGGCGAAAGGCTTCAACCAGGTCCCGCCGCTCAATAACCGCGAGCTCTTCCGCCGCGATCGCCACATGTGCGCCTATTGCGGCGGCGAGTTCAACTACTTTCGCCTGACGCGCGACCACATCACGCCGCTCTCGCGAGGCGGCCGCGACACGTGGATGAACGTGGTCACGGCCTGCCGGCATTGCAACGGCCACAAGAGGAACCGCCTGCCGGAAGAGTCCGGCATGGAGCTCCTCTACGCGCCCTACATCCCGAACAAGGCCGAGTACCTGATCCTCACCAACCG
>DASQGW010000219.1:0-10783 GCA_035632415.1 Burkholderiales bacterium | reverse complement strand
CGGCGCTCGGCGATGCGGCTCTCGACCTCGTAGATGTCGCGATCGGGAGGAATCATTGCGGGGGCTCCGGGTCCTTGCCGCGGAGCTGGCGCAGCAAGGCGGTAAAGGGAAGCTCCTTGGCGAGCTCGAAGGTGAACCAGCCGAGCACCGCGGCAGCGACGAGATTGATGAGCGCAGCGATGCCGAGCGCGATGGGCCACGAAGCGCCATGTCCCCAGGCGAAGACGATGCCGGCGGCCACCAGGCCCATCCACGAGGTGATGACGAGCACCGCGGCCACGAGCACGGCGCCCAGTATCCAGGCCAGGCGGATCGCCGCGCGGCGCGCGTCGAGGACGGTGAGCTCGGCATAGTCGGCGACGAGCTGCCGCGCCTCGCCGAGCAGGCGCCCGAGGACTTGCCCCAGGCCCGGCGCGGGGCGCCGGGTTGCGTCGGAAGCCATGAGCGCTCGCTCGGATGTGAGTCAGCGGCGGGTGATCATGTGCAGGAGATAGCCCGCGGCGACCGCGATGCCGAGCGCCTGCAGCGGATTCTCGCGGACGAAGTCGCGCGCCGTGCCCATCCAGTCGTCCCGCATCTCCATCAGCTGCTCGCCCTTCGCGGTGAAGCGATCGGCGTAGGAGCCCGCCACCGACGCCGCCTTGTCGACCGCGTCGTGCGCGGACTGGCTGATGCGATCGATGGTGCCTTCGGTGCTGCGCTTGGTTTCGGCCATGAAATTCTCCAGTGAGTTCGGCGCTTCGGTGAAAGCAACCTCTATACCCGTCGGCGACGTGAGCCGTTGCCGGGCACATCGTTCGGCACGCCGCGCCGCTCGGTGTCCTTTACGCCGCGCTCGACGTCGTGCACCGCCTTCAGGATGCGTTTCCTGCGCAGGAATCGCGACTTGCCCGCCACGAACTCCGGTTTCTGCGTCTTCATGCCGCATCCCGCTCGAAGTCGTTCTCGGCCGGCGAGCGGCGCTTGCCCAGGTCCTCGCTCTTGTAGACGGCGAGGCGGTTGTAGAGGGTCTTCAGGCTGATGCCGAGCATGTCCGCCGCTTTGCGCTTCGAGCCGCACTCGGCGAGCGTCGCCTCGATCAGGCGCCGGCTCACCTCGTCGAGCGTGCTGCCCACGCGCACCGAGAGCAGCGGCGCCGACTCGGGCTGGGCCACCGTCGCCGGCGCGAGATGCGCATCGATCACCTCGTCGGCGAGGATGAACGCGCGCTGCACGTAATTCTTGAGCTCCCGCACGTTGCCGGGCCAGCTGTGCGCGTACAGCGCCGCGATCGTGGCCGGCGCGAAGCTCTTCTGCGCGCTCTCCTGCTTGTTCAGCACGTCGAGGAAGTGCTGCGCCAGGAGCTCGATGTCGGTGCCGCGCTCGCGCAGCGGCGGCATCGCGATCGGGAAGACGTTGAGGCGATGGTAGAGGTCCTCGCGCAGCTTGCCGTCGGCAACCGCGCCCTCGGGGTTGCGGTTGGTCGCGCAGATGATGCGCACGTCGGTCGAGATCGGCGTCGTCGTGCCGACGCGCATGAAGGTGCCGGTCTCGAGCACGCGCAGCAGCTTCACCTGCAGCTCCTGCGGGATCTCGGTGATCTCGTCGAGGAAGAGCGTGCCGCCGTGCGCACGCTCGAAGTAGCCCTTGTGCTGTCGGTCGGCGCCGGTGAAGCTGCCCTTCTCGTGGCCGAAGAGCTCGGACTCGATCAACTGCGGCGAAACGGCCCCGCAGTTGAGCGGCAGGAACGGCGCGCGCTTCCTCCGGCTCATCTCGTGGATGGTCTGCGCAGCGAGCTCCTTGCCGGTGCCCGACTCGCCCACCAGTAGAACGGTCGCCGACGTCGGCGCCACGCGACCGAGCTGGTCGTAGAGCTTTTGCATCGTCGGGCTCGAGCCGAGCAGGTGGCCGTAGCGGCCGAGCTTGCGCAGCTCCTCGCGCAACTCGCCGATCTCGGCGCGCAGCTCGCCCGTGCGCGGCACGCGGCGCAGGATCGAGCGCAGCCGCTCGACATCGACCGGCTTCACCAGGTAGTCGGTCGCGCCCAGGCGCAGAGCCTGCACCGCGCTCTCGACGCTGGCGTGGCCGGTGATCAGCACCACCTCGGTGGTTTGCTTCGACTCGAGATCGTTCACGAGCTCGATGCCCTGCCCGTCGGGCAGCTGCAGGTCGGTGAGCAGCACATCGGGCTGCAGGCGCGACATGTGGATGCGTGCAGCGCGCAGGGAATCGGCCTGCGCCACGGTGAAGCCTTCGCCTTTCGCCAGCTCCGAAAGCCATTCCAGCGCTTCCGGGTCGTCGTCTACGAGCAGCAGATGGGGCACGTTGAGCTCCGTTGTAGGTCTTGCATGGAGGGCGGCATTGGAGTGCCGCAAAATGCATACCAACGGGCGCGAAAATTTTTCTTCTGCGCGCTCAACGAGTTGGAAAAGCACCCGCGACGCCGACTGTCGCCCGATGGCGTCAGCCGTGCTGTGCTTTTTTCCCATGGCACGGCACGTGCAAGACGCATCGCGCCGGACCGGGCGTGCCTGCGTATCCTCCCCTCCTCCCCACCGCGAGTGCGCCCGGCCGGCTTTCCTGCGCGCGGTAATTGCTACAGGCGAACACGCAAGTCTTACCGCAGGACTGCGGGAAGAGAGCCTGCGCTCTGTAGGAGGCGCGCGTTGGCACAGTCCGTGCAGTGATTGCCGCCATACGAAAGGACAACATGGCCCCGGCAATCGCATTACGGCTACGGCAGCACCTGACGCTCACCCCGCAGGTCCAGCAGGCGCTGAAGCTCCTCCAGATGTCGGCGCTCGAGTTCGCGCAGGAGATGGAGGAGGCGCTCACCGCCAACCCCTTCCTCGAGGAAAATCCGGACGCACAGGCGCAGCCGCTGCGTGATGCTGCCAGCGTCGACGACGTCGTCGTGCCGCAGGAGAGCTCGCCGGGGCCGGCGATCGAGCGCGACCAGGAGGATTGGGGCGGCGCGAACGACAGCCAGCCAACCCTCGCGCAGCACCTGCGCGAGCAGCTCATGATCTCGCCGATGGGAGAGCGCGACCGCGCGCTAGCCCACATGATCATCGATAGCCTCGACGACGACGGCTACTTCAAGCACTCGTTCGACGAGCTCGCGGCGCTCGTGCCCCCGGAGCATGACGTGCGCCCCGACGATTTCCTCGCGGCGCTGCGCATGGTGCAGAGCCTCGATCCTGCGGGGGTCGCCGCCCGCACGCTCGACGAGTGCCTGTGCCTGCAGCTGAAGGCGCTGCCGGAGCAGACGCCGGGGCGCGAGGTGGCGCTGAAGATCTGCAACGGCCAGCTGCCGCTCCTCGGCAACCGCGAGTGGGCCCGGCTGCAGCACGCCGTGGGCTGCGACGAGGCGGCGCTGCATACGGCACGCGCGCTGATCCGCTCGCTCGACCCGCGCCCGGGGCATCGCTTCGGTCCGCAGGAGGCGCGCTACGTCGTGCCCGACGTCATCGTGAAGAAGGTGCGCGAGCGCTGGATGGCCATCATCAACCCGGCGTCGCTGCCGCGCGTGCGCCTGAACCGCGCGTACGCCGAGGCGATCCAGAGCCGCAGCACGTCGAACCAGTCGCTCGCGCGCCATCTGCAGGAAGCGCGGTGGCTCCTGCGCTCGATCGAGCAGCGCTTCGCCACCATACAGCGCGTGGCCGACGCCATCGTCGCGCGCCAGCGCGGCTTCTTCGAGTACGGCGAGGTGGCGATGAAGCCCCTCACGCTCAAGCTGATCGCCGGCGAGCTGGGGCTGCACGAGTCGACCGTGTGCCGCGTGACGAACAACAAGTACATGGCCACGCCGCGCGGCCTCTTCGAATTCAAGCATTTCTTCTCGCGACGGCTCGCGACGGAGAACGGCGGCGCGGCTTCGGCCACGGCCGTGCGCGCGGTCATGAAGGAGCTCATCGCCGCCGAGGACCCGCGCGCGCCGCTTTCCGACGCGGAGCTCGCCCGGCTCCTCGCGCAGCAAGGCCTGAAGGTTGCACGGCGGACCATCACGAAGTACCGCGCGCTGATGCGCCTGCCCAGCGTGGATGTGCGCCGCGCGGACTTACGGAAGACCGCGTAAAGGAGGCCCCCGATGGCACGTATCGTTGCCGGCCGGTTTGACCGCAGTGTCGATGCCGACGCTGCGCTGGATGCGCTGAAGCGCGACGGCTTCTCGCGCAGCGAGGTGGATGCCTTCTATGTCGGCCCGCCGGGACAGAACGCACGCACGCCGATCGGCGGCGACGCGCACAGCGACGCCGGCTCGCGCGGTGCCGGGCGCGCCGGGGCCATCGGCGCGGCGATCGGCGCCGTCGCCGGCCTCATCATCGGAGCGCTCATCGGTTTCAACGAGGCCTTCTTCGCTTGCGGCCTCGGCGCGCTCGTCGGAGCGTTCGCCGGGGTGATGGCGAGCCTGCACGGCGGCTCGCGACGCGAGGCTTCCCCGCAGCATCCGGTCGAGAGCCGCGGCGGCCGCGTGATCGCCGTGCGCGTCGACCGTTCCGGCACCGAGGCGCTCGCCGTCAACGCGCTTCGCGCGAACAATGCGCGCGATGTCGGCCGGACCGAAGGCGAGTGGCGCGACGGGTGGAGGGACTTCGACCCGCGGACGCCGCTAGCGACGATCTAGGTTCTGCTCGGCGAATTCCCAATTCAGGCGGTTTTCGATCACCGCCTGGACGTACTTCTCGCGCTGGTTGCGGTAGTCGCCGTAATAGGCGTGCTCCCAGACGTCGAGCGTCAATAGGCAGCGCGCGCCGTGCGCCATCGGCGTATCGGCGTTCGCGGTGGCCACCACCTCCAGCTTTCCGTTCCTGTCGACGAGCCAAGCCCACCCGCTGCCGAACTGGCCGATCGCCGCGGCGGCAAACTTGTCGCAGAAGGCATCGAAGCTGCCGAAGTCGCGCTCGAGGCGCTGGCGCAACGCGCCGGAGGGCGTGCCGCCCTTCGGATGGAGCGACTTCCAGTAGAAGTCGTGGTTCCACGCCTGCGCGGCATTGTTGAAAAGCTTGCCCTTGCTCGAGCGCACTACGTCCTCGAGCGTGGCGCCCTGGACGGGCTCCTTCTCGAGCAGCTGGTTCATCGTGTCGACGTACTTCTTATGGTGCTTGCCGTGGTGGAGCCCGAGCGTCTCGGCCGAGATGACCGGGGCGAGCGCGTCTTCGGGATACGGCAGCGGCGGCAAGTCGAAATGCAGCCGCGTGGCAGTGGCAGTAGTCATGGAACCCTCCTACGTAGTAGGGGAACGTGCCGCAAGGAACGCTCCCGTCAGGAAGCCTTGATGCGCAGGTCGTTCTTGAGCGTCTGGATCCCGGCGACCTTCTTCGCCGCCGCGACGGCGCGGTCGGCCGTTTCCTGGTCGTCGACGAATCCCGAGAGGCGCACGACGCCGTGGTTCGCCTCCACGGCGATATTGGCGGCGGCCCGCGCGCCGACATCCGTGGCGAGCGCGCTCTTCACTTTCGCAGTGATCGCCGCATCCTGGCTGGTCGCGGCGCTGTCGGTCTTCTTCTCCGGCGGGGTGCCGCAAGCCCCGAGCGCGACGGCCAGACCCGCAATGATGATGGCTCGCGTCATCGCTTGGGTTGCCTTTGCACCGGGTCGAAACGCCAGCGCGCCGGCTGGCGTTTCTTCGGCGACTTGTGGCCTAGGTTTGGCGGTTTTCCCATTCGCTGACCTGCTTCTCGGCGTCGTCCTTCGCGCAGCCGTAGCGCTCCTGGATCTTGCCCACCAGCTTGTCTCGCTGGCCGGCGAGCTGGTCGAGCTCGTCGTCGGTGAGCTTGCCCCAGCGCTCCTTCACCGAACCCTTGATCTGCTTCCAGTTGCCCGCGACTCGATCCCAGTTCATCGGCATTGCTCCTCGTAAAGGTTGGATGCGCGAGTGTTGCAATTCTTAGACCCGTGCGGGCTGCGCGAGACGCGCCACCGTGGCGAGAAGCGCGACCGGCTCGACCGGCTTCGCGAGCTGCGCGTCGTAACCCGCGGCCATCGGCCGGTCGTTCTCCGCGGTCAACGCCGCCACGCGCAGGCATCCGCCGCGCTCCGCGGGCAGGGCGCGCAGCGCACGGATCAGCACGTCCGCGTCGTCACCGCTCATGCCCATGTCGGACAGCATGACATCGGGCTTCCACTCTTCCAGCGCGCGAAGCGCTTCCGATGAATTCGCCACCGCGCAGGCTTCCGCCCCCGCTACCCGCAAGACCCGCAACAGCACCTCGCATGCGGCGGCGTCGTCCTCCACTACCAGCACCCGCACGCCGGCGAGCAGCGGTCCGTCGGCCGCGCGCTTGGGCGCGACGTCCGGGCCCTGCGCGAGCTCGAGCAAATTGCCGATCACGCGGGTTTGCGCGCGGGCGTTGCGCACGATCGCTTCGAGCGCCTCCGCCGCTTCCGTGCCCGGCGGCAGCTGGTCGCGCAGATGCGCCGACCAGGCGGCGATCGCCTGCGTCGGCGGCTGCACATCGGCGAGCATCGCCGCGACGAGCCCGTCCCTCGCCCGGCTCGCCTCTTCCGTCGCCATGCGCAGCTTCCGCTCGCGCTCGAGCGAGCGCGCGAGCGCCTGCTCGGCCCGCTTTCGTTCGTGGATCTCGACGCAGGCGCCGACATAGCCCAGGAAGAGCCCGCCCGCATACATCGGCGCAGCGCGATCCAGCACCCAGCGATGCTCGCCGTCGTGCCGCCGCAGGCGGTACTCGACCTCGAAGGGCTCGCGCGCATCGAAGGCGCGCACACAGATGTCCAGCCAGCGCGCGAGGTCCTCCGCATGCACCGCCCGGGACCAGCCGTCGCCCCTCGCCTGATCGGCGCTCAAGCCGGTGAACTCGAGCCACGCGCGGCTCACGTACTCGCACGACATGTCGGGCTTCGCGCGCCAGAGCATCAGAGGCACTGTGTCGTCGAGCTTCACGCGCGAGTGCGCTGCAGGAGACATGCCGGGGACGTCCTGTCGATTAACGACTACGCGGGCATGGCCGGCGCAGTTGTTCTTACAAAGGAGGCCCAACGCTTACACGAAAGCCTTGGCCGCGGTTTTGGCCGGCGGGCACAAGGTTTGCTCCCTCATCCACCAGCTTCAACCACCATTTATCGAAGGAGTCCGTCATGTTGAGCTGGGCGCTTGCGTTTTTCATCATCGCCATCATCGCGGCGATCTTCGGCTTCACCGGCATCGCAGCCGGCGCAGCGGAAATCGCCAAGATCCTGTTCGTCGTGTTCGTCGTCCTTTTCCTGGTCTCGCTGGTCGCGGGACTCTTGAGAAGGCCTTAGGAGGCGTCATGCACATCAAGCTACTGACCATCGCGGCCGCAGTCACCCTCGCCCTCGCGGGCACCGCGCAGGCGCAATCCACTACGGGCGCCAAGCGCAGCGTCGACCGCAAAGAGATGAAGGCCGACCGCGACAAGATCGAGGCCGACTACAAAGCCGCCAAGGCGCAGTGCAGCCACATGAAGGGCAACGAGAAGGACGTGTGCGAAGCCGAAGCCAAGGGCAAGGAGAACGTCGCCAAGGCGGAGCTCGAGAACAAGTACGAGCCCTCGGAAGCCCATGCCCGCAAGGTCGATGAAGCGAAGGCCGAGCACGAGTACAAGGTCGCGAAGCAGAAGTGCGACTTCAACAAAGGCAAGGAAGACAGCGCCTGCGACAAGGAAGCCAAGGCGAAGTACGAAAAGTCCAAGGCCGACATCAAGGCGAAGTACGCGCAGGCCGGGCGCAAGTCCGCCACCGGAAGCACGAGCAGGTAGCGAAAGGAACGCGATGCCCAGCGGAGCTTTTCTCTCCGACATCCAGACGCTGCGCCGGCGCGCCCGGGAGCACATCGCCCAGGGGGCGGTGACTCCCGGGTATCACGCCGACCGCGACGTGGTGCTGAAGCTATTGAACGAAGCGCTCGCGACCGAGATCGTCTGCACGCTGCGCTACAAGCGCCATTACTACATGGCGCAAGGCATCCACGCCGAAGGCGTGGCGTCGGAGTTCCTGGAGCACGCCCAGGAAGAGGAGCAGCACGCGGCGCAGATCGCCGAGCGCATCACGCAGCTCGGCGGCGCGCCCGACTTCTCGCCCGACGGCCTGACCACGCGCAGCCATGCCGAGTACGTCGAGGGCCATTCGCTCGAGGAGATGATCAAGGAAGATCTGGTCGCCGAGCGCATCGCCATCGACAGCTACCGCGAGATGGTGAGCTACCTCGGCGAGGACGACCCGACTTCGCGCCGCCTGATGGAAGAGATCCTCGCGAAGGAGGAAGAGCACGCCGAGGACCTCGCGAGCCTGCTGGAGGGCCTCGCTCACTAAAGCGAAACATGGCGCGCGGTCTCTGGAAAGGCGCCATCAGCTTCGGGCTGGTGAACGTGCCGGTGGAGCTCTACTCGGCGCAGAAGCGCTCGGCCGAGCTCGACCTCACCATGCTCGACAAGCGCGACATGGCGCCGGTGGGCTACAAGCGCGTCAACAAGGCGAACGGC
The DNA here is from genome assembly GCA_035632415.1 of Burkholderiales bacterium. GTDB lineage: Bacteria > Pseudomonadota > Gammaproteobacteria > Burkholderiales > SG8-39 > SCGC-AG-212-J23. The sequence goes on along the minus strand of DASQGW010000219.1, from coordinate 2,339 downwards.
AAGGAAGTGCCCTGGGAAGACGTCGTCAAGGGCTACGAGTACGAGGACGACAAGTACGTCGTCCTTTCGGAAGAGGATTTCCGGCGCGCGAACCCGGAGGCAGCGAAGACAGTCGACATCCTGGCGTTCGTCGACCTCGCAGACATCGCACCCATCTTCTTCGAGACGCCCTACTACCTCGCGCCCGGCAAGCGCGGCGAGAAGGCCTACGCGCTGCTGCGCGACGCGATCGCCAAGGCCGGCAAGGCCGGCATCGCGAGCGTCGTCATCCGCACCAGGCAATACCTCGCCGCGCTCGTGGCGCAGGACGAAGCGCTGGTCCTGAACACGCTTCGCTACCAGGGCGAGCTCAAGGGCGCCGACGAGCTCGAAATCCCGGAAAAGCTGAAGGGGCACAAGCCGACCTCCAAGGAGCTCGACATGGCGCTGCGCCTCGTCGACGACATGGCCGACGAGTGGAGGCCTGAGAAGTACCACGACACCTACCACGAGGATCTCCTCAAGCGCCTCGAGGAAAAGATCAAGGCCGGACAGACCGAAGAGATCACCGAGCCGGAGAAGGAAGAGAAGCATGCGAAGGGCGCCGAAGTCGTCGACCTGATGGCGCTCCTTAAGAAGAGCGTGGCAGGCGGCGGCCGCAAGCGGCGCGCGGCATAGGAGACGAGCCATCCCAAAACGCCTCATCCGCTACGCGGTCGTCGGCTGCGGGCACATCGCCCAGGTGGCGGTGCTGCCCGCCTTCGGCAACGCGCGGCGCAATTCCAAGCTCGCGGCCATCGTCTCCGGCGATCCGGAGAAGCGCGAGCAGCTCGCGAAGAAGTACGAAGTCGAGCGGGCCGTCGACTACGCGCAGTTCGACGAGCTCGCGAGGAGCGGCGACATCGACGCCGTGTACATCGCGCTGCCGAACAGCATGCACGCCGAATACTGCGAGCGCGCCGCGCGCGCCGGGCTGCACGTGCTCTGCGAGAAGCCGATGGCGGTGACCGAGGCCGAGTGCGAGCTGATGGGCCGCGTCGCCCGCGAGAACAAGGTGAAGCTGATGATCGCCTACCGGCTGCACTTCGAGCGGGCGAACCTCGAAGCGGCGGAAATTGCACGCTCCGGAAGGCTCGGCGAGCCGAGGCTCTTCAGTTCGACCTTCACGATGACCGTCGTGCCGGACAACATCCGCGTCAAGCGCGCGATGGGCGGGGGCGTCCTCTACGACATCGGCATCTACTGCATCAATGCCGCGCGCGCTCTCTTTCGGGACGAGCCGGTCGAGGTGCATGCCGCGGCCGCCGGCGCGATCGGCGATGTCGAGGAATCGATCAGCGCCGTGCTGCGCTTTTCCAACGAGCGCCTCGCCTCCTTCACGTGCAGCTTCGGCGCCGGCAAGGTCTCCGAGTACCGGCTGGTGGGCACGAAGGGCGAGCTCGCGGTCGACCCCGCTTACGAATACGCGAAGCCGCTCGAGCATCGGCTGAGCCTCGAGGGCAATCTCGTCAGCGAGCGGCGCTTCGCCAAGCGCGACCAGTTCGCCCCGGAGCTCCTCTACTTCTCCGACTGCGTGCTGCAGAACCGCGATCCCGAGCCTTCCGCCGAGGAAGGCCTCGCCGACGTTCGCGTCATCCGCGCGCTCTACCAGTCGATCGCCAGCGGCCGTCCAGTCGAGCTCGCGCCGTACGCGCGGCACGAGCACCCGACGCTCGAGCAGGAAATCCGCCGGCCGCCGATCGAGAAGCCCCAAGTGATCCACGCCCAATCCCCTTCTGGAGGTAGCTGATGAAACTCTTGCTGATTGCAGTGATGATGGCGGCCGCGCCCGCGTTCGCCCAGACGGCGAACGAGCAGGCGACCGAGCAAGGCCGCGAGAAGAACACCGAGCTCGCCAGTGACGCCGTGCTCACCACCAAGGTGCACACCGCGCTCGCCAACGACGTCGGCATGCGCACCATGTACAGCATCAACGTCGACAGCGACAAAGGCGTCGTCACGCTGAAGGGCAAGGTCGACTCCGAAGCCACCAAGCGGCGCGCCGAGGAAGTGGCGAAGCGCGTGAGCGGCGTCAGCTCGGTGAAGAACGAGCTGCAGATCAAAGGCGGCTGATGGAGCGCGCGACGTCCCTTCTTTCGGTCGCCGAAACGCGCGATGGCGTGTGGAGCGTGAACGAGCGCAGCCCGAGCCGCGTCGCCATCGCCTACTTTCCGAGCAAATGGGGCGCGCTCAAGCATGCAGTGCGCGTCGCGCACGCCAAGCGGCGCTGCCGAGTCGCACTTGTCGAGCGAGACGGCAGCGTGCGCCTCGCCCGGGACTACGAGCAGGAGGCCTGAGATGAAAACCACCACGTTCGCCCT
>DASQGW010000218.1:0-57637 GCA_035632415.1 Burkholderiales bacterium | reverse complement strand
TGCGAGCTCGGCGAATGCGGCGCATGCACGGTGCTGCTCGACGGCGCGCCGGTGCTTTCGTGCCTCGTGCTCGGCGTGGAATGCGAAGGACGCTCGGTCCAGACCATCGAAGGCCTCGCCCGCGGCCCGCAGCTGCACCCGCTGCAGGCGGCCTTCGCCGACTTCGGCGGCTCGCAATGCGGCTACTGCACGCCGGGCGTCATCATGACGGCCAAGGCGTTGCTCGAAGAGAATCCCCGTCCGACGCGCGAGCAGATCAAGGAGGCGACCGGCGGCAACCTCTGCCGCTGCACCGGCTACCAGCAGATCGTCGACGCGATCGAGGATGCGGCGCGGCGCCTTGAGGAAGAGTCGCGATGAAGCAGCGCCTGGAAATCATCGGCAAGCCTCGGCGCAGGGTCGACGGCCGCTCCAAGGTCACCGGCCAGGTGCGCTACGCCGACGACCTCTCGATGCCGCGCATGCTGTTCGCGAAGCTTCTCCGCTCGCCGCATCCCCATGCGGTGATCACCGGGATAAGCACCGAGAAGGCGAAGGCGCATCCAGGCGTCCACTTGGTGCTTACCGGAAAGGACTTCCCGATTCCCTTCGGCATCATGCCGGTGTCGGTCGACGAATTTCCGCTGGCGCCGGAGCGCGTGCGTTACGTAGGGGACCCGGTCGCAGCGGTGATCGCCGTCGATGAGCAGACCGCGGTGGAAGCAGTCGGGCTCATCGACGTCCGCTACAAGTTGTTGAAGCCCATCGAGGACGCGCAGGCCGGCCTGCAGAATCCGGAGCCGCGGATCCACGATTACGGCGAGCAAGGCAACATCCACCGCAACCAGTCCTACGAGTTCGGAAGGGTGGATGAGGCGCTTGCCGAGGCGGACCTCGTCGTCGAGGACCTCTTCTTCTACGAGGGCAACACCCACCTGCCCATGGAGCAGCAGGCCTCGCTCGCCTTCATCGACGCCGACGGCAAGCTACAGGTCTCCTCCAGCACCCAGAACCCGCACTACCTGCACCGGCAGCTCGCGCGCGTGCTTCAGGTTCCGGAGCACCAGGTGCGCGTCGTCGCCACGCCGAACGGCGGCGGCTTCGGCGGCAAGTGCGATCCGGGCGGGCACGAATTCGTGGTGAGCAAGGCGGCGCTCGTACTCGGCCGGCCGGTGAAGATCGGGCTCACGCGCGAGGAAGTGTTCTATGTGCATCGCGGCCGCCATCCGGTGCTGATGAAGATGAAGACCGGAGTGAAGAGGGACGGGACGCTCACCGGCATGCACCTGCAGACGCTGCTCGATGGCGGCGGCTATGGCTCGCACGGCCCCGCGAGCACGTTCTATACCGGCGTGCTGACGCCGGTGACCTATCACTATCCGCGCTTCAAGTTCGACGCCTGCCGCGTGTTCACCAACAAGCCCGCGTGCGGCCCGAAGCGGGGCCACGGCACGCCGCAGCCGCGGTTCGGGCAGGAGGTGCAGCTCGACAAGATCGCAGAACGGCTTGGCATGGATCCGGCCGAGCTGAGGCTCAAGAACGCGACCAAGGCCGATGCGCTCACCGCGAGCTGGCTCAAGATCGGTTCGAACGGCCTCGCCGAGTGCATCCGCAAGGTCACCGAGATGTCCCGATGGAAGGAGCGTCGCGGCAAGCTCGGCAAGGGTCGAGGCCTTGGCCTCGCCTGCAGCACGTATATGTGCGGCGCGGGCGTGGCGATCTATTGGAACAAGATGCCGCATTCCGGCGTGCAGATCCTGCTCGACCGCTCGGGAAGCGTAATCGTCTACTGCGGGGCGACCGAGATCGGACAAGGCTCGGACGACGTGCTCGCGGCGATCGTCGCCGAGACACTGGGCGTCGAGATCTCGGTGGTGCGGGTCGTCACCGGCGACACCGGCCTCGCGCCGGTCGACCTCGGCTCTTATTCGAGTCGCGTCACGATCATGATGGGCAATGCTGCGGTCCAGGCCGCGGAGCGACTGCGCGGGCAGATCGCCGCGGTCGTGTCCGAGACGCTCGGCACGCTGCCCGACCGTGTCGTGTTCTCGCAAGGACGTGTCTTCGCTGCCGACAATTCCGGCCCGGGCATGACCTTCGTCGAAGCGGTGCACGCTGCGGAAGCGGAGCTCGGCACGCTCTCCGCCGTGGGCTCCTATGCGCCGCCCAAGCCGCCGGGCAAGTACAAGGGTGCCGGGGTCGGTCCGTCGCCCGCCTATAGCTTCACCGCTTGCGTCGTCGAGACGGAAGTCGATGAGCGCACCGGCTGGATCCACGTGCCGAAGATCTGGATCGCGCACGACATCGGCCGGGCGATCAACCCGACGCTCGCCAAAGGGCAGGTGATCGGCGGCGTATATATGGGCCTCGGCGAGGCGCTGATGGAAGAGCAATCCTTCAGGCGATTGCCGGAGAAGCTCTCCGGCGCGCTCGTGCATCGCGCGCCTTCCATGCTCGACTACAAGAGCCTCACCGCGCTCGACATGCCGGAAGTGGAGGTGGCGCTGATCGAAGATCCCGATCCGAACTGCCCCTACGGCGCCAAGGAAGTCGGGCAGGGGCCGTTGCTGCCGGTCATGCCGGCAGTGGCCAATGCCATCTTCGATGCGGTCGGCGTGCGCATCGATGAGATTCCGATCACGCCGGACAAGGTGCTGCGGGCATTGCACGCGCAGGACAAACGCGTCGGCCCGGCATCTTTCCCAGCCGTTCCCTATCCGGCACCGACCTTCGTGCTGCCGCCCTGGGAAGACGGCGACGGAAGCGAAACCAAGCGCGATGCTAAGACTGCCGTGGTTTGAGCATCGTGCTCCGCGCTCGGTCGCGGAGGCGGCGCAGATCCTCGCAGGCGAAGGCACGCGGGCGATGCTCGTCGCCGGCGGCACCGACCTGCTGCCGAACATGAAGCGCCGGCATCAAGCGCCGCAAGTGCTGGTCTCCCTGCGGCAAGTCGGCGAGCTGAGAAAGCTGAACGGCACATTCGGCGCCGGGTTGACGCTGAGCGAGATCGTGCGCAGCGAGAAGACGCCGACCGCGCTGCGGCAAGCGGCGGCGCAGGTGGCCACGCCGCACCTGCGGAACATGGGCACGCTCGGCGGCAACCTGTGCCTCGACACGCGGTGCACGTACTACAACCAGACCTACGAGTGGCGCAAGGCGATCGACTTCTGCCTGAAGAAGGACGGAAAGATTTGCTGGGTGGCCACGGCGAGCAAGCGCTGCGTCGCCGTTTCCTCCACCGACACCGCGCCCGCGCTGATTGCGCTGAACGCGGCCGTTACACTGGTCAGTACGCGCGGCGAGCGCGAGATCCCCGTCGCCGCGCTCTACCAGAACGACGGTATCGACTATCTGTCGCGCACGCCGGACGAGATCCTGACGGAAGTGCGCATTCCCTCCGGCTGGAAGAGCACTTACTGGAAGCTGCGGCGGCGCGGCTCGTTCGATTTCCCGATCCTGGGGGTGGCGGCCGCATTGAAGTTCGACGGTGAGACTGTTTCGGAAGCGAGGATCGCCCTGGGCGCGGTCGCGTCGCGGCCGTTCCTCGTGGAGAAAGCCGGCGACTTCCTGGTCGGCAAGAAACTTACCGACGAAATGATCGTCCAGGCTGCGGAGCTCGCTGCCAACCGCGCGAAGCCCATGGACAACACCGACATGGACCTCTACTGGAGGAAGGAAGTCGCCGACGACTTCGCCGGCTACGCGCTGCGCGAGCTGCGCGGCGACGACATGCGCGAGACTCGCTTGCGCATCGCCCGCCAGCTCGTCTAGGAGATCACCGGCCGCCGCGCGCCGAGCGCGGCAACGACGCTCAAGCTCGCGAGCGCTGCGAAAGTGTAGAGCGACAGCATGTAATTCCCGGTCCAGTCGTGCAATGCGCCGGAGAGGAGCGGTCCGGTAGCCTGGGCGAGCACCTGGGCCGAGAGCGTGACGCCGCGGATCGCGCCGAAGTTCGAGCGTCCGAAGTAATCGGCCCAGGCTACGGGAAGGAGCGTGAGCATCGCACCGATGCCGAAGCCGTAGACTGCGCCGGCGACGTAGCCATCGAACGGCCCGGCAATGCGCGTCATCAAGAGCGGTCCGGTCGCCATGACGGCGCCGACGAACGCGAGCACGAAACGAAGCGGGAGCCGTCGCGGCAGCAGGCTGCAGGCGAGCGTGCCGAGCCCCGACGCCGCCGAAAATGTGGCGACGATGGCAGCGGCCACCGTCGGGCTGATGCCGCGCTCGATGAGATGCGGCGCCTGGTGCAGGCTCACACCGGCCTGGACCGGATAGACGAGGATCGTATAGGCGAGAAGCATCCAGAACGCGGAGGTTCGGATCGCATCGCGTCGCGAGAACTGCTGCTCCGGCTGCCGGATCGTCGTGTCGGTGTGAGCGGAGCGGACAGCGCCATCAGGCACGAAGCCGAGGTCTTCCGGCCGCCGCGCGAGGAGCAGCCAGCTCGGCAGGAAGCCGATGGCGAGGGTGAGAAAACCGATGGCCGCCCAGCCGTTGCGCCAGCCGCCGTGGTCGATGGCGAACTGCGCGACGAGCGGCAGCACGACCAGTCCCGCCATCTGCGCGAGCGTCGCCACCGACGAGGCGAATGCGCGCCGCTCGACGAACCAGTTGTTGATGGCGCCGTAGATCGCGAGGTCGAACGGCGCCGCCCAGTTCATGCGCGCGATGCAGAAGAGGACGTAGAAGACGAGGAGCGAGGGCGTGAACGACAGGAGAAAGAGCGCCGTGCCGTTGACGAGCACCGCCACGCAGAGGACGAGCCGCGGGCCGCGGCGGTCGAGGAGCGGGCCGATGATCGGCGCGGCGAGCGCCGCGAGCACTCCACCGAGGGAGACCGCCCCCGAGATGGCCGCGCGCGACCAGCCGAACTCGCGCGTCATCGGCAGGACGAAAACGGAGAGCGGCGCGAGCGCGGGGCCCTGCCGCGCGAAGCCGGCCAGGCACAGCCCGGCGAGCACGACCCAGCCGTAATAGAACGGAAGCCGCGCCGCCAGCGTGCGCGCCAGCGCCGGCACGGCGCGCCTAGTCGTTCTTGATGTTGGCGGCCTTGGCGACGCCGCTGTACTTCGCGATGTCGCGCGCGACGATGGCGCCGAGCTCCTGCGGGCTCGAGCCGACCGGATCGAGGCCCATCTCGGCGAAGCGCTGCTTGACCTCGGGCGTCTGCACCGCGCGCGCCACTTCGCTCTGCATCCGCGCGATGATCGCCGCCGGGGTCTTCGCCGGCGCAAAGAACGCCGTCCACACCGGCACTTCCATGTCCGGCACGCCGGCCTCGGCCATCGTGGGCACGTCCGGCCAGGAAGGATGGCGCTTGCCGGAGGTGACCGCGAGCGCACGCAGCCTGCCGCCCTTGAGCGGCCCGCTCGCCGGCGGAGGATCGACGATCGCCACCATCACCTGCCCGGACAGCACGGCTTGCACCGATTCGCCGCTGCTCTTGTACGGGATCATGACGAAGTTCGAGCCGGTCCTCTGCTTGAAGAGCTCGGTGGTGACCTGGAAGATGCCGGCGCTCGAAGCGTAGTTCGCCTTCTCGGGATTCGCCTTGGCGTAGTCGATCAGCTCCTTCACGCTGTGGATCGGCGCGTTTGCATTGACGGTGACGAGCAGCGGGAACTGGCAGATGAGCGAGATCGGCGCGAAGTCGTGGACCGGGTCGTAGGGCAGCTTCGAGTACGTCGCGGGATTGATCGTCATCGGGCCGCTCGGACCCATGAGGATCGTGTAGCCGTCGGGCGCGGACTTCGCCACGGCTTCGGCCGCGATGATGCCCTGCGCGCCCGGCTTGTTCTCGATGACGAGCGGTTGCCCGAGGCCCTTCGTCATCTCGGGCGAGATCACGCGCACGATGATGTCGTTGCCGCCGCCGGCAGCGTAGGGGATGATGACGCGGATGGGCTTGTTGGGGTAGTCCTGCGCGCCAGCGGGCAACGCCAGCGCGCAAAGCGCGAGCAGAAGTATCTTGACCAAGGTAATCCTCCTTACAGCATTCTAAAGTCAGCGTCGCTCAAGTCCAGCGACGCTGCTTTCATGTTCTCCTCGAGGTGCGCGACCGACCCGGTCCCGGGGATCGGCAGCATCACGGGCGACTTCTTCAGGAGCCAGGCGAGCACGACCTGGGAGGGCGTGGCGTCGAGCTTCTTCGCCAGCGTCCTGACCTTGGCCGTGGCGAGCGAGCTGCCGGCCTCGAGAGGGTACCAGGGCAGGAAAGCGATGCCGAGCCGCTCGCAGGCCTTGAGCACGTCCTCGGAGCTGCGGTCGCCCAGGTTGTAGCGGTTCTGCACCGAGACGATCGGCACGATCTTCCGCGCCTGCTCGAGCTGCTTCAAGGTCACGTTCGATAGCCCGACGTGGCGTACCTTGCCCTCGCGCTGGAACTCGGCGAGCGCGCCGATCTGGTCCTCGTACGGCACCTTGGGATCCGGCGCGTGCAGCTGGTATACATCGATGCGCTCCAGTTTCAGCCGCTTGAGGCTTCCTTCCAGATCCGCCCGCAGCTTCTCCGGACGGCCGTCCTCGTCCCAGCGCGAAGGCTTGGGCCGCACGAGGCCGCACTTCGTGGCGATGACGAGGTCCTTGGGATAAGGATGCATCGCCTCGGCGACCGCGATCTCGCTGGTGTGCGGGCCGTAGCTCTCGGCGGTGTCGAAGAAGTTCGCGCCGAGCTCATAGGCGCGGCGCAGCACGCGATGCGCATTCGCCTTGTCCTTCGGCGGGCCCCAGATGTCCGGATGCTCGATCACTCGCATCGCGCCGTAGCCGATGCGGTTGACGGTCAGGTCGCCGACCTTAATCGAGCGCATGTTTCAGCTCGGCGATGAGATCCTCGACATGTTCGATGCCGACGGAGAGCCGTACCAGCCCGTCGCTGATGCCAAGGCCCGCGCGTACGTCCTCCGGAAGCGAGGCGTGCGTCATGATCGCCGGATGCTCGACCAGGCTCTCGACGCCGCCGAGGCTCTCGGCGAGGGTGAAGAGCTTGCAGCGCTCGAGGAAGCGCTTGGATGCGCCGAGCCCGCCTTTCAGCACCGCCGTGACCATGCCGCCATAGCGCTGGTTCATCTGCTTTGCCGCGAGGAGGTGTTGCGGATGGCCGGCAAGCCCTGGATAGATCACCCGCTCGACCTTCGGATGCTTCTCCAGCCACGCGGCGATGTGCATCGCGTTGCCGCAATGGCGCTCCATGCGCAGCGCAAGCGTCTTGATGCCGCGCAGGGTGAGGAATGCGTCGAACGGGCTCGGCACGCTGCCCACCGCGTTCTGCAGGAAGGCGAGTTTCTCCTTCAGCTCCGCGTTCTTGCCGATGATCGCGGCGCCGCCGATGACGTCCGAATGGCCGTTCAGGTACTTCGTCGTCGAATGCACCACGATGTCGAAGCCATGCTCCAGCGGTCGCTGGATCCACGGCGAGGCGAAGGTGTTGTCGCACACGCAAACCAGGTTCTTGCGACGCGCGATCTCCGCCACCGCCGATAGATCGACCAGCTTCAGCAGCGGATTGGTCGGCGTCTCCACCCAGAGCATGCGCGTGCCGGGCCGAATGGATTTTTCCAGATTGGAGACATCCGAAAGATCGGCGAACGTGGCCTGCAATCCGGCCGAGCGTTTCCTGACCTTCTCCAAGATGCGATAGCTGCCGCCATACAGGTCGTGCATGCACACGACGTGCGAGCCGCTGTCCAGCGTCTCGAGCACGGTGCCGATCGCTGCCATGCCGGAAGAAAACGCGAAAGCGGCCTCGCCGCCTTCGAGCGCGGCGAGGCAGGCTTCCAGCGCATCGCGCGTCGGGTTGCGAGTGCGCGCGTAATCGAAGCCCTGATGCTGGCCGGGACTCGACTGCGCGTAGGTCGAGGTCGCGTAGATCGGCGTCATCACCGCGCCGGTGCGCGGATCGGGCTCCTGGCCGGCGTGCACCACCTTGGTGTCGAACTTCATTTGTTCAGCCATCGTTGCCGCAGCCAGTTGAGGAGGTCGATGCGCGTGATGAGGCCGAGGAACTCGGTGCCGTCGACCACGATCGCGACCATGCCGCGCTTGAAGATGTCCATCAGCTCCTCGACCGGCGCGCTCGGCGAAACGGTCACGATGTGGCTCTCCATCGCCTCGGCGACCTGCTCGTTGAAATGCTCCGGATTGTCGTACACCTCGGCGAGGATGTCCTCTTCGTCGACGATGCCGACGATGCGGCCGTCCTTCAGCACGGGAATCTGCGAGACGTCGTAGAGCTTCATGCGCTGGTAGGCGATGAGCACCTTGTCGTCGGCGCTCACCGTGGCCACCGCGCGATCGTGGTGGCGCCGGCTGATGAGGTCGCGCAGGTCGCCATGGCGCTTGCGCTCGATGAAACCCTGGTCGAGCATCCAGAAGTCGTTGTAGACCTTCGAGAGATACTTGTTGCCGCTGTCGCAGACGAGACTGACGACGCGCCTCGGCGTCGTCTGCTCCCGGCAGTAGCGCAGCGCGGCAGCGAGCAATGTGCCGGTCGACGTGCCGCCCATCACCCCCTCCTCGAGCAGCAACTCGCGGCAGGTGAGGAGCGCTTCCTTGTCGGGGATCGCGTACGCCTTCTTTACGCGCGACAGGTCGCATACGGGCGGGACGAAATCCTCCCCGATGCCTTCGACCACCCAACTGCCGACCGACGGCGGAAACTTACCTGTCTTGATGTACGGCGCGAGGATCGAGCCCTCGGGGTCTGCCAGCACCATCTCGGTCTGCGGCGAAACCTTCTCGAAGAAGCGCGAGAGGCCGGTGATCGTTCCCCCGGTGCCTACGCCGCACACCATCGCATCCACCTGGTGCTCCATCTGCGACCAGATCTCCGGCCCGGTCGTCGTCTCATGCGCAAGCGGGTTCGCCTCGTTGCCGAACTGGTTCATGTAGAACGCGCCCGGCGTCTCGCGCGTGATGCGCGCGGCCATGTCCTGGTAATACTCGGGATGGCCCTTCGTCACGTCGGAGCGCGTGAGGCGCACCTCCGCGCCGAGCGCGCGCAGATGAAAGATTTTTTCCTGGCTCATCTTGTCGGGCACGACGATGAGCAGCCGATAGCCCTTCTGCGCGGCGACGAGCGCGAGGCCGAGGCCCGTATTTCCCGCCGTCGCTTCCACGAGCAGCGCGCCCTTCGCGATCTTCTTCTCGCGCTCCGCCGCCTCGATCATCGAGAGCGCGATCCGGTCCTTGATCGAGCCGCCGGGGTTCTGGTTCTCGAGCTTGAGGAACAGGCGGCAAGGGCCGACATCGAGGCGCTGCACCTCGATCATCGGTGTGTTGCCGATGAGGTCTAGAACGGAAGCCATTGAATATTAAGATGTGGGCAATATCCCACTTTGCGCACCGCGAGATACGTGGTTGATCTCCCACCTTCGGGGCGCGCAACATTCTCGCGCAGTCCTGTTACGGAGGATGGCTTTGCAGCCTGGAGGCGGGACGCTACTTGGCAGCATTTCCGATTTCTGTCGGCGCACGGGCATGGCGGAATCGACTTTCGGTCGACGCGCCGTCAATGACGGCAAATTCGTGGCGCGCCTGCGCGACGGAGCGCGCGTCACGCCGGAGACGTTGACTCGCGTCAACAACTTCATGGCCAAGAACGGCGGCCAGGGTGCAGGCGACACGCCGCCGGAACTGATGCCGCTCATCCACGCGGGCGCGCCGCAACGCGCGCCGGCGCCGGCGCAAAAAGCCGATCCCGCGACCAACTTCCGCTTCTTCGACAACCGGCAGAAGTACCTCCTCTTCGTCAACACCTGCAGCGAGAAGGACGTCATCGCGCGGCGGGTAGGCCTCGAGCTCGGACAGATCCATCCGCGGCCGCCGGCGGTGCGGCTCTTCGATGCCGGCATGGGCGACGGCACGGTGCTCGCGGGCGTTATGCGCGAGATGCATCGGCGCTTCCCGACGGTGCCGTTCTACATCGTCGGCAAGGAGATCAGCCTCGAGGACGTGCGCTTGAGCCTGCGCAAGATGGCCGATCGGTTCTTCGAGCACCCGGCCACGGTGCTGGTCGTCACGAACATGTACTACAGCGAGGCGCCGTGGCTGCAGCCGCGCGCCGTCGAGCACGCCACCGCCATGGTGTGGCACGAGGTTGCGCTCACCGGCACCACGTCGCACGACTTCAGCGAGCAGATGACCGCGCTCGAGTCCTTCCTCGCCAAGAACTGGCAGGCGCGCCACAGCCCGAAGAGCGGCAATCCGGTGTACGAGCATCCGACCGCGCTCGTCATCTATCGCGAGGACTACCGGTTCCTGCTGGAAAACGTGATCCCGAAGCGCGGCGAGAGCAGGGCGGAGTACGACATGGTCATCGCCTCCCAGCCCTACCGCCTGCGCGCAGCGCTCGAATTCAAGGCGCAGAAGGTCGTGTCGCCGCTCGTGCGCGCGCTCGGCAAGGGCGGGCGGCTGCTCGGCATCCACTCGCATGGCGCAGACCCCGGGCTCGAGATCGTGCAGAAGGTCTGGCCGGGCGAGAATCCGTATACCCAAGGCCGCCATGACCTGATGCGCGCGACCAAGGTGGAGCTCGGCCGCGATTCGCGGCACTACAACTTCAATGCTTACGCCGACGCGCGCGCCATCTTCCGCTACGACATGCACACGCTGCCCTCCGAAATCTCCTCCGCAATCGGCACCTCGACGCTCTTCGCGGCGTGGAACGCGGCGATCTACGTCGCCCAGATCGATGACAGGCGGCTCTCCGAAGCGGTGCGCGACACGCGCTATCTGGATGCCACGCGCGAAGTCCTGCAAAAGCACGGTAGTCTCTGGTTCCTGGACGAGTCCTATGTCGTTTCCCGCAAGCGCGACTGAATCGAAAGTGGACGCCCGCATCGCGGAGCTCGTCGTCGCCGGGTCGCTCGAGATCTCGCCGCGCGAGCTGCATCGCGCGAAAGAGGTCGCGGCCCTCTTGCCGAGCGGCACCTGCGTCTACATCCCTTCGCTTCCAGGACTGCCGCTCGCCCGCACCCTCGAAGCGATCGCCGCGATTCGCGAGGCCGGCCTCGATGCCGTGCCTCACGTCTCGGCGCGGCGCATTCTCCACCGCGAGGAATTCACCGACTTCCTGAAGAAGGCGGCCGCGCAATACGGCGTGCACCGCGTGCTGCTCCTCGGCGGCGATGAGCCGCGGCCGAAAGGCCCTTTCAACGACAGCCTGCAAATCCTGGAGGAGCGGATCCTCGCGGATTGCGGCGTGAAGGAAATCGGCATTGCCGGCTATCCGGAAGGCCATCCGCGGATCCCGCTCATCGAGCTCGAGAAGGCGATGGCTCGGAAGCTCGAGCTGGCGAAGCAGCAGTCGATTGGCGTGTATGTGATGACGCAGTTCTCGTTCGCGCCAGCGCGTGTCGTCGATTACTGCGCAACGCTCGCGCGCACCTGGCCCGACCTGCCGGTGTACGTCGGCATTGCCGGCCCGACGGATCCGGCGGCGCTGCTTCGCTACGCGCAGCGCTGCGGGGTAAGCACATCGTTGCGCGCATTGCGCAACCTCGGCACCGGCATCGCGCAGCTCGTCACGAATACCGATCCGCAGCACCATCTCGTCGCTGTCGCGCGCTACACCAGCATGCGCGAGCCGAGCAACGTCGTCGGCGTGCACCTCTACAGCTTCGGCGGCGCCGTTCGCACCGCCGCCTGGATGGGCGAGCGCCTATAAGCTAGAGGGGTGCTCGACCTCTCGGCTTCCGAAGCCCGCCGGCTCGCGATCGCCTCGCAGGCATTCGGATCGCGCCCCGCGAAGCCCACGATCGAACACCTGCGCCGGCTCGCGGCGCAGATCCACGCGTTCCAGATCGACTCCGTCAACGTACTTGCGCGTGCGCACTACGTGTCGCCGTTCGCGCGCCTCGGCGCCTATCGGGTGGATGCGCTCGATACGCTGGCGTATGAGAAACGCGAGCTTTTCGAGTACTGGGGCCATGCGGCGTGCCTGCTTCCGGTCTCGCTCTATCCGCTTCTCCGCTATCGCATGGACAGGCATCGCGAGTGGACCGAGAGCTTCATGCGCTCCGCGCGCGGTGCCTATATGGCCAAGGCGTACGCCGAGGTAGCGGAGCGCGGGCCGCTTGCCGCATCGGAGCTCTCCAACGGCGGCAAGCGCTCCGGCAACTGGTGGGGCTGGAGCGCCGGCAAGAAGACTCTCGAGCATCTCTTCGACACGGGTTTGCTCGCCGTCGCCAGCCGGCGCGGATTCGAGCGCGTCTATGACATCGCCGAGCGCGTAATCCCCAAGGCGGCGCGCGAAGCGCCCGCGCCGCCCCGCGAAGCGGCGATGAAGGAGCTGATCCTCCTCGCCGCGAAAGCCTACGGCGCCGGGACGCTCGAGGACCTGCGCACCTATTTCTACGTCGACGGCTGGAGCGATCGGTCGGGGCCGGTGCCCTGGCGCTGGTCGCGCCGCCGCGGGCGGACGAAGCCGATCGCCCCGCGGCTCGTCGCCGAGCTGGTCGAGGAGGGGCGGCTCGTCCCGGCGCGCGTCCAGGGCTGGAAGGAAATGGCCTATGCGCCGCCCGAGCTCAAGGTGCCCGCCAAAGTCGAAGCGAGCGCGTTCGTCACGCCGTTCGATTCGCTCGTGTGGGACCGCGCGCGGCTCAAGCGCCTCTTCGACATGGATTACACGATCGAGATCTATACGCCGCTCGCCAAGCGCAAATACGGCTATTACGTCTTTCCGTTCGTGCTCGGCGACAAGATCGTGGCGCGGTGCGACCTCAAGGCCGACCGTGAACGGGGCGTGCTGATGGTGCGCAGCGCGCACCTCGAGCCGGGGCACAACGGACCGCTCGCAGCGTCCGCGATGGCGCGGGAGCTCAAAACGATGCGAAATTGGCTCGAGCTCGACCGCATCGAGGTGGCGCGCCGCGGCGACCTTGCGGCAAAGTTGAGGCGCGCACTATGAAGCCGCAGATCCAGAGCCTCGACCGCGGCGTCGAGGTGTACACGCCCGAGCGCTGCTACATCACCGAGCTCGCCAACACGCCGGACGATCCTTCGGCGTCGATCGCGCTGGCGCGCGTGGTGCCCGGCGTGACAACGCGTTGGCACCGGCTCGTCGGCACGATCGAGCGCTATGTGATCATCGAGGGACGCGGGCGCGTCGAGGTGGGCGACCTCGCGCCGTGCGAGGTGGCGGCCGGCGACGTGGTGATCATCCCGCCGCTCTGCCGCCAGCGGATCACCAACATCGGACAGAACGACCTTACGTTCCTCGCCATCTGCACACCGCGCTACGCGCAGACGAACTACGAGGACCTGGAGAATCCGTAGAGGCGCTCCGGATTGCGGGAGAGGATGGCTTCGCGCGTTGCCGCGTCCGGAACGGCGGCGATCAGGACGTCGAGCAGCTCGCCCGCATCGAGCTCGCGGTGCGGGAGCATCTCGTCGCCGTGCACCTGCTGGCGCGAATGGAAGCCGATGTTCGGCCAGTCCGATCCCCACACGAGGCGCTCCGGCGCTGTCCGCGCGAGGGCCTGGATGAACGGAACCGCGTCCGCGAGCTGGCCTGAGGCCCGCGTGATGCGGTCCGCGCCTGCGACCTTCACCCACGCGCCTTTGCTTGCAAGCTGCAGCACGGTCTGGAAGATCGGCTGCTGCAGTCCCTGCGCGGCGTCGGGCAGGCCCATGTGATCGATCACCACCGGCACGCCGCATTTTTCAATGGCGGGCGCCAGCGCGGCGAGCGTCGCCGGGTCGCAGAAGATCTGGACGTGCCAGCCGAGCGGCGCGATGAGCCGCTCGTAGGTTCTGAGCAGCGTCGACGGCTCGCCGACGTGGCGGCCCCCGAAGGTATAGAGATTCAGTCGCAGCCCGCGCACGCCGGCCTTGTGCATCTTCTGCAGGTCCGCGAGCGGCGTTTGCGGTGCGACCACGGCGACGCCGCGTCCGCGCGGGCCCATCTGGCCGAGGGCCGCGAGCATGGCCCGATTGTCCGTGCCGTGGCCGCTCGCCTGCACGAAAACCGTCCGCTCGAGGCCCACCTGGCTCTTCATGCGCTCGTGCGCGGCGAGCGGTGCCTCGGCGACGTTATAGGCGCGCTCGGGCGCAAGCGGGAAGTTGTGAAACGGGCCGAACACATGCATGTGGCAGTCGGCCGCGCCCGCGGGCAGCGGCTCGCGCGGCTTGCGGTGCTGGCGCTCGAGCGTAGGTCCTCCGGCTAGCCGCGGCCCACAAACGGCATCTTCGTGGCCATGATGGTCATGAACTGCACGTTCACGTCGAGCGGCAGGTTGGCCATGTGCAGCACCGCTTCCCCCACATGCTTCACGTCCATCAGCGGCTCGGGCTTGATCGAGCCGTCGGCCTGCGGCACGCCCTTCGCCATGCGCGCGGCGAGCTCGGTGAGGGCGTTGCCGATGTCGATCTGGCTGCCCACGATGTCGTTCTTGCGCCCGTCGAGCGAGATGCACTTGGTGAGGCCGGTCACCGCGTGCTTGGTCGACGTGTAGGCGACCGACATCGGCCGCGGCGCGTGCGCCGAGATCGAGCCGTTGTTGATGATGCGGCCGCCCTTCGGGTCCTGCGCCTTCATGATGCGGATCGCCGCCTGCGTGCAATAGAACATCGCGTTGAGGTTGATGTCGACGACCGCCTTCCAGGTCTCGATCGGCAGATCCTCCATCGGCATGGCCGGCGCGCCCATGCCGGCGTTGTTGAAGAGCACGTCCAGGCGGCCCCACTGGTCCTTCACCTTCGTGAAAACGGCGTTCACGTTTTCGGGCTTGGTGATATCGGCCGGGCACACGAGGGCACGGTCCTTGGCGCCGGATTCGGCCGCGGTCTTGTCGAGCATCTCCTTGCGGCGCCCGACCAGCGCCACGTGGTAGCCGTCCTTGAGGAGGGCGAGGGCGGCGGATTTTCCGATGCCGGTGCCTGCGCCGGTGACGATGGCGACTCTCTTCTGCGTGCTCATGCGAATCTCCGTTTGAGGAAGTCGAGCAGGATCTCGTTGAAGCGCCCGGGGCGCTCGAGGTTCACAAGGTGGCCGGCGCCTTTCACCATCACGAGCTCGGCGCCGGGAATGCGCTTCGCGACGCTCTGCGCGAGCGACGGCGGATAGACCTTGTCCTCGTCGCCGGCGATGACGAGCGTCGGGACCCGGATGTTCTCGATCGGCGCGGCCCGATCCTGGGCGACGGAAGCCTCCAGCGTCCTGCGGTAGGGCTCTGCACGGACGCGAGCCAGGCTGTCCTCGAGCTCCTCGATCGCTTCGCGCCGCGCGCGGCTGCCGATCAGCTGACGCACGGCGTCGGGGTTGTTCGTGCGCCGCTCGGTGACGAAACGCTTTACTTCGTCTGCGGAAAGCGCGTCGAAGCCCGGCGTCGTGCTCACCAGCGTGAGCGAGTGCAGGCGCTCCGGGGAGCGCAGCGCGACGTTGCGCGCGATGCGGCCACCCATCGACAGGCCCACCAGGTGGAATTTGGCGGCGCCAAAGTGCTCGGCGACGCGCAGCACGTCGCCGGTGAAGTGATCGAATTGCAGCGGCCCGGAATAGTCGTCGGACTCGCCGTAGCCGCGCGCGTCCCACGCGGCGGCCGTGAAGCCTTTCGAGAACGCCTCGATCTGCCCGTGCCAGTTCCGCTTGTTGCCGCGGATGCCGTGCAGGAAGAGGAGGAGCGGTCCCTTTCCGGCGTAGGTGACGGCGATGCGCGGCGCCGGACCGACGAGGACCGTCTCCACTACTCGGCCTTGGCGCCCGAGATCTTCACTGCGCGCGCCCGGTTCTCGCTGTCGCGCTTGATGTAGGCGGCAAACTCCGCGGGCGAGCTGCCGACCACGTCATAGCCTTTGTCGATGAGCTGCTTCTGGCGGAACTCCGGATCGTCGAGGATCTTCTTCGTGTCGGTATAGAGCCGCTGCACGGCTTCGGCGGGCGAGCGCGCTGGCAGGAAAAGACCGAACCAGGCGTGCGTCTGCACCTCCGGATAGCCGAGCTCGGCAAATGTCGGCACTTCGGGCAGGAGCGGCGAGCGCCTCGGGCCGCCGATCGCGAGGGCCTTGATGCGGCCCGCCTTGAGCTGCGGCATCGATGTCGCGATGCCGGCAAAGGTGAGCTGCACTTCGCCCGCCATCACAGCCGGCACGGCGAGCGAGATTCCCTTGTAGGGCACGTGGACGAGATCGATGCCGGCCTTGTACTTCAGCATCTCGCCCGAGAGATGCGGCTGGCTGCCGCTGCCATAAGACGCGTAGTTGATGGTGCCCGGTTTCGCCTTCGCGAGCGCGATCAGCTCGGCGAGGTTATTCGCCGGCAGAGAAGGATTTGCCACCAGCAGCTGCTGCAGCAGCACGAGCATGGTGACCGGAATGAAGTCGCGCTCGGCGTCATACGGGAGCTTGGCGTAGAGGTGCGGATTGATGGAGAACGTCGCATCGGTGGTCAGGAGCACCGTGTTGCCGTCGGGTGCAGCCCGAGCCACCGCTTCAGCCGCGAGGATCGTATTTGCGCCCGGCTTGTTCTCCACCACGACGGGCTGGCCCCAGCTTGCCGTGAGCTTCTCGGCGATCTGGCGACCCATGACGTCGATGCCGCCGCCGGGCGGGTAGGCGACCACTATGCGCACGGGCTTGCTTTGCGCCGCTGCGGCGGTTGCGAAAGCGACGAGGACTGCCGCGAGAAATGGTTTCATCGTCTGCTATGGTAGCGCCCCATGCAATCGGACATGAAGCGGAACATGAAGCTTCTCTCGCAGCACACCCTGAACGGTCACGGCGGCATGGGCGAGGGGATGTCGCTGCAGCTCGCGCGCGGCGGGCGGCGCGTGCTGTGGCTCGCGCACGAGAGCGCGCCGAAGAACTTCACCGGGGTCGATGTCACCGATCCGCGGAAGCCCAAGGTCATCGTTCAGACTGCGCTGCCCCATGCGCGGATGCGCTCCAACTCGCTCGAGACCTCCGGCGACCTGATGGCGGTGGCCTACCAGGTGAGCGAATGGGGCCTCGAGCCCGCGGGCTTCGAGATGTTCGATATCTCGGATCCCGAGCGCCCGCGCTCGGTCTCCACCTTCGACGCCTCGGGGCCTTATTCGCGCGGCTGCCACCAGCTCTGGTTCGTCGACGGCAAGACGGTGCACATGGCGTGCAGCGACCCGGAGCTGAAACCCCGCAACCTGAAGGATGACCAGGTCTACCGCATCGTCGACGTGAGCAATCCTGCGAAGCCGACCGCTCTCGGGCGCTGGCACCTGCCGGGAACGATGGAGAGCGATGCCGAGCCCTCGCCCGAGCGCCTGCCGGAGAAGTACGACGCCGGCTTCCGGGCGCACAACACCAACGTCTATCCGGAACGCCCCGACCGCTGCTACCTCGGCTATCTCGACGCCGGCATGATGGTGATCGACATCTCCGACAAGAGCCGGCCGAAGATGATCTCGCGCTGGTCGAACTCGCCGCCGTACAACGGATTCACGCACACCGTCCTGCCGCTTTTCAGCCGCGATCTCCTGGTGGTGACCGACGAATGCATCCAGGACGACGGAAGAGACTGGCCGAAGCTCGTCTGGCTGGTCGACGCGCGCGACGAGCGCAATCTCGTGAGCATCGGCACGCTGCCCGTCACGGGCGTGACGCCGCTCCTGCACAAAGGCGGGCGCTGCGGCGCCCATAACGTGCACGAGAACCCGCCGGCCAAGGGCGCCTGGCGCTCGGAGGACTACGTGCTCGGCACGTTCTTCAACGCGGGAGTTCGCGCCTACGATGTCCGCGATCCTTTCCAGCCGCGCGAGATCGCGCATTTCATCCCGCCCGCGCCGAACGGCGCGCCCGCCGGCACGGCGCAGATCAACGATGTCTTCGTCGACGAGCGCGGCATCGTCTTCGCCGTCGACCGCCATGCCGGCGGCCTGTATGCGCTGGAGATGACGATTTGAAGCCGCTGCTCCCGCAGCACAGCCGCTATGACTACGTGCCTCTACCGGAGCGCAAGGACTACAGCTGGCCTGGAGGCAAGCGCCTCGCTTTCGTCATCACCACGAATGTCGAATGGTTCGCCTTCGGCGCCGGGCTGGGACACGATCCGGCGAAGACCGGCGAGCCGCAGACGCATCGCAACTATGCCTGGCGCGACTATGGAAACCGCATTGGGGTCTGGCGGCTGCTGGAGCTCTTCGACGAGCTCGAGCTGCCGGCGGCGCATAACACCAATAGCCTGGTGTACGAATACGCGCCGCAGGTCATGGCCGCCATCCGCAGGCGCGGCGACGAGGTGGTGGCGCACGGCCGCACCAACGCGGAGAACCTGCGCGGGCTCTGGCAGCCGGACGAGGAGCGCATCCTGCGCGAGGTGACCGAGACGATCACGCGGCACGAGGGCGCGCCGCCCGAGGGGTGGATGGGCTCCGGTGCGTACGAGACCGCGCACACGCCGGACCTGCTGAAGGAGCTCGGTTACAAATACCTGATGGACTGGCCGATGGACGACCAGCCGGTCTGGCTGCGCACGCGCGCGGGGCCGATCCTCGCGATGCCTTATCCGATCGAGCTGAACGACTCGCAGCACGTCGTGCACCGCAAGCAGGGCGCGGAGGAGTTTTGCGACATGATCGTCGACCAGTTCGACGAGATGCTCGAGCAATGCGTGCGCCACCCGCTCGTGATGAACGTTTCGGTGCACACCTACGTGTTCGGCCAGCCGTTCCGCCTGCGGCGTCTGCGCGCTGCGCTGCGCCACTGCAAGGAGCGCGGCGGCGCCCAGGCATGGTTTACACGGCCGCGCGATGTAGCAAGATATTGCGAGGCCCAGGAGCCCGGCGTCATTCCGGGCCGCTGACACGGTATCCTCCCGTCATGGGAGGACGGGAAGCGGAGGGGGAATCGCTCGGCAGCGTGAAGGTCCTGCTGGTCGAGGACGATCGCGCTTCCGGCATGGTGGTCGAGCAACATCTGGCCGCAATCGGCTCCGTGCGC
The DNA here is from genome assembly GCA_035632415.1 of Burkholderiales bacterium. Lineage (GTDB taxonomy): Bacteria > Pseudomonadota > Gammaproteobacteria > Burkholderiales > SG8-39 > SCGC-AG-212-J23. Next base: position 38,746 of record DASQGW010000218.1, on the reverse strand, counting down.
TGCCACACGCAGCTCGCCACGACGCTGAAAGAGGCGCTCGACCGGCTCTCGCGCGAGCGCTATGACCTCGTCATCGCCGACCTGCACCTGCCCGACTCGGCGGCGACCGAGACGATCACCGCTCTCGTGCGCGCCTGCGACTATCCGGTCATCGCGCTCACCGTTGATGAGAGCCCGGAACTGCGCGCGCGGGCCGCGGCGAGCGGCGCCTACGACTACCTGCTCAAGGGCCAGCTTGCCGAAGGCTCGCTCGAGCGGCCGGTGCGCCTCGCGGCGCTGCATGCGCGCACGCTCGACTCGCTTCGGCGCAGCGAGGAGCGCTTTCGCAAGCTGACCGAGCTCTCCTCCGACTGGTACTGGGAGCAGGACGCCGAGTTCCGCCTCACGTTCATGTCCAAGTGGCTCGCCGAAAGGACCGGGCTCGATGCCTCCGTCTACCTCGGACGGCGCCGCTGGGACCAGCCGGCGCTCAACCTGACCGAGGCCGACTGGGCGCGCCACCGCGCGCAGCTCGAGCGGCACGAGCCGTTCCGCGACTTCGAGATGGAGCGTCCGACCGCCGGCGGCGGCAGCCGCTGGCTGTCGATCAGCGGCGAGCCGGTATTCGACGCGGAAGGACGATTCCGCGGCTACCGCGGCATCGGGCGCGACATCACCGAAAGCAAGCGGGCCGAGCAGCGGCTGCGCCTCGAGCACGCGGTGAACCGCGTGCTGGCCGAGGCCGACAGCGCGTCCGCCGTTCTGCAGGGCGTGCTGCGCGCCATCTGCGAAGCCGAGAGTTGGGAATGCGGCCGCTACTTCATGATCGACCCGTCGGGCGCGAAGGTGCGCCTCGAGGAAGCCTGGAGCGACGGCACGCCGGAAGCAGACCGCTTCATTGCGGCGTCTCGCGCGCTCGAGTTCGTCCCCGGCGCAGGACTCGTCGGCACGGTGTGGCAGTCCGGCGAGCCGCTCTGGGTCGCCGATGCCAAGGAGGATTCGCGTGCGCGGCTGCCGGCCCCGGTGCGCTCGCGCGCAGCGTTCATCTGTCCCGTCCAATCCGAGGGCCGCACCGTCGGCGTCCTCGCGCTCACCTCGCGCGCCGTGCGGCCGCCCGACCGGCGGCTGATGGAGGCGGTCGTGGTCATCGCCGGCCAGCTCGGCCAGTTCGTGCAGCGAAAGCAGGCCGAGGCCGTGATGCGCGAGAGCGAAGACCGGTTCCGCAAGCTGGTCGAGCTCTCCTCCGATTTCTACTGGGAAACCGACGCCGAGCATCGTATGACGCGAACCACGCATGCCGAGAAGCACCGGCCGGCGAGCACGCCGGTGCTCGGCAAGACGCGCTGGGATCTGCCTTCGATCTATCCGGATGCCGCAGGCTGGGCGGCGCATCGCGCGGTGCTCGAGGCGCGCCAGCCGTTTCGCGACTTCGAGATCGGCCGGGTCGATCCCGACGGCGAAACGAGATTCCTCTCGCTCTCGGGCGAGCCGATGTACACGCCGGAGGGCCGCTTTCTCGGCTACCGCGGCGTTGGCCGGGAAGTGACCGAGAGGCGGCGGGAAGAGCGGCTGGTTGCGCTGGAGCATGCCGCGGTGCGCCACCTCGCCGAGGCGAAGAGCGTGCCGAGCGCGCTGCGCGCGGTGATGCAGGCGATCTGCGAGACCGAGAGCTGGGATTGCGGGCGCTACTTCCGGCTGGACGAGATCGCGAACGTCATGCGTTGCGATGAAATCTGGTCGAGCGGCGTCGGGCCGCTCGCCCGGTTCGCCGAAGAATCGCGCGGCGTCGCCATCGCACCCGGGCAGGGACTGGTGAGCCAGGTGTGGGAGAGCGGCGAGCCGGTGTGGAGCTCGGACGTGAGCCAGGACTCGCGTTCGGCGGCGAACGCGCGCGTGCGCGAAGCGGGCGTGCATGGCGCCTTCCTTTTCCCGGTGACGCTCAACGCGCGGACGATCGGCGTGCTTTCCATGTCGAGCGCCACGGTGCGCGAGCCCGACGAGCGGCTGATGCGCACCATGCGCCTCATCGGCGCGCAGATCGGCCAGTTCCTTTCGCGCAAGCAGTCCGAAGCCGCGCTTGCGGCGAGCGAGTCGCGTTTTCGCCAGACCTTCGAGCTCGCCGCATCGGGCATCGCGCACGTCGATCTCGCCGGCCATTTCACGGATGTCAACCGCAAGCTCTGCGACATGCTGGGCTACTTCGAGTCCGAGCTGATCGGCCGCTCGGTGAAGGACATCTCGCACCCGGACGACCGCGACAAGACCGACGCCGAGCGCGCCCGCATGCGCGCCGGCGAAGTGCCGTCGGTGCAGCTCGAAAAGCGCTACCTCCGCAAGGACGGCTCCGTGCTGTGGGTCGCGCTGACCGTGGCGCTCGCGCGCAATGCGGCCGGCGAGCCGCAGCACGAGATCGCCATCATGGAGGACATCACCGAGCGCAAGGAAAAGGAGGCGACGCTGTCGCGCTTCCGCACGGCGCTCGATTCCTCGGCCGACATGGTGTTCCTGTTCGACCTGGAAGCCGGCAGGCTGCTCGACTTCAACGAGACGGCGTGCAAGCAGCTCGGCTATACGCGCGCCGAGCTCCTGAAGAAGCGCGCGCGGGACATCCGTCCCGACGCTTCGACCGGGACGCTGCGCCGCGAGACCTCGGAGCTCATGGGCATGGCGGGGCAGACCAACACCGTGATCACCGAGTACCGGCGCAAGGACGGCTCGACCTTCCCGGTCGAAAGCCGTCGCAGCCTCCTCGATACGCCGCAAGGCCGCGTGCTGGTCGTCAATTCGCGCGACCTTTCAGAGCGCATGAGCGCCGAGAAGCGGCGCGCGGCGCAGAACCGCTACCAGAAGAAGATCTCGCGCCTGGGGCAGGCGGCGCTCTCGAAGAGAAATCCGGCGGAGCTCATCGCCAAGGCGGTGCAGAGCGTGCTCGATGGCCTCGGCAGCGGCGCCGTGGCTTACCTCGAGCGCGGCAACGCCGGGCGCGAAGTGGTCCTGCGCCGGGTGGCCGGCTTCGGCTCCACGCCGACCGATTCCGCCGTCGTGCGCATCGAGCCCGACAGCCCGCTAGCGCCGCTCTTCGAGACGTCGGACCCGGTTGTGGTGAACGGCCCGTGGAAGGAGGGCCTGCCGCTGCCTTTCGAATGGCTGCGGCGCTATGGCGCCCTCGCCGCGGTGCCGATTCCCGCCGATGGCGGACCGCGCGGCATCGTCTGCGCAATGGCGGAAGCGCCGGGCGCTTTCGGGCCGGAGGAGACCCGCTTCCTCACGGCCGCTGCCAGCATGGTGGCGGCCGCCCTGCATCGCCTGGACAGCGAGGCGCGGCTCGCCTACCTGGCGCAGTTCGATCCGCTCACCGGCCTGCCGAACCGGACGCTCCTCGCCGACCGCTTCTCGCTCATGATCGTGCAGGCGCGCCGGCGCAACGTGTCGCTCGGCGTCCTCTTCATCGACCTCGACGACTTCAAGCTGGTGAACGACACGCAGGGCCACGCCGCGGGCGACGAGCTCCTCCAGGAAACGGCGCAGCGCCTGCAGTCCGCGCTGCGCGACGGCGACACCGTGGCGCGCATCAGCGGCGACGAGTTCGCCGTGGTGCTGGCCGACCTGGCGCGGGCCGATGACGCGGCGATCGTCGCGCAGAAGATCCTCGACCGGCTCGCCGTTCCGGCCAACGTGCAGGGCCAGGAGCTCGTCATCACCGCGAGCATCGGCATCGCCACCTTTCCGGCGGATGGCGACAACGCCGAGGCGCTGCTCGGCGCGGCGGACGCCGCCATGTACCGCGCCAAGCAGGCGGGCCGCAACGCGTTCCAGTTCTTCACCGCCGAAATCAACCAGCGCACGCGGGCGCGCGCGCAGATGGGCCTCGAGCTGCGCCGCGCGCTCGAGCGGCGCGAGTTCAGCCTCGCGTATCAGCCGAAGATCGACCTCGCCAACGGGCAACCGTGCGGCGCCGAGGCACTCCTTCGCTGGAACCATCCCGAGCGCGGGCGCGTCGCGCCGGTGGAGTTCATCCCGGTGCTCGAGGAAACCGGCCTCATCGTGCCGGTGGGTGAGTGGGTGCTGAAGCGCGCCTGCGAGGATCTCAAGAACTGGCAGCGCGCGGGCGCGCGGCCGATGCCGGTGGCGGTGAACCTCTCGGCACGGCAGTTCAGGCAGCACGACCTCGAGGAGCGCATCCGCGCCATCGTCTCGGCGGCGGGCATCGATCCGTCGCTGATCGAGCTCGAGATCACCGAGAGCCAGCTGATGCACGATCCCGACCACGCGATCAGGGTGCTGCGCGCGCTCGGCGACGCGGGCGTGCGCATCGCGATCGACGACTTCGGCACCGGCTACTCGAGCCTCGCCTACCTCACGCGCTTCCCGCTTGCCTCGCTCAAGATCGACCGCTCTTTCGTCGCCGACGTGCTCGACGACGCGGCCGACGCCACGATCGTGCGCACCATCGTCGACATGGCGCACACGCTCGGCTTCACCGTAATCGCCGAAGGTGTCGAGCTCGACTCGCAGGCGGATTTCCTGCGCACGCTCGGTTGCGAGCAGGCGCAGGGCTTCCTCTTCGCAAGACCCATGCCGGCCGACGAATTCAGCACCCTCATCGGCTCGAGCGCCGCCGGCACTCGCACGCGACGCGCGGCCACGCGCCGCCGCAAATCGGGGTCAGGGTCGTAATTAGCCGCGCTCAGCTGGCGAAGGCCCTACTGGGCGCACGGCATCGTCCACATCATGGAAGGCGACTTGCCGAACGCCGCTATTGACGTTGGCCGGAATTATTCGCGCAGCGCGCGCGCTTCCTTCCCCTTGGGGCGCTCGATGCTCGCCGTGAGCCACTTCTGGAAATTCGGGTACTTGGAGAGGTCGTACTTCATGACGGTGAAGGAGTAGCACACGCTCGCCACCATGAAGTCGGCCATGTCCCACTTGTCGCCGCCGAAATAACGGTTCCTGGCGAGGTGCTCGTCGAGGACCTTGAGCCGCGGCTGCAGCTTGGCGTCGGCCTCGTCGGCGAGCGCGGGGTTGCGCTTCTCGGGCGGGAACATGACGCGGTGCTGCATGACGGTGATCATGCTCGGCTCGACGTCGTTCGCGATGAAGAAGGCCCATTGCAGCACGCGACCCTTGCCTTTTATGTCCGCCGGCCAGAGCGGGCTCTTGTATTTCTCCGCGAGGTAGAGATTGATCGCCGCCGATTCCCACAGCACGACGCCGTCGTCGTCGATGGTCGGCACCCGCGCGTTGGGGTTCAGCCTGACGTAGTCGGGCTGCTTGCACGTCGCGCCTTCGACGTTGATCGTCACGTTGACGTGCTCGTACGCGATGTTCGACTCCTTGCAGAGCCAGGCGACGCGGAAGGCGCGCGAGCGATACTGGCCGTAGAGCTTGAGCACTGGTGTTTTCTCCCCTTAGCTAATTGACATAGGAAATTCTCGGGAGCCAGAATGCCCCGGTCAATGGCCCGGCCCCGCCGCCGCAGAGCGCCACCGGCTTTCAACGCCGCCCCGCCGGCCACCGTGTCGCGCGCTGCGCTGCTCGTCGAGGGCTCCGATGCCGAGTTCCGCGGCCTGATCCACGACCTCATCGCCTACGGCCACCGGCTCGACACCTGCCGCGAGGCCTTCGCCACCCTCGTCGGCATTTCGGGCGCGCAATACGAGATCGTCATGCTGGTGTCGCGCGCCGCCGGCCTCCTCTCGGTGGGCGAGGTGGCGACGCGCCTGCATCGCTCCGGGGCATTCATCACCATCGAAGCGAACAAGCTCGTCGCGCAAGGCATTCTGGAGAAGGTCGCCGATCCGACCGATGGCCGTCGCGTTCTCCTGCGCGCGAACCAGAAGAGCCGCGAGCTCGTCGAGCGCCTCGCGCCGTTCCAGCGCAAGGTGAACGACCAGCTTTTCGATCGCCTCGACGCACGGCGCTTCCGGCAGCTGCGCCTCCTCGCGCGCGATCTCGTCGAATCCGGCGATCGCGCCGTGGCGATGCTGGAATTCATGCTGCGCGACGCGAAGGTCGCATGAGCGTCTCGTATTTCGTGCGCTATGACATCGAGGCTTCGGACGTGGACGCATTCCTGCGCCGCTATCGCGAAGTGCACGTGCCGCTCGTTTCGCGCTGGCCCGGCCTGCGGCGCATCCTCCTGCACACGCCGCTTGCCTGGCGCGACCCGTTTCCGGTGAACCCGGGGAAGGCCGTGCTGATGGCGCAGCTCGAGTTCGACGACGAGGCGGCGATGAACGCGGCGCTCGCGTCGCGCGAGCGTGCCGAGGCACGCGAAGATTTCAAGAGATTCCCGGGTTACGAGGGAACGGTAGTGCATCAGGCGATGGTCCAGGAGGAGGTGTACCGTGATGAAGCCCAAGCAGCATCTCGAGTTCGTTAAGGTCGATCTCAAGGCCGGCTGGGAAGTGCCGCCCGGCTACCCGCCGGGCTTCTACCAGAAGATCCTCGCTTCCGATCTCGACGAGAACGCGAAGCGCGGCAGCCGCACGCGGCTCCTGAAGATCGAGCCCGGCGCGTTCTCCCAGGAGCCCTTCGTGCACGATCACTGGGAGGAGGTCTACGTCGTGCAAGGCGACTTGATCGTCGGCAACGATGCGCAAGGCCGCGGCGGCGAGCAATGCTTCGCGCCGACCTACGCCTGCCGCCCACCGGGCGTGAAGCACGGGCCGTTCACCTCGAAGGGCGGCTGCATCCTTCACGAGATTCACTACTATGCTTAAGACCGGTGCGGAGCATCTGGAGTCCCTGAGGGACGGGAGGGTGGTGTACATCGGCTCCGAGCGCGTCGACGACGTCACGACCCACCCGGCGTTCAGGAACGCTGCGCGCTCGATGGCGGCGATCTACGACATGAAGCGCGCCGATCCGGCCTTCAGCTTCAGCGAAGGCAAGGAGCGCTATAGCGCCTATTTCCTACGGGCGAAGACGAAGGACGATCTGCAGAAGCGCACCAACCTCCATCGCGCGATCGCCGCGATGAGCCACGGCCTGCTCGGCCGCTCGCCCGATCACGTCTCGAGCTTCGTCACCGGCATGGCGATGAACCCGTCGGTGTTCGGCAAGTACGCCGACAACCTCACGCGCTATTACAAGCAGATGCGGAAGGACGACCTCTACGGCGTCTATGCCGTGCTGCCGCCGCAGGCGGCACGCAATCCGGAGTTCTACGTCAAGCAGAACCTGCCGGTGCCCTCGCTGCGCGTGGTGCGCGAGGACGACGACGGCCTCGTCGTGAGCGGCATGAAGATGCTCGCCACCGGGGCCGTGTTCGCCAACGAGATCTGGATCGGCAACCTCTTGCCGCTCGCACCGACGCAGCTCGCCGAATCGGTGACCTGCGCGCTGCCGGTGAACACGAAGGGCCTCACGCTCTGGTCGCGCAAACCCTTCGAGCGCTACGCCGTTTCCGAATTCGATAACCCGCTCACCTGGCGCTTCGACGAGACCGACTCGATGGTGATGTGCGAGGAGGTGAAGGTCCCTTGGGAGCGGGTCTTCGTGCACATGGACGCGATCCTTGCACGCGAGATCTACATCAAGACGCCGGGCCACTGCTACGGCAACCACCAGTCGAACGTGCGCTTCCACGAGAAGCTGAAGCTCATCGTCGGCTTGGCGAGCAAGGTGGCTCATGCCTCCGGCGCGAACGAAGTCCCGGCGGTGCGCGAGGTCCTCGGCCGCTTCTCCGCGCTCGAGGCGGCGCTGGGTGGCATGATCGCCGGGCAGTTGCACGACGCGGAAGATTGGCCCGAGGGCTGCAAGACGTTCAACCGGCGCTACATGTACGCGGCGCTCAACTGGTGCACCGAGAGCCACTCGTCGATCATCGACGCGCTGCGCGAGCTCCTCGGCGGCGGCGTGTTCCAGATGCCTGCCGACTGCACCGTGATGCACGACGAGCACCTGAGGGGCCTCTTCGAGAAGTACTGGCAGACGCCGCAGCTCGGCGCGGTCGAGCGGATGAAGCTCTACAAGCTCGCCTGGGACCTGATCGGCTCCGAGTTTGCCGGCCGCCACCTCCAGTACGAGAAGTTCTACGCCGGCGCATCCTTCATCGTGCGCAACCACAGCTTCCGCGAGGCGCCCTGGCCGGAGTTCCATAAGCGGGTGGACGACCTGATGGGGACCTACGGCCTCCCGCCGAAAGAAAAGAAACAGGGGCGTACCCCGTTTTCCCGGAGAGTTGCGTGAAGCAATGGGAGCTTATGGTCTGGCCTTGCTGGGACTGATGCACGCGCTTAGATGCGTTTCTCATGGGATCCCAACCGCAGTGGCCAGCTGCTTGTCGTGTGCCATACCGAGCAAGGGAATACCATTCGAATTATTTCGGCTCGTCGAGCCTCGGCCCATGAACGAAAAGACTACGAAGCATAAAGTCGCGGAACCCGAAATGCGCCCGGAGTACGATTTTTCCGGGGGCGTGCGCGGCAAGTACTACAAGCGTTATATAGAAGGCAGCAACGTCGTTGTCCTTGAGCCGGACGTGCACAAGAGATTCAAGAATTCCAGAGCAGTCAATAAGGCGCTCCGTTCGCTGATTCGTGCCGAGGGCTCGAGGCGTCCCTTGGCGAAGCGCTCTGCACGGACGCGCGCCGCAAAGAGCAGTGCACGTCGGTAGGACGTCAGACGCCATGGCCGTGAAATGATGGAGTGCGCGCGCCTAGTCATCGCCGGCTGGACCGGGCGCGACGAAGCGGCGCTGAAGAAGCACATCCGCGAGCTTGAAGAGATCGGCGTCAAGCCGCCGAAGACGACGCCGATCTTCTATCGAGTCTCGGCCGATCTCATGACGCAGGCCACCGAGATCCAGGTCTGCGGTCCGGACACGAGCGGCGAAGTGGAGTTCGTGCTGCTCTCGAAGCCCGACGGCCTGTGGGTCACCGTCGGCTCCGACCACACCGATCGCAAGGCGGAAACGATCGGCGTCTCGCTCTCCAAGCAGCTTTGCGCCAAGGTGACTGCGAAGGACGCGTGGCGCTACGACGAAGCGAAGCCGCACTGGGAGAAGCTTGTGCTTCGCTCCTGGACCGACGGCGAGCTCTACCAGGAGGGACCGGTGAGCGCCATGCGCTCGCCGGAAGATTTGCTTTCGAGATACAAATTGCAGCCCGGCTGGGCCATGTTCTGCGGCACGCTCGCGGCGAAAGGCGGCATCCGCCCCGGAAGCGTGTTCCGCATGGAGCTCGAGGACCCGGTGCGCAAGCGCAAGCTCGCGCATGAGTACCGCGTTACCGTCCTGCCGGTCGAAGGCTAGATGCAGCCGCAGTTTCACGGCGTTTTTCCGTACCTCGTTTCGCCCGTCGATGCCGACGGGAAGGTGAAGGACGAGGTGCTGGCTCGGCTGTGCAAGGACCTCATCGCCGCAGGCGTGCACGGCCTGACGCCGCTCGGCTCGACCGGCGAATTCGCCTATCTCTCCTGGGCGCAGAAGCGCCGCATCGTGGAGGTCGTGCTGCAAGCAGCGGGCAAGCGCGTGCCGGTCGTCGCCGGCGTCGCCTCCACCACGGTGGCCGATGCGGTCATGCAGGCGCGCGGGTTCGAGCGCCTCGGGTGCGACGGCATCCTCGCCATCCTGGAAGTGTATTTCCCCCTGACCGATGAAGGCGTCTATGCGTACTTCAAGGCGATCGCCGACGCGGTCTCGATCCCGATTGTGCTGTACACCAATCCGACGTTCCAGCGCTCCGACCTCAGCCTGCCGGTGATCGAGCGGCTGAGCCGCGTGCCGAACATCCGATACATCAAGGATGCATCGGTCAACACCGGGCGCCTTCTCTCGATCCTGAACCGCGTCGAAGGACGCATGCAGGTCTTCGCCGCGTCCGCGCACATTCCAGCGTGCGTCATGCTGATCGGCGGCGCGGGATGGATGGCCGGACCGGCGTGCGTGGCGCCGCGGCAGAGCGTCGCGCTCTACGATGCCTGCCGGCGCAAGGACTGGGCGGCGGCGATGGAGCTGCAGCGGCCGCTGTGGAATCTCAACCAGGCGTTTGCCAAGTACAACCTCGCCGCGTGCATCAAGGGCGGCCTCGAGCTGCAGGGCTACGAGGTGGGCGCGCCGCTGCCGCCGCAGGCTCCGCTCTCGGCGGACGGCAGAGAGGAAGTGCGCCGCGCGCTCGATGCCATCGGCGCATGACGGCTCACTTGCGCATCGCCCGCCCCGTCACCGCGCTCGAGCGGTCCGTAGCCATGTACCGCAGCGGGTTGAGCCTCGTCGAGCTCGGGCGCTTCGAGAATCACGACGGCTTCGACGGCGTCATGCTGGGCAAGCCCGGGATGGGCTGGCACTTCGAGTTCACGTATTGCCGGACTCATCCGGTCACGCCGTCGCCCACGCCGGAAGACCTGATCGTGTTCTACGTGCCGCAGCCGGCCGGGTGGCGCAAGGCGTGCGCGAGCATGCTGGAGGCCGGGTTCATCGAGGTCGAAGCATTCAATTCCTACTGGCGCGAGCGTGGCAGAACCTTCCGCGACCCAGATGGTTACCGCGTCGTGCTCGAGCAGGCGGCGTGGACGCCCCGCGCCTAGTGCTTCATCACGAGCACTAGCGCGACCAGCACGAGCGCCGCGCCGGCAAGCATGCTGAGCGTGACGATCTCGCCGAGCAGCAGCCAGCCCCAGAAGATGCCCAGCACCGGAACCGCGAGGCCGACGGTCAGCGTGCGCGTCGGGCCGATATCCCGCACCAGGGTGAAGAAGGGCAGGTAGGCGATGCCGCTGACAAGCGCGCCGAGCGCGACCAGGGCGGCGACCGCGGCCGGGGTCCATGTCGCCGGCGGCGGCAGCTGTACCCAGGTCGGCGACAGGATGATCGCGGTGAAGACGACCGACCCGGCGGCGAGGCTGATGGGCGGCACGCGGCCGGTACGCTGGCGGATGACGACGCCGGCCCATCCCCATAGCGCCGCCCCCACCATCCCGGAGACCGTCGCGGCCATGAGGTGGGGCGTGACTTCCATCGGTCCGAGCTTCACGATGAGCGCAATGCCCGCGAGGCCTAGCACGAAGCCGGCGATGCGCCGCGCGCCAAGCGGCTCCTTCAGCACCGGCGCCGAGATGACGCCGCTCCAGAGTGGCACCATGCCGTTCATCACCGCGAGGTAGCTCGCCGGCAGCGCGGTCGCCGCATAGGCGAAGCAGAGGAACGGCAGGACGTTGTTCGTCATGGTCACGGCGAGGTGGTCGCGCCAGTGCGCGCGCAGGCCGATCGACTGGCGCATGACGAAGATCACCCACGGCACGAGGAAAGCCGCCGCGAAGAGGCCGCGGGATTCCGCGACGATGCCGGTGCCGAACACCGGCACCGACATGCGCATGAAGATGTACTGCAGCGACCACAGGGTGGCGAGCAGCAGCCACCGGGCCGCGGCAGACTTCGAGAGCAGGCTAGAGGTAGACCCGCTTCAGAGCATCGGCAGGATATCTCGGCCCGGCTCCGGCGCCGATCGGTGCGATATCCGAGATGCGCTTCATGTCCTGGCCCGAGAGCCTGACCTCGAGCGCATCGAGGTTCTCGTCCACCCGCTGCTTCCTCTTCGTGCCGGGGATCGGGACGATGTCCTTGCCTTGCGCGAGGAGCCACGCGAGCACGAGCTGTGCCGGCGTGCACTTCTTCTCGGCCGCCATCTCCTCGAGGCGCTTCACGATCTTCACGTTCTTGTCGAGGTGCTCGCCCTGGAAGCGGGGATGCGCGAGGCGCCGGTCGCCGTCGGGCAGGTCGGCCTTGCCTTTCACCGAGCCCGTCAGCATCGAGCGGCCGAGCGGCGCATAGGCGATGAAGGAGATGCCGAGCTCGCGCGTCGTCTTGAGCGTCTCCTCTCCCTCCGCTCGGTAGAGCAGCGAATACTCGTTCTGCACGGCGGCGATGGGATGGATCTTGTTCGCGCGGCGCACGGTCTCCGGCCGCGCCTCGGAGAGGCCGAGCGCGCGCACCTTGCCGGTCTCCACCAGGCGCTTCATCGCGCCGACCGTCTCCTCGATCGGCACCTTCGGATCGACGCGGTGCTGGTAATAGAGGTCGATCACCTCGATGCCCAGGCGCTTCAGGCTCGCATCGCACGCCTTCAAGACATAGGAAGGGCTGCCGTCCACGTCCTGCTTGCCGTCGGCGAGCTTCACCTGGCCGAACTTCGTTGCGACGATCACCCCCTCGCGACGTCCCTTCAGCGCGCGGCCCAGCAGCTCCTCGTTGTGCCCCCAGCCGTACATGTCGGCGGAGTCGAGGAAGTTGATGCCCTTGTCGAGCGCGTAGTGGATGACGCGGATCGACTCCTCGTCATTCGCGTTGCCGTAGATCCCCGACATCGACATGAGGCCGAGGCCGATCGCGGAGACCTTGATGCCGCTCTTGCCGAGCGTACGCATTTCCATGGAGGTTCCTTGGCTGATGGGTCAAAAGAGCTCACTCAGTACAAGTCGAAATATTCCCGGTGCTCCCAGTCGCTCACTTCGAGGTTGAAGCGCGCGATCTCAGCTTCCTTGATCCGGCAGTAATAGTCCACGAACGTTTCACCGACGCCCTCGCGCAGCACTTTGTCCATGCGCAGGGCCTCGAGCGCCTCGGCGAGGGTGCGTGGCAGCATCGCCGCCTTCGCCTCGTAGGGGGTATCGGCAGAAGGCGGGAGCGCTGCCCGCGTCGCCATGCCATCGAGCCCGGAGTGGACCTGCGACGCAAAGTACAGATAGGGATTCGCCGCCGGCTCGCCGATGCGGTTCTCGATGCGCGTGTCGGCCTTTCCCGGACCGCCCACGACGCGCAGGAGCGCCCCGCGGTTCTCCTTGCCCCAGATGACGCGGTCGGGTGCGAGCGAGTAGGGCCGGTAGCGCTTGTAGCCGTTGATGGTGGGCGTGCTGAACACGCACGCCGCGCGAGCATGAGCGAGCAGTCCCGCCAGGTAGTGCTTGCCGACGTCGGACAGGTCCTCGCGCTCGGCCGTGAATGCATTGCGCCCGCCTTTGGCGAGCGACTGGTGCAGATGCCAGCCGCTCGACATCACGTTCGGCAGGTTCGGGCGGCACATGAAGGTGGCGTGGTAGCCGTTGCGGCGCGCGATCTGCTTCACCGCACTGCGCAGGAGCACCATCGCATCGGCAGCCGCGAGCCCGCGCATCGGCGCGAGCGTGAACTCGAACTGGCTCGGCCCGAACTCCACCTCGAAGGAGCGCAGCGGCAGTCCCAGCTGCTCCAACCCGGTCCTGAGGAGCTGGACTGCGGGGTCGATCAGGTCATAGCGCTGCTCGGTGAGGTACTGGTAGCCGGTCGTGAGCAGCTCGACGGCCGGTGGCACGCCGGGCTGGCCGGCGTCCGCCGGCTGTAGATGCGGATTCGAGATCTTGAAGACGTGGAATTCGACCTCGAGACCGGCGACGAATTCGTATTCGCCGAGCTTCTCGAGCGCACGGCGCAGCACGGCGCGCGAATCGAACGGCACCGCGCCGCCGTCCTGCAGCCTCAGGTCGCACAGCACCCAGCCCGTGTCCGCGGCCCAGGGCAGCACGCGGAAGGTGCCGACGTCCGGGATCATCAGGATGTCGGCCGCGCCCTGCAGCTCCGGCATGCCCACCCCGCCGCCCGGCGTGAACGCCGGAAATACCGTCTTGTGCGATGTGTCCTTGAGCAGCAGGGTGCTGGTGACCGTCACGCCGCGCTCGAGCGCGTTCTTCACTTCGCTCGCGGCGAGCGTCTTGCCACGCAGCACGCCGTGCTGGTCGGCAAACGAAAAGCGCACGGCCTTCAGGCCGCGCGCCTCGATTTCCTTCAGGATATTCACGCCCAGGCAGCCTGGCGGCGACGCTTCGCGTCCGCCTCTTTCCAGTATTCCTCGATACGCATTGTCGGCCCGATGCCGTCGATGGCGGGTGGCCCGTAGGCATCGCGCAGGTCCACCTTGAGCTCGCCGGCCTCGTTCTTCCTGATCGCATCCACGAGGAGCCGCCGGTAGAGCACGATGCCCTTGTCCGTCGTGCCGAGGTTCTCGCGAGTGCGATCGGCGATCGGCCCCTGCGACTCGCATGCCCACTGGTCGTGGATGTTGATGTCGAAGCCCATGCCGGTGAAGGTCCGCGTGCGCTGCTCGCCGGCATCGAAGCCCCACCCGTTCTTCCGGCCGAAGACGGGCTTGTAGTCCGGCGCCGGATAAGTCTTGAGGCGCTGATTGCGCATGGTGTCCTTGTCGACCGGCGCGCCGAAGCTCGTGAAGATCGAATACCAGTAGCAGCCGGTGTCGTCGACCGGCACATGCCATTGCGAGATCGTCATCTCCGCGTTCATCGGGATGACGAAGGCTTGCGGGAAAAGCACGTTCGTCACGCGGATATGCGTTTGCGCGTCGCTGATCCTGCGCAGCGTGTGCAGGCGCATGCCGTAGTCGGTGCGCTCGACGCGGATCTCCGGACGATCGAATTCCCTCAGCACCTTGCTGATCGGGATCTGCGCATCGGAGGGCACGCCGCGGAACTGGCGGCCGTAGCTTGTCGCGGGATCTTCGTCCTCGAAGAACTTGTGCAGCCACGACGCATGGGCCGGATCGATGCCGACTTCCAGCGCCTGCAGCCAATTGCAGTCCCAGTAGCCTTTGAAGGCGAACGTGTACTCGCTCGGCGCGACGAAGGCGTCGAAATGCGGAAACGCCGGCGCCTCGCCTTCGCCGAGGTACGCGAACAGGATGCCGCTCTTCTCCTGCACCGGATAGGCGCGCAGCTTGATGTGCTCGCACAGGCGGCTGCCCGCGGGCTCGGCCGGCGTCTGCAGGCACTTGCCGTTCACGTCGAAGAGCCAGCCATGGAACGAGCAGCGCAGTCCGCCGTCTTCGAGGCGGCCGTAGGCGAGGTCGGCGCCGCGGTGCGCGCACTGGCGCTCGATCAGGCCGTAGCGCGCGCCTTCCTTGAACAGCACCAGGTCCTCGCCCATGATGCGCACCGGCTTGACCGGCCGCGGCCCGGCCATCTCGTCGGTCAATCCGACCGGCTGCCAGTAGCGGCGGAGCAGCTTGCCGCACGGCGTCCCTGGCCCGACGCGCGTCATCAGCTGGTTCTGCTCCGCGCTGATCATGCGTTCGCTTCGCGGTACAGGCCGAGGGCGCGCATCGCGGGCAGGTCGTCGAAGGAGAAGAGCACCGATTCCTCGTGGGCGCCGTGGCGATGCAGCGCCCACGAAGGCAGCGCAAAGATGTCCTTTTCTTCCCAGTCGAAGCGCTGTCCCGCGATCTCCGACCAGCCGCTGCCTTGCGCGACCTGGTAGATCACGCTGCCCGTATGCCGATGCGGTTTCGTTGCTTCGCCCTTGCGCAGCAGCTCGAGCTGCGCGCCCATCGTCGGCATGATCGACCCGCCGGTGAGCGGGTTCTTGTAGGGGTAGATATGCCCGTCCGCCTTCAATGCGCGATACGACTCGTCCCAGCCGTACTTGAACTGCGGTGAGTACGGCTTCGCCCAGTTCTCGCGCGAAAGAGGCGCGGGCTTCTGCACCACGTCGGGATGCACCTCGTAGAAATTGGCATCGAGCGAGTTCATGAGCGGGATGTCGAGCCCGTCCTGCCAGATGCATTGGGTCCCGCTCGCATCGACGCCGTGGTCGTGCCACGTGCCATTGGGGGTGAGGACGAGGTCGCGCGCGCCAAGCGGCATGCGCTCGCCCTCGACGGTGGTGTACGCACCGCGGCCGTCCATGATGAAGCGCAGCGCGGACGCCTGGTGGCGATGGGCCGAAGTGAACTCACCGGGATTCATGACCTGGACGCCGGTATAGAGCAGGCCGGCCGCCGCGCTCCATTCCTTGCGGCCGGGATTCACGAGCATCACCACGCGGCGCGCCGCCTTCTCGGCCGAGACGAGCTCGGGTGCGCGGCGGACGAACGGCTCGATCCGCTTCCATTTCCAGAGCGTCGGCACCGATTTCGGCTGCGGATACCACGGCTCGATCTCGTTCGCGACGGTCCAGAGCGCGCCGAGCGCCTCGCCCTCGAGGCTCTTGTAGTACGCCTCGAGCTCGGGCGTGTCCTCGACGTTGGCGCGGCCGACGATGTTTTCTCGCTTCATGCGTTCAGTCTACACGCCGAGATAACGATGCTGTAGCTCGCGGTTGGCGGTCAGCTCCGCAGAGCTGCCGCTCCATACGACTCGCCCTTTTTCCAGCACGTAGTGGCGGTCGGCTACCGTGGTTAACGCTCGTACGTCCTTGTCGATGACCAGGATGGAGAGGCCATCGGCTTTCAGTTGTGCGATCGAGCGGTAGATCTCCTGCCGGATGAGCGGCGCGAGGCCCTCGGTGGCCTCGTCGAGGATGAGGAGGCGCGGGTTGGTCATCAGCGCGCGCCCGATGGCAAGCATTTGCTGCTCGCCGCCGGAAAGCTGGTTGCCGTAATTCTTCTGTCGCGCTTGCAGCTGCGGAAAAAGCGCGAACACCCGCTCGAGCGTCCACGACCCGCCGGCGCGCGAGGTCGCCACCAGATTCTCGCGCACGGTGAGATTGGGAAACACCTGCCGGCCTTCCGGCACGAGGCCGATGCCCGCCTTCGCGATGCGATAGGACGGCAATCCATGGATCGGCTTGCCGTCGAAGCGGATCGTCCCGGCCTTCGGCGCGCAAAGGCCCATGATGGACTTGACCGTGGTGGTCTTGCCCATGCCGTTACGCCCGAGGAGGCTCACCACCTGCGAAGCCGCGCAGTCGAGCGACACGCCGAAGAGCACGCGGCTTCGCCCGTAGGCGGTCTCGACGTCGCGCAGCTCGAGCATCAGGCGTCCTCGCCCAGGTAGGCGGTGCGCACTTCGGGATTGGCGCGGATCGCTTCGGGCGCGCCGCTCGCGATCAGGCGGCCATAGACCAGCACCGAGATCCGGTCGGCGAGGCGGAAGACCGCGTCCATGTCGTGCTCCACGAGCACGATCGTGTGGCGCTCCTTGAGCGTGCGCAGGAAGGCGATCATGCGCTGCGATTCCTCCGCGCCCATCCCGGCCATCGGCTCGTCGAGGAGCAGGAGCCGCGGGCGCGTGGCGAGCGCCATCGCGACCTCGAGCTGGCGCTGCTCGCCGTGCGACAGGTTGGCGGCGAGCTCCGTTGCACGCGCGGCGAGGCCGAGGTCCTCGAGGATCTTTCTCGCCGGATCCACGAGCGACGGATCGCGACGCGCGTCGCGCCAGAACCGGAAGCTGTGCCCGGCGTGCGCCTGGACCGCGAGCGCGACGTTCGTGAGGGCGCTGAATTCCGGATAGATGCTGGTGATCTGGAACGAGCGCGCGAGCCCCTTGCGCGCGCGCCGCGGCGCGGGCAACCGCGTGACGTCCTCCCCGGCGAAGAGAATGCGCCCGCTGTCCGGCCGCAGGTCGCCGGCAAGCTGGCCGATGAAGGTCGTCTTGCCGGCGCCGTTCGGCCCGATGATGGCGTGCGTCTCGCCGTCGCGCACGTCGAAGTCGATGCCGTCGGTCGCGCGCAGCGCGCCGAAGCTCTTCGTCAGTCCCTTGACCTCAAGCATCGGGCTTGTAGAAGATGCCGGCGAGGCCGCGGCGGAAGAAGATCACCGACAGCACGAGCAGCGGGCCGAGGATCACCTGCCAGTATTGCGTCCAGCCCGAGAGCAGATCCTCGAAGAGAAGCAGCGCAAAGGCGCCGAGCACCGGCCCGGCCGTGCTCGCCATGCCGCCGAGGATCACCATGAACATGATGTCGCCCGATTGTTGCCAGGCCATGAGCCCGGGGGTGATGTAGTTGGTGTGGTTGCCGTAGAGCGCGCCGGCGAGGCCGCACATGGCCCCGGCGATGACGAACGCCGTGAGGCGGTAAGGGTACGGGGAAAAGCCTACGGCGCGAGAGCGTGCCTCGTTCGACTTCGTCGCGCGCAGCACCATGCCGAAGCGCGAATTGACGATGCGATAGGTGAGATACACGGCGAGCAGCATCAGGGCCAGCGCGAGGTAATAGAACTGCACGGGATCGTTCAGGTCGAGGAAGCCGAGCTGGCTGCGCTGCTTGAGCCGCATGCCGTCGTCGCCGCCGAATTCCGCCACCGAGATGCCGAGGTAGTAGAGCATCTGGGTGAAGGCGAGCGTGATCATGATGAAGTAGATCCCGCTCGTGCGAATCGACACGGCGCCGATGGCGAGCGCGACGACGGCCGACGCCACGATGGCGACGGCGAAGTGAAGCCAGCCGTTGAAGAAGCCATAGAAGCCCAGGATGCCGACCGCATAGGCGCCGATGCCGATATAGGCGGCATGGCCGAAGGAGACGAGGCCGCCATAGCCGAGGATCAGGTTGAGGCTCACGGCGGCGATGGCGAGGATCATGATCCGCCGCAGGAGGTCGACGTAGAAAGGCTGGCCGAGGGCGAGCAACACCGGCGGTGCCGCGACCAGGACGGCGATGCCGATCGCCCAACCGACGGCGCGCGTCTTCATCCGCCGCGCGCGGGAAAGAGGCCCTGCGGCCGGAACGCGAGCACGAGCGCCATCAGCAGGTAGATCAGCATCGAGGCGAGCGCCGGACCCGCCGACTGCGCCGCCGGCGGCGAGATCAGCGTGGCGAGGAGCGGCTTGAGGAACGCGCGGCCGAGCGTATCGACGATGCCGACGATGAGCGCGCCGACGAACGCGCCGCGCACCGAGCCGATGCCGCCGATCACGATCACGACGAACACCTGGATCAGGATCAGCTCGCCCATTCCCGGCTGCACGTTGTAGATCGGTCCGGCGAGGAGTCCCGCCAGCCCGGCGAGCGCTGCGCCGAAGCCGAACACCACGGTGTAGAGCAGGCGGATGTTCACGCCGAGCGCCGCGACCATCGTGCGATTGGTGGCGCCGGCGCGGATCAGCATGCCAAGGCGCGTGCGGGTCACGACGTACCAGAGGACGAGCGCCACGACCAGGCCGACGACGATGATGGCGGCGCGATACGCCGGATAGCGCGAGCCCGTGAAGAGATCGATGTGTCCCGAGAGCCACGACGGGCCGGAGGCGAAGAGGGCGGCACGGCCCCAGAGGATGGCGACGAGCTCGTTGAAGAAGAGGATCAAGCCGAACGTGACGAGGACCTGGTCCAGATGGTCGCGCTCGTAGAGCGGCCGCAGCGCGATGACCTCGACCGCCATGCCGACGACGAGCGTCCCCGCGAGCCCGAGCGCGACGCCGGCGAGGTAGGAGCCGGTCCACTGCGTCGCCGCGACCGTGAGGTAGGCGCCGACCATGTAGAGCGAGCCGTGCGCCAGGTTGATGAGGTTCATGATGCCGAAGACGAGCGTGAGCCCGGCCGCCATCAGGAAAAGCATGACGCCGAACTGCAGGCCGTTCAGCAGCTGCTCGAAGACGAGCGTTGCCATCATGAAAAAGGGCGCTCGCGCGCCCTTTTCGTCCTCCTAGGTCGGAAGCGCGATCACTTCATCTTGCAGTCTTGGTAATACGCATCCTTGTGCTTCTCGAAAATCGTCTTCTGGATGTGCATCTCGATGTCGCCGCTCGGCGTCTTCACCGATTTCAGGAGATAGAAGTTCTGGATCGGGTGGTGGTTCACGTTGTACTTGAACGGGCCGCGCAGCGACGCGAAGTTCGCCTTCTCCATCGCCTTCACCATGCCGTTCACGTCCTTCAGGTTCCCCTTCACCGCCTTGATCGCCGAGTCGATCAGCATGATGCCGTCATAGCTCTGCGCGCCGTAGAAGACAGGCATCTTGCCGTACTTCTTCTTGTAGTCGGCGACATAGCGCTGGTTCGCCGGGTTCTTCAGGTCGGGGCTCCAGTAGCGCGCCTCGTAAATGCCGACCGCCGCGTCCTTCACCGCCGGGATCGAGATCTCGTCCACCGTGTAGACGGTGTAGAGCGGCAGCTGGCCGCGCAGGCCCGCCTGGTCGTACTGCTTCAGGAACTGGATGCCCATGCCGCCCGGCAGGAAGGCGAACACCGCCTTCGGGTTCTTCGAGCGCAGCTGCGTGATCTCCGCCTGGTAGTCCTGCTGCCCGAGCTTGGTGTAGTTCTCCTCGACGATGCGGCCCTTGTAGTAGCGCTTCAGCCCCGAGACCATGTCCTTGCCGGCCTGGTAGTTCGGCGCGATCACGTAGATGTCGTTCACGCCGCTGTCGGTGAGGTACTTGCCCATCGCCTCGGGCGTCTGGTCGTTGTTCCACGAGGTCGAGAAGTAGAGCTTGTTGCACTGGGCGCCCGCGAGCGGGCTCGCGCCCGCGTTCGTGCCGACCATGATGTGCCCGGAGTTGGTGACGACCGGCTCCACCGCCATCATGACGTTCGACCAGATGATCCCGGCGACGAAATCGACCTGGTCCTTCTTCAGCATCTCCTCGGCGACCTGCACGCCGACATCGGGCTTCAGCTGGTCGTCGCCGTAGAACATCTCGACCGGCATGCCGCCGACCTTGCCGCCGAGATGCTGGATGGCGAGCTCGACCGAATCCTTCATGTACTGGCCCATCACCCCCTGCGGGCCCGAGAACGTGCTGATGAAGCCGATTTTGACTTTCTGTTGTGCGGCCGCCGGACCGGCAAAGGCAAATGCAGCAACGACGGCGCCCGCGAGCGCCGAACGGAATGTCACGCGCATATTTCGCCTCCTCCTAAAGGCGAGGGCAGTCTATCACGCCAGTTTCTTCGCCCGCTCCTGCCGGATGAAGGGCAGCGGCACCACCTTGGCGCGGATGCGGAAGGTCGGCTCGTCGGAGAAACCACCCCATAGCACTTCCACCTCGGTATCCGGCTCGATGCGCCGGTCGAGGCGCGCGAGCGAGATCATGCGCCGCAGCGTCGGGCTGTAGGCATAGCCCGAGGCCCAGCCGATCTCCTTCCGGTCGGCGAGCACCTTCAGGAAGAGCACCCGGAACTGCCCGGTCGGCAGATCCGGTGGCGGCGCGCCGGGCGAGTCGCGGAATTGCGATGCGTAAAGCTGTGTCATGTCCTCGTTCGACCACGCGAGCCCCATCAGTTGGCGCCTCGGTCCGCCGGCATCGGCCTCGCGCGCCAACGCGGCCTTTCCAAAGAAATCTGGTTTGTGGAGGCTGATGGTGTGCGCCCAGCCGAGCTCCGCCGGAGAGCAGAGCTGCTCGGCGATCACCCATTCGATCGCCGCCAGCTCCTCCGCCGCCATCCAATGGCCCATCATGCGCTTCAATTGCTCGGGCGAGCCGCGCGCCGGCAGGAAATCGCGGATCACCGTGGCGATGCCGGTCTCGGTATGGCCGATCATCTGCGCCTTGAAGCCGAGCTC
Organism: Burkholderiales bacterium; assembly: GCA_035632415.1. Taxonomy (GTDB): domain Bacteria; phylum Pseudomonadota; class Gammaproteobacteria; order Burkholderiales; family SG8-39; genus SCGC-AG-212-J23. The sequence goes on along the minus strand of DASQGW010000218.1, from coordinate 17,562 downwards.
GCGCAGGCCGAAATCCTTCCCGACCTCGCGGATCTTGCGCCAGAGCTCGTGCGCGCGTCCGCCTTCGGTGCGCATCATGAACTCGTAGCCGACCTCGCCGGTCACGCCCTGGCGGCAGACGAGCGTCTCGGCATCGAGGAGGTTTGTCTTCCGGAAGCGCGAGAAGCGCAAATCGCGCCATTTCTCGCCCGTGAGCGCTTCCAGCACGTCGGTCGACTTCGGTCCCTGCAGCGCATAGCAGGTGTAGTCGGGCGTGACATCCGCGAGCTCGACCTTGAGGCCGCTCTTCTCGCGCAGGAGCTCCAGCCACTTCAGGCCGGCGGACTGGGTGAAGATGAACTCGTCCTCCGCGAGCTTGAGCGTGAGCCCTTCGATCGCCACCTTGCCGGCCTCGTTCACCATCGGCGCGTACACGATCTGCCCGACCTCCTGGCGCGCGAGGTCCTTCACCGTCGTGTAGTCCATGAAGCGCGCCGCATCGCGGCCGGTGACGCGGGTCTTGTTGAGCCAGCTCCAGTCGCCCACGACTGCCGCCTGGCGCAAGGCTTGGGACTCTTTCCACCAGCGCGTGTACTCGTAGGCGATGAGGTAGCCGGCGTTGATGTGCCCCCAGATCTGGCTCGCATTGGTCTCGGCCTGCGCGGGCGCGGCGGGGGAGCCGAACAAGGGCCGCTCGACGAAGGCGAGCTTGCCAAGCTGCTGACCCTTCTCGTACTGTTCGCGGAAATCCGACATCAACGACACTCCATGGAACCCAAGCGCAGCATTATCGATTACCTCGCCGACAACGCGCGGCAAAATGCCCGCGGCATCGCCGTCCACTACAAGGATACAAAGGTCACGTTCGGCGAGCTGGAAGAGCGTAGCGCCCGCGCGCGCGGTGCGCTCGCTGCGCTCGGCATAAAGCACGGCGATCGCGTCGCGCTCGTCATGAGCGACTGCCCCGAGATGATGATCACCATGCTTGCCGTGATGGGCCTCGGCGCCATCGTCGTTCCCTGCAGCACGATGCTGAAGCCGGCCGAGATCCAGTACATGCTGGAAGACAGCGGCGCGAAGCTCGTCATCGTCACGCCCGAGCACCTGGAGAACGCCAAGGCCGCGAAGGCATCGCGCATCGTCGTGGCGCCGGATGAATTCAATGCGCTGGTGGACAAGGCCCAGCCGGCGCCGCTCGGAACCTTCGATCGCGACACGCCCGGCCTGATCCTCTACACCTCGGGCAGCACCGGCTCGCCGAAAGGCGCGGTGCACCTGCACGACCATCTTCCGGAGACCATCGAGCGAGTCGCGCGCAAGGTCTACGAGCTCACTCCCGAGGATCGCCTGTTCTCCTCGTCGCGGCTTTTCTTCGCCTATGGGCTCGGCAACAGCTTCTCCTATTCCATCGGCACGGGGGCTTCGGTAGTCCTTTGCAGCGAGCGGCCGACGCCGCCGGTGATCGCTTCGGTTTTTGAAAAATACAAGCCCACCATTTTCTTCGCGGTGCCGGCCGTGTTCAGAGCGCTGGTGGAACATGCGCGCGCCGGCAACAAGCTCGAGACCGGCTCGCTCAAGTTTTGCGTTTCGGCAGGGGAGGTGCTGCCGGTCGCGACATGGAACGACTGGAAGGACGTAAGCGGCGTGGAAATCCTCGAGACGATCGGCACCACGGAGCTCCTGCACGCCTTCATCCACAACTTCCGCGGGCGCAACAAGCCCGGCAGTTCCGGCGTTCCCCTCGAGGGCTACGAGGTGCGCCTCATGGACGAGCACGGCAGCGTCGTGCAAGGCGCGGGACGCGGCCGGCTGCAGGTGAAGGGCCGCAGCGCCATCCCCTATTACCTCAACAAGCCGGAAAAGACGAAGGAGCTGATCCAGGACGGCTGGGTGACGACCGGCGACATCTACCGGCGCGACGAGGAAGGCTTCTACTGGTTCGAGGGCCGCAGCGACGATCTCTTCAAGTGCTCGGGCATGTGGGTCTCGCCGGGCGAAGTGGAAGAGGCGGTGATCACGCATCCCGCCGTGCTCGAGGCCGCGGTCATCGCCGAGGCGGACGACAAGGGCGCCACCATCGCCGCCGCTTACGTCGCGCTACGTCCCGGCAACCAGGCGGGCGACGCGCTGGCGAACGACATCAAGGAGCACGCCGCGAAGAATCTGCCTCGCTTCAAGCGCCCGCAGCGCGTTCACTTCCTGGACGCGCTCCCGCGCACCGCGACCGGCAAGGTCCAGCGCTTCAAGCTGCGGCAGATGAGCAATTCCGGACAACGTCCGTAATTAGCCTTGCGGCGGGGCGATCCAGTCCGGCTGCCTGAAGATCTTCTCGAGCGCGGCCGCGTCTTCGGCAGTCGGCAGCTGTTCAGGCCCTCGATAGCTTTCTTTCGAGAACGGGCCGTTCTTGCGGTTGAACCGGGGATCGGTGAGGTGGAGCTTCGGCCCCTCGGCGGGGAGCAGGCGATTGAGGAGGCCGAGGAGCTTGCGCGCCTCGTCCATGAAGGCGTTGCGCACCTGCTCGTTGACCCGCGCTGGGTCTGCGTCGGAGGTCCAGCCCGGCTTGAGGCCCCAGTCGTAGAGCTTCTGCGCGCGCTTCGAGACCTCGGAGCCGAACGCGTCGTAGCAGATGGCGAGCATGCGGTTGAGGTAGCGCTGGTGGATCTCGACCGGCACCTTGTTCGCGGCGCAGATGCGCTGCATGCCCTGGTAGCCGATGACGAGATGGAAGCCTTCCTCCTTCAGCATCGGCGCGATCGAGCGCGCGAACGGCGCGAAGGCCGAGCCCGCGAACATCGTGAGCTGATACTTGCCGACGCGGTCGCCCCAGTTGTGCCAGGAGAAAACGTCGACCCAGTTGAGCTTCACGTTGAACATTTCGAGGAGCGCCTCGCCGCGGGTCGCACGGCGCTCGAGCAGCTCGCGCGCGGCGGCGCGGCCCTCCTCGCCGAAGTGCGTGACGAGGAGGTAGGCCATCTGCCAGCCGTGGCGCGTCTCCTCGGTCATGTGGCGCGCGAGCCGGTTGCGATCGTGCTCGCTCGGGGCGCTATCCAGGAGCTCGCGGGCCTGCTCGACCGCGCGCACCTCGGAATCTCCCTGCCAGACGAGGAGCCGCAGCAGCTCGTCCTTGATCTGCGCTGAAGGGATGTCGGCTGCGCGCTCCCAGCGGCGCTGCCCGGCGTAGCGGCCGAAGCCGATTTCCTCGGGGATGCGGTCGGCGAACTTCGCGCTCAGGGTGACCTGGGGATCGGGCGTGACCTCGAGCTCGCGATGCCACGCACGCATCGCGTCGACCCACTCGTCGAACGCGCCGCGTTGCGCGTGCGTCCCGAGCTCCGTCACCTACGCGGCCTTGGCCTGCTGCTGCTCTTCCTTCACCAGCCGGTCGATGATCGAGCGCATGGCGACCCAAGCCTTGTCCTGACCCAGGTTCACCGGCGCGGGCATCGGCCTCAGGTCCATGTTGATCTGCTGCGCCTTCACCATCGCCATGTCCTGCAGGAAGATGTCGCGGATCTGCACGCGCAGCATGTCGGACAGCCATTTCTGGCCGAGCTTGAAGTTGTAGGCCTGCGCGAAGAAGTAGTGCGCGGTCTTCTCGCTCTCGGGCGTGATGGCGTTCAGGTTCCACATGCCCATCCAGCGGCTGCGGTCGGCGGCCTGCCGCATGCCCGAGCCGGCGGGCGCCGAGCCGATGTCGAGCTTGACGAAGCAGGGCGGCGCGAAGTGCGTGACCTGCCAGCGGTCGACGTTCATGCCGTCGGGGAAATCGCCCATCTGCTTGTGGAACGGCGCCGGCGGGTGGTCCATGAGGTAGCGCTCGACGCGGATGCGATCGCCTTCGCGCGAGACCGCGAACTCCGAGCGCGCGAAGGCATCGGTGCCGAGCGTATCGGGGTGCAGGAACGGCAGGTGCGTCGTATCGAGGAGGTTCTCGACCAGGAGGAGGTAATTGGACGGCACATGCAGGTAGTTGCCGCCGAAGCGCCACTTCGGATCGTCCAGCCAGTGGAAGTCCTCGATCAGCGCCGGGTCGGCCTTTGCCGGCTCGCCCATCCACACCCAGAGCCAGTGGTTCTTCTCCACGATCGGGTAGGACTTCACCTTCGCCGATGGCGGCACGCGGTCCTGGCTCGGGATCTTGACGCACGCGCCGGACGGATCGAACTGCAGCCCGTGGTAGGGGCAGTGCACGATGTTGCCCACCAGCTTGCCCATCGAGAGCGGCGCCTGGCGATGGCAGCAGCGGTCTTCCAGCGCCACGGCCTTGCCTTCGGTCGTGCGGAAAAGGACGATCGGCTCATCGAGCAGGATGCGACGAAGCATGCTGCGCCCGACCTCGTGGTCCCAGGCGGCGACGTACCACGCATTGCGGACAAACATGGGCTCCTCCTCGATTTAGTTTAGTACGATTCGACGGTGCTTAGGCTGATCGGCGTCAGCAAGCGCTTCGGCGGGCGATCGGTCCTGAACCGGATCTCGCTCGAGGTGGCGGCCGGCGAATACGTGGCGATCCTCGGCGAATCGGGCATCGGCAAATCCACGCTGCTTAATGTCATTGCGGGGCTCGAGCCGGTCGACGCCGGCGAGATCCATTTCGGCGACCGCGAGCTCACCAAGCTGGACGACGATGCGCTGACCCTCCTGCGGCGCAATCACTACGGCTTCGTGTTCCAGGCGTTCCATGTGCTGCCCCAGCTCTCCGTCGAGCAGAACGTCGGGCTGCCGCTGCTGCTCCGCGGCAAGGAGGATCCGGCGCATGTGCGCGCGATGATCGCCGCAGTCGGGCTCGCCGGACGCGAGGCGAGCTCGCCGCGCGAGCTCTCGGGCGGGGAGCTGCAGCGCGTGGCGATTGCGCGGGCCCTCGTCGGTGCGCCGAAGCTTGTCCTCGCGGATGAGCCGACCGGGAACCTCGATCCGGAGAACGCGCGCCAGGTCCTCGCGCTCTTCAAGGCACGGGCGAAGGAGCAGGGCGCCGCCGCGGTGCTCGCGACGCATTCGGAGCAGGCGGCGGCCGCCTGCGATCGTCGTTACCGTCTGACTCCGGAAGGCCTCCAGCCGGTTCCCTAGTCCGGGCACGGCAGTTGCTCGTCGCGTGGCATGTCGAGGGTGCTTGTCGCCGACGTGGCGGAAGCCGACGCCACGATCCGCGAATGCCTGCCGGGCCACGAGCTCAATTTCGTCCGCACGCTGGCCGACGCCGTGCGCGAGCTGCGCAAGAACGGCTACCCGCTGATCGTGATCGGCATGCATTTCGACGAGTCGCGCATGTTCGAGCTGCTGCGCTACGTGCGCGGCCTGCCGCAGTACAAGGATACCCCGGTGATCTGCGTGCAGTGCAAGGAAGTCATGCTGTCCGACAGCGTGCTGAAGAACATGGAGGACGCGGTGAAGGCGCTGGGCGGCACAGCCTTCGTCGACCTGCGGGAAGACACGCACGTCTTCCGCTCGCACTGCGACTTCCTGAACCAGGTCGCCGCGCAGGCACCGCACCGTCCGAACTAGGCGACGCGATGCAATAGCGGCTCGCCAGTGGCGAGCCGGCGCACGTTCTCCATGGCGACGCCGATGCTGCGATCCAGCGTTTGTTGCGTGAGCCAGGCGAGGTGCGGCGCACAGATCACGTTGGGCAGGGCGAGCAGCGGATGGCCGGCGGGTAGCGGCTCTTCCGTGAAGACATCCAACCCCGCGGCCGCAAGGTGGCCGCTCCGCAACGCTTCCAGCAGAGCAGGCTCATCGACCAGGCCGCCGCGCGCCGTATTGATGAGGATCGCACCGCGCTTCATCCGGCGGGGGTCGACAAGTCTCTCCGTCCGCGCCGTCAGCGGCAGATGGAGCGACACGATGTCGCTCGCGCCGAGCACCGTCGCGAAATCGCCACCCGATCGCGACCAGTGTCGCACTTTCGCGCCCATCGCTTCCAGTATCGGTGCCAGCACCTTGGGCACGGCGCCGTAGCCGAGCAGTCCCACGGTGCGGCCGCCGAGCTCGCCAAAGTCGTCCTGCAGCCGCCACGCGTCGAGCCAGCGTGCCGCATGGACCGCGGCACTCAACTGCGGCAGCCGCCGCAGGCAGGCGAGCATCAGCAGCAACGTCATCTCGGCGACCGCGTGGCTGTTGGTGCCGGGGAGATTGCACACCGCGATGCCGCGGCGCTTCGCCGCCTCGACATCGATCGTATTCACGCCGCTGCCGATCTTCTGGATGAGCTCGAGCTTCGGCGCCGCGGCGATCACTTCCGCGGTCACCGGTTTCAGCACGTGCCACAGCACCTCGATGCCCGGCAGCAGCTTTTGAAACCCTTGCGCGTCGCTCTCAGGGCAGAGATCGACGCCAAGCGGGCGAAGTTTCTCCGCCAGCCGATCACTGCCGTCGAAATGGAGAACGACTTTCAAATGAGAAAAACGGGGTCTGTCCCTATTTTCGGAAGAGCTTGCGCGGGAAGGGCAGGGCCTTGGGGCCGAGCGCTTCCTCGATGCGCAGGCCTTCGTTCCACTTCGCCATGCGCTCGGAGCGGGAGAAGCTGCCGACCTTGAGCTGGCCGACGCCCCAGCCGACGGCGAGGTGCACGATCGAGACGTCCTCGGTCTCGCCCGAGCGCGCCGAGACGATCGCGCGGTAGCCGGCCTCTTTCGCTGCTTGCCAGCAGGCGAAGGTCTCGGTGAGCGTGCCGATCTGGTTGGGCTTGAGCAGCACCGCGTTGCAGGCTCCGTTGGCGCTACGCACACGGTCGGCGGAGGTGACGAAGAAATCGTCGCCGACGATCTGCACCTTGTCGCCGGCCGCCTTGGTGAACGCCTGCATGGCGGCAGCGTCGTTCTCGGCAAAAGGATCTTCGATCGACACGATCGGGTAGCGCTCCATCCACCGCAACAACATGGCCTGCATCTGCTCGGCGCTAAGGGCGCGGTTCTCGAGCGCGAGTTGGTAGCTTCCGGCGCGATAGAGCTGCGTCGCGGCGATGTCGAGCGCGATGCCCATGTCCACCCCGGGCTCGAGCCCGGCATCGGCAATCGCGCCGACGAGCTCGGCGAGCGCTTCCTCGTTCGTCTTGAAGGCGGGCCAATAGCCGCCTTCATCGGCGACGCCGTGCAGCGCACCGCGCTTGGCAAGGCGCGCGCCGGCGGCCGCATAGACCTGCGCAGTCCAGTCGAGCGCTTCGGCGAAGCTGCCGGCGCCGATCGGCACGACCATGTAATCCTGGATGTCGACGCGGCCGCGCGCGTGCGCCCCGCCGCCGAAGATCTGGATCTGCGGCACCGGCAGCGCGACGCGGGCGTTCCCGGCGAGCTTCTTCCAGAGCGGAACCTTCTGCGCGGCGGCGTCGGCGTGCGCGCAGGCGAGCGAAACCGCGACCATGGCGTTCGCGCCGAGGCGGCTCTTGTCGGAGCTGCCGTCCAACTCGATCAGGCGCTCGTCGAGCGCCTTCTGGTCCGACACGCTCATCGCGCGCAGTGCGTCCCGGATGAGCGTGTTGATGTTCTTCGCCGCGACCGCGGCGTCGAGCGCCTTGGCCTCGCCGGAACCGGTCGATGCACCTGCGGGTGCGATCGCACGGCCGCTCGCGAGGCGCGTCGTGCCGCGGCCGACGATCACCTCGGCCTCTACCGTCGGCCGGCCGCGCGAGTCCCAGAGCCTGCGTCCCTTTATGTCGAGTATTCGAGCCATGCGTCATGCAGTCCGAGCAATGTGCGCTCGCCCCGCACCAACAGCTTGCGAGCGGCATCCCGCACGAGCGCCTGGCCGGCGGCGTCGAGGTATTCGACGGGCGATTTGCCGTCGACACGCCCAAGCAGGAGGCCCGGAAGCAGGGTCGCGGCGCGTTCTTCGACGGCGCCCGAAGGCTCCCAGGTCACGCCGCGCAGGTAGGCGGAGGAAAGGGCGTTGAAGCACTGCATGAATCCGGCTCGCGCGGCGGGGACCCAGACCGACTTGAGGAACATGTGGTTCAGGCAGAAGGCGACATCGAACGCCGGGTCGCCGTACCACGCGCACTCGGCATCGAGGAAGACGGGTCCGTGGCCGGCGACGAGGATGTTCTTCGGGCTGACGTCGCCATGCACGAGGCAGTGCTTGGATGCCGCGGTGCGCTGCTCGAGCCGCTGGAGCGTCCCGCCGAGGTCCCGATGCTTCGTCGCGGTCGCGACGAGGTAAGGCTCGAGGCGGATCGCATGGAAGATCGCGTCGGTGGGAAAGGCCTGCTCGACCTCCGGTTTTCCCGCGGTCGAGGCGTGGATGGCGGCGAGAGCAGCGCCGACCTTGGCTGCGAACGCGGGATGAGCCTTGCCTTCGCGCAGGAGGTTCTTCCACACGGGGTACTCGAGGTACTCCATCGCGAAGAGGCCGGCCGCGTCGTCCCAGGCGAGCACCTTCGGCGCGCAACCGGGCACGGCGTGCGCGGCGGCCTGCATCCACTGGCGCTCGTAGCGGTTGCGCTCGATCGGCGCTTCCCACACCTGCGCGACGCGCAGGCGCGGCAGCGCGCGCTTCACGCAGATGCGCTTGCCCGGCAGCTCTACGCGCCAGATATCGGACGAGACGCCTCCGGGGAGCGCTTCCATGCGGGTCGGCGTGCCGAGCCCCGCGCGATGCAGGAATTCGGCGATGACGGAATCCGTCACGAAAAAGGGGTCAGAGCAATTTTCTTGAAACAAATGGCGCGTAGCAGCCGGGTGTTTTGTAACCCAAAAATTGCTCTGACCCCTTTTCTTAGGGTGCAAGTCGCTCGAGTGTCCAAGCCGAGCCTTGACGCCTGTAGCGCAGGCGGTCATGCAGGCGGTCCGCGCGACCCTGCCAGAACTCGATCTCGGTCGGCACGACGCGGTATCCGCCCCAGTGCGGCGGGCGCGGCGGTGCGTCGCCGTAGCGGCTCTTGGCATCTTCAAGTGCCGACTCGAGCACGGTGCGGGAGGCCACGCGCTCGCTCTGCGGGCTCGCCCAGGCCGAGAGGCGCGCGCCGAGCGGGCGGCTCTGGTAATAGGCGTCGGAATCGGGCGCGCTCACGCGCTCGATCGCGCCGTCGATGCGGACCTGGCGCTCCAGGGCCGACCACATGAACACCAGGCACGCCTTGCGGCTCGCCTCGAGCTCCCGGGCCTTGCGGCTCGCGTAGTTCGTATAGAAGACGAACCCGCCGCCCTCGATGCCTTTCAGCAACACGATCCGGGCGCTCGGCGTTGCGCCCGCGCCGACGGTGGCGAGCGTCATGGCGTTGACCAGAGGCAAATCCGCCTGCACCGCATCCTCGAACCAACGCTCGAATTGCCGCATAGGATCGCGATCCACATCGGATTCCGAGAGGCCGGCGCGCATGTACTCCTGGCGCAGACTCGCGATGTTCATGGGCGGATTTTACGGTGCGAAACGCAGCGCCCGAGGGAAATCCGCTCGTTTTCCCTCTGAAAGTCGTTGACACGCCCTCGGGAAATCGGCATCTTCTCGTCCACCGCTGCAGACGGCGGTATTCCGGGATCGAAATCTCTAGCCGAACGTTCAGAGGAGAAATAGATGGCGAAGAAGAAAGCGAAGAAGGCGAAGCGCAAACCCAACGCCGCCTTCATGAAGCCCATGACCCCGAGCGCCACGCTCGCGGCCGTGGTGGGCTCAGGCAGCATGCCTCGTACGGAAGTGACCAAGAAGATCTGGGGCTACATCAAGCGCCACGGCCTGCAGGACAAGAAAAACAAGCGCATGATCAACTCCGACGACAAGCTCAAGGCCGTCTTCGGAGGCAAGGGTCAGGTCTCGATGTTCGAGATGACCAAGCTGGTGAGCAGGCACCTCAAATAACGGTTACGCAGCGAGTAAAAAAGGCCGGGTCCGCCCGGCCTTTTTATTTGCGCCGGTGGTACGAGGTGACGCGATCGACCTCGTTCCTCGAGCCGAGGATCACCGCCACCCGCTCGTGCAACGCCTTGGGCTGCAGGTCGAGGATGCGCGTCGCCCCATCGGTGGCGGCGCCCCCCGCCTGCTCGACGATGAACGACATCGGGTTCGCCTCGTACATGAGGCGCAGGCGCCCATCCTTGTTCTTCGAGTCGCGCGGATACATGAAGATGCCGCCGCGCGAAAGCACGCGGAAGACGTCCGCCACCATCGAGGCCACCCAGCGCATGTTGAAGTCCTTGCCGCGCGGCCCGTCCTTGCCCGCGAGGCACTCGTCGATGTAGCGCTTCACCGGCGGTTCCCAGCGGCGCATGTTCGAGGTGTTGATGGCGAACTCGGCGGTGTCGGCCGGGATCCTGATCTCGGGGTGGGTGAGCACGAAGGTGTACGTCTCGCGATCGAGCGTGAAGCCGAACACGCCTTCGCCCACCGTCAGCACGAACACGGTGGTGGGGCCATAGACGGCGAAGCCCGCCGCGACCTGGCGGTTCCCCGGCTGCAGGAACGCCGCCTCGTCGGGCTCGCAGTACTTGCCGTCGGGCGCCTTCGGGCACTTCAGCACCGAGAAGATGGTGCCGACCGAGATGTTCACGTCGATGTTCGAGGATCCATCGAGAGGGTCGATCAGAAGCAGGTACTCGCCGCGCTTGTACGGCTCGGTGATCGGCACCGGCTTCTCTTCCTCTTCGGAGGCGAAGGCGGCGAGGTTTCCGCCCCATACGTTCGCCTCGAGCAGGATCTCGTTCGAGAGCACGTCGAGCTTCTTCTGGATTTCGCCGTGCACGTTGCTCGCGCCGGCGGCGCCATGCCCGTCGGCGAGGGCGCCTTTGTTCACGCGGGTGCTGATCGCCTTGCAGGCGCGGGCGATGGTCTCGAGAAGCAGGCGCAGGTCCGCGTTGATCACGCTCGTCTGCTGGCGGCCGACGAGGAACTGCGTGAGCGTCATTCTTCTCATGGCGGGCTATTTTATGCGCTGTCTCGCGAGCCACGCGCCGGTGAAGAGCGCGAACGCGATGAGCGCGAACACCGGCGTCATGCCGAGCGCGGCGGAGATCGCGCCCGAAGCGAGCGGGATGAACGTCTGGCTGCCGTTCATCATCGTGGTGCGGATGCCGACCGCCTCGCCCTGGCGTCCCGGCGGCGAGGCGTCGTAGAGCAGCGCCATGATCACGGGCTGCGAGGCGCCGAGGCCGAGGCCGAGCGTGAACGAGAGCGCGATGAGCAGCGCCACGCTGTTCACGAACGGGAAGAGCAGGTACGCCGTGCCGGCGAGCGCCATGGCCGAGCCGATCAGCACCCAGTGGCGCACGTGCCGCACGAGCTGGGTGAGGATCGCCCGCACGGTGAAGGTGGCGAGCGCGAAAGTCGACATCACGATGCCGATGGTCGCGGCGGTGAGCCCGATGCGGTGGCCATAGAGCGGCATGAGGAAGCTGTAGATGTCCCACGCCATGTTGAGCAGCCCGCTCGCGATGAGCGTATGGCGCAGCGTCGGCACGCGCAGCAGGTCGAGCACGCCAGCCCCGCGCTCGCGCACTCGTTCCGGGCGCGGCAGCGGGCGCTTGCGCCGCCACAGCATGAAGAACGCGATCACCGGGAATACGGCGAGCGCGAGCATCGCGCCGGCGTGGCCGAACCCCTCGATGGCATAGCCGGCGATGAGGGGGCCGATCGAGTTGGAGATCGAGAAGCCGAGCGAGAGCCAGGAAAACACCACCGCGCGATTCGCCGGCGTGGCATAGGCGCCGAAGACGCTGTTCATGGCGATGTGCAGGAACATGAACGACGAGCCGAGGAGCGGGCTCGAGATGTAGAGCGTGGTGAGCGACGGATAAAGGAAAGGCAGCGTCGCCGCCACGGCGAGCAGGGCGAGGCCGGCCATCACCGGGCGCTTCGGACCGAGCCGGTCGATGATGCGGCCGGCGCTCACCGAAAGCAGCATCGGCAGCACGGCGAAGAGCGCGAGCAGCATGCCGGCCGTGAGCTCCGAAGCGCCCAGCTGCAGCGCGAAGAGCGTCGTGGTCATGCGGCTGCCGACGAAGCACAGGTGCCCCGCGACGTTCAGGAAGATGAAGTAGGCTATTTCCACGACCAGACGGTCATCGCAACGCCCGCGCAGGTGACCGCGATGCCGGCAAGCGCGAGGCCGCCGGGCCACACGCCGAAGACGGCGAACTCGAGAGCCACCGCGAAGATGGGCGGCAGGTACATCATGCTCGACACGCGGGTCGCCTCGCCATGGCGCATTAGGATATGCAATGCGCTGACGGCGAGGAACGACGCGAAGACCACGAGGAAGGCGATGGCGCCGAGGAGCGGCCAGCTCCAATGCACGGCGAAGCCTTCGACGCCGACCGCGAGCGGCGCGAGGACGAGCGCAGTCGCGGCAAACTGGACCACGGCGGCGGCCTTCAGGTCGGCGTGGGGCGAGAAGGTGCGCTGGTAGAGCGTGGCCGCCGTCACGCCGGAAACCGCGATCAGGGTGGCGATCAAGCTGCCGCCGGTGACTTCACGGATGTCGATCTTGTGCCAGACGACGAGCGCCACGCCGGCGAGCCCGATGAAGACGCCCGCCCACTGGCCGGGCGCGAGCCGCGCGTGCATCCAGCGCGAGGCGACGATCGCCGTGAGGAGCGGCTGCGTGGAGATGACGAGCGCCGTGACGCCGGCCGACATGCCCAGGTACTGCGCATAGTGGCTCGCGCCGAGCTGCACGGCGTGCATGAGGAGCCCGGCCACGACGAGGTGGCCGAGCTCCGCGCGGCTTTCCGGCCAGCGCGGCTTCCAAAGGAGGACGACCGGCGCGAGGCAGGCGAGGCCCAAGCCGAAGCGCAGGGTGAGGAAGGTGAACGGCGGCGCGTACTGCAGGCCGATCTTCGTCGCCACGTAGCCGGAGCCCCACACCGCGACGAAGTACCAAGCGAGCAGCGCGTTCATTGCAGGCGCGCATTCTAAGGTGCGCGCCCCGTGCCGCTAACCGCGGTTAGCGGGGGTTTTGCAGCGCCGCGATGCGCACTTCGATCGGCGGATGGGTCGCGAAGAGGCCGGCGAGGCCGGAATGGCTGTCGATGCCGAAGGCCTTGACGCTGTCGGGCAGGCCGCCGGTCTGCAGGCCGCCGAGGCGCGAGAGCGCCGCGATCATCGGCTGCGGCGTGCCGAGCAGGTTCGCCGAGCCGCGGTCGGCGCGGAACTCGCGGTAGCGGGAGAACCAGGCGACGATCATCGAGGCGGCGATGCCGAAGAGGATCTGGCTCACGATCATGGTGATGTAGAAGCCGGGCCCCACGCCGCGCTCGGTGCGGAACACGGTCTTGTCGACGATGTAGCCGACGACGCGCGACAGGAAGAAGACGAACGTGTTCAGCACGCCCTGGATGAGCGTGAGCGTCACCATGTCGCCGTTCGCGACGTGCGAGATCTCGTGGCCGAGGACGGCTTCGACTTCCGCCTTGTTCATCGACTCGAGCAGCCCCGTCGAAACGGCCACCAGCGCCGAGTCCCTGAACGCGCCCGTGGCGAAGGCGTTCGCCGGGCCATCGTAGATCGCCACCTCGGGCCTGCCGATGTGCGCCGCGTCGGCGAGCTTGTGCACGGTCTGCACGAGCCAATACTGGTTGGTGCCTTCGGAGCCGTCGATGGTCTGCGCGCCGACCGACATCTTGGCGATGAACTTCGACATGAGGAGCGAGATGAACGCGCCGCCGAAGCCGAAGATGGCCGAGAACCAGAGGAGGGACACGTAGTCGATGCCGTTGGCCGTCAGCCAGCGATCGAATCCGAGCACGCTCACGACGATGGACAGCACCACCATCACGGCCAGGTTGGTGACGATCAAGAGCAGGACCCGCTTCATGGTTATTGGTTCTCCTTTGCCGGCCTTAATTGGGGGCGGATTGTAATGAGTTCAAGATGGCCTGCGCTCCCTTCTCCGCTATGACATACACCGGCGCGTTGGTGTTCCCGGAGGTGATGCGCGGAAAGACCGACGCATCGATGACCCGCAGCCGCTCCATCCCATGCACCCGCAGCTGATCGTCGACGACCGCCATCGGGTCGTGGCCCATCTTGCACGTGCCCACCGGGTGGAAGATCGTCGTGCCGAGCTCGCCCGCCGCCCGCGCGAGCGCCTCGTCGCTCTGGATCGCCTCGCCCGGCCGATACTCCTCCGGAGCGTACTTGGCGAGCGCCTTGGCTCGCATGATTCGCCGGGTGAAGCGAATGCCGTCGACGGCCACTTTGCGGTCATCTTCAGTCGAGAGGTAGTTCAGCCGGATCTCGGGATACGCCGCCGGGTCGGCCGATTTGATGCGCACCCAGCCGCGCGAGCTCGGCCGCAGGTTGCACACGCTCGGCGTGATCGCCGGGAAGCTGTGCAGCGGATCGCCGAACTTGTCGAGGGAGAGCGGCTGCACGTGCCACTCGATGTTGGGGGTAGGCTGCGCCGGGTCGCTCTTCGCGAAGGCGCCGCACTGCGACGGCGGCATCGTCAGCGGTCCGGTGCGGAACAGAAAGTACTCCGCTGCCATCGCCGCCTTGCCCCAGAGGCTGTTGGCGATGCCGTTCAGCGTTTTGACGTTTTTGACCTTGTATTGGAGGCGGATCTGCAGATGGTCGTGCAGGTTCTCGCCCACGCCGGGCAGATCGTGCACCACCCGGATCTGCATCCGCTGCAGCAGCGCGCCAGGGCCGATGCCGGAAAGCTGAAGGAGCTGGGGCGAGCCGATGGCGCCGGCAGCGAGCAACGTTTCCCGCTTCGCCTCGGCGAACAGGCCTTCGCCGCCGCGCAGGAGCTCCACGCCGGCGGCGGCTTTGCCGTTGAATCGCACGCGGCAGGCGTGCGCATCGGTGAGCACCGTGAGATTGGGGCGTTTCAGCACCGGGCGGAGGAACGCGTTGGTCGCGCTCCAGCGCCGGCCGCGCTTCTGGTTCATCTGGAAGTAGGCGCAGCCGAAGTTGTCGCCGCCGTTGAAGGCGGTGACGGGCGGAATGCCGCATTCGGCCGCGGCGGCGCGCCAGGCGTCGATGATCTCCCACTGCACGCGCGGGTTCTCGACGCGCATTTCGCCGCCCGCGCCGTAGCCGTCGGTCGCCCCGCGCTCGTAGTCCTCGAGGAATCTGAAGACGGGCAGCACGTCGTCCCAGGACCAGCCGCGGTTGCCGAGCGAGGCCCAGTGGTCCCAGTCGGCCTTCTGCCCGCGCATGTGGATCATCGCGTTGATCGACGAGCAGCCGCCGAGCACCCGCCCGCGCGCGTAGTGGATCGAGCGCCCCGCAAGGTGCTCGTCAGGCTCGGTCTTGTAGCACCAGTCCGTGCGTGGATTGGCGATGGTGTAGAGGTAGCCCACCGGGATGTCGATCCAGAACCAGTCGTCCTTCCCGCCCGCCTCCAGGAGAAGGACTTTCGCCGAAGGATCCTTGGAGAGTCGATTGGCGAGCAGGCAGCCCGCGCTGCCTGCGCCAACTATTGCATAGTCGTAGTCGCCGAAGTCCTGCATCGCCGCTCCCTTGCAGGTATTGTAATGAGGACATGGACCCCGAGAGCCAGCTGGCGGAAGCGCTCAAGGCGCTGCGGGCCGCCTACTTCGATGGCGAGGGTCTGGCGCGCGATTTCCCCGCGCTTTCCGCTTCGCCCGAGCGCGGCCACCTCGCCGCCTGCCTCGCCGCGCTCGAGTCCTTCGATCCGAAGCAGGTGCGCATCGCCGCGCGCACCGCATTCTGGGTGAACGTCTTCAATGCCGCGCTGCTGCGCGATTCGCCCGAGCTGGAGCTCGCCGCCGGCGAGCGCGACGTGCTCGCGTTTCTCGAGCGCCCGCGGCTCAGGGTGTTCGGCCAGCGCTTCTCGCTCGACGACATCCACCACGGCCTGCTGCGCGGCAACCTGCCGCGGCACGGCCGGCTGCGCCCGCCGATGGCGCGCGACGATCCGCGCCTTGCGTACATGCCGATCGCCTACGACGAGCGCATGCATTTCGCGCTGCACACCGCCACCGGCTCGTCGCCCGGGCTGCGGGTCTTCGAGCCCGGCCGCGTCGACGTCCAGCTCGAGGAGGCGGCCCGCGCCTACGTCCGCCGGACCTCGCGCGTGGAGCGCGGCGGAACGGTCGTCGTGGCGCCGCGCCTGATGCAATGGTATGCGCAGGATTTCGGCGGCGAGAGCGGCGTGCTGGAGTTCGTTCTGGCGCGCCTGGACGACGAGCAGGCGGTGGAGATGGCCGACCGCCAGCGCGGCAAGGTGAAGCTCCAGTACATGCCCTACGACTGGACTCTCGGCCGGCGCTGAGCTGCGGTATCGTTGGGCGCTCGCAACGAGGAGACGCAGAGTGCTCAAGGGAAAGCGCGCAGTCATCACCGGATCCACGAGCGGCATCGGCCTGGGCATCGCCCGCGCCCTGGCGGCCCAGGGAGCCGAGATCCTGTTCAACGGCTTCGGCGACGCCGCGACGATCGAGCGGCTGAAGAAGGAGTTCTCCGCGTACAGCGACGCGGACATCTCCAAGCCGGAGCAAGTGCGCGCGATGATCGCGCAGGCGACGAAGGCGCTCGGCGGCGTGGACATCCTCGTCAACAACGCCGGCATCCAGCACACCGCCCCGATCGAGGAGTTCCCGGCCGAGCGCTGGGACGCGATCCTGGCGATCAACCTGTCGTCGAATTTCCACGCCATCCAGGCCGCGCTGCCGCAGATGCGCAAGCGCAACTGGGGCCGCATCATCAACATCGCGTCGACCCACGGCCTGGTCGCCTCGCCGCAGAAGGTCGCCTACGTCGCGGCGAAGCACGGCGTGGTCGGCCTCACCAAGGTCGTCGCCCTCGAGACCGCCACGACCGGGATCACCTGCAACGCGATCTGCCCGGGCTGGGTGCTGACGCCGCTCGTGCAGAAGCAGGTCGACGCGCGCGCCGAGAAGGAGAAGATCTCGCAGGAGCAGGCGAAGGTCGGGCTGCTCTCGGAAAAGACGCCCTCGCGCGAGTTCGTCACGCCGGAGCAGATCGGCGCGCTCGCGGTCTTCCTTTGTTCGGATGCGGCCTCGAACATCCGCGGCGCCGCGCTGCCGATCGACGGGGCCTGGACCGCGCAGTAACCGCGCAGGCTAGTGCGCGGCGCGCTGCTCGAGCTCGACCCCCAGGCCGACGAGCCGCGTCACGCGGTCGGCGAGATCCTTCTCGATCATGGTGGTTTCGGTGAGGTCCTGGATCAGCACCACGGCGCCCACGATCCGTCCGCCGATCCCCCGCAGCGGGGACGCCGAGACCAGGATCGTCTTCGTCGAGCCGTCGAGGCACGTGATCTCCACCGGCTCGCTGTTGGAGCTCTCGGAGAGGTGCAGCGCTCGCGAGAGCGGCGCGGCTGCATCCTTGATGACCCGGCCGCTCGTGTCCCACCACTCCAGGATTCCCGCGTAGCTGTCGCTCTCCGCCGGTTCGGCGGATTTGAAGATGCGCGAGACCTCCTCGGTCGCCTGGCAGATGCGCCCGTCGGTGTCCGCGATCAGCACTCCGACGGGGAGGCTGCGAAGCACGGCGGAGAGCTTCTGGCCGACTCGAAGCAGCTCTTGGGATTCGCGGACCTGGCGCTCGCGCTCCGCGAGCGCGATCGCCCGCTGCCGGAACGACGCATAGGCTGCTACCTTCATCTTCAGGATGTCCGGGTCGAACGGCTTGGTGAAATAGTCGATGCCGCCGGCTTCATATCCCTTCTTG
>DASQGW010000217.1:0-25454 GCA_035632415.1 Burkholderiales bacterium | reverse complement strand
CAGAACGACATCCCCGTCTTCGAGACGCGGGAGTTCGATTCGATCCTGCGCCTGCAAAGCGGGCAGACCGGCGTGCTCGCCGGCTTGATGCAGGACATCGTCGAGCAGACCGATACCGGGATTCCCGGCATCCGCGAGATTCCCATCATCGGCGAGATTTTTTCCAACCGCAGCCAGCTCAGCCGCAAGACGGAGCTCGTGATCTTCCTGCGCGCCACCGTAATCAACGATCCCAGCATCGAGGGCGATTTCCGCAGCTTTAAGGCCCAGCTGCCGGACGCGGATTTCCTGCGCAGGCCCAACCCGCAGCGCCTCGAGCCGCCGATCGGGCCGGGCGACAAACCCATGGGTTCCACCGAGTGAGCCTGCTGCTCGAAGCGCTGAAGAAAGCCGAGCGGGCGAAGGAAGAAGCGCAGCGCCGCGCGAAAGCCGAGGGTGCGGAAGAAGCTGCGGGCGCAGCACCCGCGGCGCCCGAGCGCAAGCCGGTTCTCACGCGCGACAAGCTCCCGGACATCGCTTCAACACCGCTCGAGATCGTGAGCGACGACCTCGGGCCGCCGCCCGCTGCAAAGGCCGCAGCGCGACCCGAGCCGGCGCTCGAGCCACTGGAGCCTGCGCCGGCGCCGAAACCGGCCGCACGCGCGGCAACGCCGAAGGCGAGCGCAGCGAAAGCGGCGGACGAGCAGGCGCAGGCGGCAAGCCGCGCGAGCGCAAAAAAAGTCTTCGAGGCGAAGTTCCGCGAGCCGAACCCGCGGATGCCGTTCTATATCGCTATGGGCGTGCTCGGGGCCTTCGCGGTCGGCACGGTCGGATATTTCTGGTACCAGCTCCGCCCGCCCCCCGCGCTCGTGAACCTGAATCCTGCGCGGCAGACAGAAGCCGCTGCGGTGGCCGACGCCAGCACGCCACCGACGGCGGCGCCGGCGGCGCCGGCGGCCGCCCCGGGGACCATTCCCGGGTTGCCGCCGAGTGCCTCGGCGCCTGCGCCGAGCACACCGACCGCGCCAGCGGCTGCAGCCCCGGCGGCACCGACCGCCCGGCGGGCAGCGCCCATCGAGCCGCCGGTCGAAGCACCAAGGCTGCGGTCCTCGCAGCGCATCGCCGAAGTCCAGCCGGCCGGCGAGCGCTCGCCGCGCGAACCGTCGCCGAGCGTGACGCGCAATGCGCCCCAGGTAAATCCGAGGGTGGAAGCGGGCTACACCGCCTATACCTCGGGCGACCTTGCCACGGCGCGCAGCGAGTACGAGCAGGCGTTGCGCGACGAACCGACCAACCGCGATGCTCTGCTCGGCCTGGCGGCGATCGACGTGCGCACAGGTCGCTACGAGAGCGCCGAGGCGCTCTACATGCGCGTGCTGCAGCTCGAGCCGCGCGATCCGCAGGCGCAGGCCGCGCTGATTTCGCTGCGTTCGGGGCGCAGCGACCCACTCGCGACCGAAAGCCGTGTCAAGACCATGCTTGCCCAGGATCCGTCGGCGCACGTCCTCAACTTCGCGCTCGGTAACGAGCTCGCGCAGCAGAACCGCTGGGCGGAGGCGCAGCAGGAGTACTTCAAGGCCTACACCGCCGAGCCGGACAACGCGGACTTCGCCTACAACGTGGCGGTAAGCCTCGACCACCTGCGAAAGCCGCGCGAGGCACTCGACTATTACCAGCGCGCGATCGGGCTCTCGCAGAAGCGCGGTGCGAGCTTCGATCTGGCCGCGGCCAAGGCGCGAGCGAGCGAGCTAGCGCGCTGACAGAATCTGTTCACTGCGGAAAACCACACACCCGAGCAGGCTAAAGCAGCCCTTATCATAGTGTCCGAATGAACGCGCCTTCCAACCCGCAAGCGAAGCGCCACCTCGGCCAGATCCTGATCGACCAGGGAATCCTGACCGAGGATCAGCTGCGCATTGCGCTGCTCGAGCAGACGAAGAGCCATGTGCCCGTCGGGCGGCTGCTGGTGCAGCTCGGCTTCGTCTCGGAAGCGACGCTGCGCGACGCGCTCTCGGAGAAGCTCGGGCTGCAGGCGGTGGACCTCGGCCGCATCATCGTCGACCCTTCGGCGCTGAAGCTCGTGCCGCGCGACATGGCGCGCCGCTACCGCGTTTTCCCTGTGGCCCTCGACCGGCAGCAGAGGAAGTTCATCGTCGCGCTCGCCGATACCAACAACATCGTCGCGCTCGACCAGCTGCGCGCGCACCTGAAGGGCGACTACGAGATCGAGCTGCGCATCGCCGGCGACTCGGAGATCGAGCGCGCCATCGAGCACTACTACGGCCACGAGTTCTCGATCGACGGGATCCTCAAGGAGATCGAGACCGGCGAGATCGACTACACCACGGTCGCCGAAGGCGACGAATATTCGCAGCCGGTCGTGCGGCTGATCTCGGCGCTCCTCGCCGACGCGGTGGAGCGCGGCGCCTCCGACATCCACTTCGAGCCGGAGCAGAACTTCCTGCGCATCCGCTACCGCATCGACGGCGTGCTGCGCCAGATCAGGAGCCTGCACAAGACCTACTGGCCGGCGATGGCGGTGCGCCTGAAGGTGATGGCGAAGATGAACATCGCCGAGACGCGCGCGCCGCAGGACGGCCGCATCTCGGCGACGATGTCGGGCCGGGTGGTGGACTTCCGCTGCGCCAGCCTGCCGACGACGCACGGCGAGAACCTGGTGCTGCGGATTCTCGACCGCCAGAAGGGCATCGTGCCGCTCGACAAGCTCGGCCTCGAGGACGAGCAGCTCGAGCTGCTCAAGCGCATGATCGCGCGCCCGGAGGGCATCATCCTCGTCACCGGCCCGACCGGCAGCGGCAAGACGACGACGCTTTACTCCATCCTGAACCACATCAACTCGGATGGGATAAACATCATGACGCTGGAGGACCCGGTCGAATACCCGATGACGCTCATCCGCCAGACGTCGGTGGCGGAGGCGGCCAAGCTCGATTTCGCGAACGGCATCCGCGCGCTGATGCGCCAGGACCCGGACGCGATCCTCGTCGGCGAGATCCGCGACCACGAGACCGCCGAGATGGCGTTCCGCGCCGCGATGACCGGCCACCAGGTCTACTCGACGCTGCATACCAATTCCGCGGTCGGCGCCTTCCCGCGCCTCACGGACATCGGCGTGGTGCCCGACATCCTCTCGGGCAACATCATCGGCATCCTCGGCCAGCGCCTCGTGCGGCGCCTCTGCCGCACCTGCCGGCAGTCCTACGACCCCGACGCGCGCGAGCGGCGCCTGCTTGGCGCCTCGCCGACCGAGTCGCTCGCCATCTTCCGCGCCGTCGGCTGCGAGCAATGCGACTACCAGGGCTATCGCGGCCGCCAGCAGATCATCGAGATGCTGAAGATCGACTCCGCGATCGACGAGCTGGTCGCACGGCGCGCCACGGCGCGCGAGATCCTGACGGCGGCGCGCGCCGGCGGCTTCCGCACGCTCGCCGACGACGGCGTGCGCATGGTGCGCGCAGGCGCGACCAGCCTCGACGAAGTCATGCGCGTGGTCGACCTGACCGACCGCATGGCATGAGGGCGGGCTTGTGCCGCTCTTCACCTACAAGGCGATCGATCCGCGCGGCAAGAGCGTAGTCGGGCGCGTCGAGGCGGTGAACCTCTTCGATCTCGAGCAGCGGCTCGCGCGCATGGACCTCGACCTCGTCTCCGGGGCGCCCTCGCGCAGCAAGAGCCGCTTCCTCGGCGGCGGCATCGCGCGCCAGGACCTGATCAATTTCTGCTTCCACCTCGAGCAGCTCGCGAGCGCGGGGGTGCCGGTCACCGAGGGCCTCACGGACCTGCGCGAGAGCGTCGAGAACGCGCGCTTTCGAGAGGTCGTGGCCGGGCTGGTCGAATCGATCGAGGGCGGCCGCAGCCTCTCGCAGGCGCTCGGCGAGTTCCCCGAGGTCTTCGGCAAGGTGTTCGTGAGCCTCGTGCGCTCGGGCGAGCAGACCGGAAAATTGCCCGACGTGCTGAAGGGCCTCACCGAGACGCTGAAATGGGAGGACGAGCTCTCCGCGCAGACCAAGAAGCTCATGATGTACCCGGCCTTCGTCGGCAGCATCGTGCTGCTCGTGACCTTTTTCCTGATGGTCTACCTCGTCCCGCAGATGACCGGCTTCATCCGCAACATGGGCGAGGCGATTCCGCTGCAGACCAGGATCCTGATGGCGGTGTCGGACTTCTTCGTGACGTTCTGGTACGCGGTGATCGCGGCGCCGTTCGTGCTCTTTTTCGGCCTCAGGATCGCCATCAAGACCAATCCCGCCATCGAGTATGCGGTCGACCGCTACAAGATCTCGATGCCGTTCCTCGGCCCGATCCTCAAGAAGATCATCCTGTCGCGCTTCGCGGCGAGCTTCGCCATGATGTACTCCTCGGGCATCACGGTGCTCGATGCCATCCGCAGCTGCGAGGAGATCGTCGGCAACCGGCCGCTCGAGCAGGCGCTGAAGACCGCCGGGCAGCAGATCGGCGAAGGCAAGCACCTGACCGCGGCGTTCGAGGATCTCGACCTTTTCCCGCCGCTCGTCATTCGCATGATGCGCATCGGCGAGAACACCGGCGCGCTCGATACGGCGCTCCTCAACGTCAGCTACTTCTACAACCGGGAGGTGAAGGAGTCGATCGGCAAGGTGCAGGCGATGATCGAGCCCGCACTCACCCTGGTGCTCGGCGCGATTCTCGGCTGGGTGATGCTCTCCGTACTGGGCCCGGTCTACGACGCCATCTCGAAGATGAAGTACTAGGATGTTCTCGACCCGCCGCGTCCTCTATTTCACCGCCGAGGATCACACCCTCTACCGGAGCTCCGGCCGCGCGCTCGAGCTCGAGGCCAAGTTCACCGGCGACGAAGCCGGCATCGGCGCGTTCCGCGAGTACCTGAAAGGGCAGCGCGGTGCGCTGTTTGCCGTCGTCGCCGACCTCGCCGGCGAGGATTTCCACGAGGAACAGATTCCCTACCTGCGCGGCGCCGACCGCGAGGCGGTGCTCTCGCGGCGCCTTGCGCAGCGCTATCGCGACACGCGGCTCGCCGCAGCACTGTCGCTCGGGCAAGTGGCCGCGGCGGAACGCAAGAACGAGCGGGTGCTCCTCGCCTCGTTCACCAACACGCAGCAGCTCTCGCCCTGGCTCGATGCGCTCGAAGAGGCGGGCACCAAGCTCACGGGGGTCTATTCGATCCCGCTGCTCGCCCCGACGCTTGCGAAAAGGCTGGCCGGGCGCGAGACGCGGGTGCTTCTTGTGACGGCGAACCGGGCCGGACTGCGGCAGTGCTTCGTCGAGAACGGCAAGCTGCGCTTTGCGCGCCTCGAGCGCACGGTCGACATGGTGCCACAAGCGCTCGCCATGTTCGTGCGCTCCGAGACGCAGCGGCTGCTGCAATACCTGGTCACGCTGCGCGCGCTGCCGCGCGAAGGCAGCCCCGTGCAGGTGGTGGTGGTCGCGCCGCCCGGGCAGAAACCGACGTTCGAGCAAGCGCTCGCCTCCGACGCGCGGGTCGCGTTCCGAGTCGTCGACTATGCCGAGGCCCGCTCCTCGGCGAAGCTGCGGAACGAACCCCAGGACAGCGCTGCCGAGGCGCTGTTCCTCCATCTCGCCGCGCACCACCCGCCTTCCGAGCAGTTCGCAAGCCGCGAGGATCGCCGGCGTTACTTCATCTGGCAGCTGCAGCGCGGCATCGTCGCGGCGGGTCTGCTCGGCTTCGCAGCCTGTACCGTCTTCGGCGCCAACCGCTGGTGGGACGTGGTGAACATGGGCCACCAGATCACGGCGCAGGCCGGGGAAGCGCACACGGCGACGCAGCAGTACGAGCGCATCACCTCCACCTTCCCGGTCACCGACACGAGCAGCGACAACATGAAGATTGCGGTGGTCGAATTCCGCCGCATCGCCGAGCGAACCTACGATCCGGAGCTGGTATTCCAGCATGTCTCGCGCGTGCTCGAGCAGTATCCGCAGTTCGAGCTCGACACCCTCCGCTGGGCGGTCGGCAAGCCCGGCGACCTGCGCAACGTCACCCTGAAGCCTGGATCGGCCGGCGTTGGCGATACGGTGGTCCTCATCGAGGTCTCGGGTCGCGTACAGGCCACGCAGCGCAACGACTACCGCGGCATCACCGCACAGGTCCAGGGTTTTGCCGGGGCGCTGGTCGGCGATGGATTCGAGCTTGTGCGCACGCAGCTGCCGTTCGACATCACTTCGGAGGGCGTGCTCACGGGCGACATCGGCGGCGCCGCCGAATCGACCGAGGCACCCCGCTTTACGGTCACGATCGCGAGGCGGCTGCCTTGAGGTTCACGGCCGAAGAACTCAAGCGCCTGTCGCTGCCGTTGGTCATCGCGATCGTCCTGCTCGCGTCGGGCGGTGCCATGATCTGGAGCGCCGACCGCGCGCTGCGCGAGGCGCAGGTCCGCCTCGCCATGGCGCAGGGCGAGCGCCGCACGGCGAACGAGCGCCTCGCGCGCATCTCGGAAGAAGAGCGCGAGGTCAGCGAAAAAATCGGGGTCTACAAGCGCCTGAAGAGCCTGAACATCCTCGGCGAAGAGCGCCGCCTGGAATGGGCCGATGCCATTACGCGCATCCGCGCGCAGCGCGAGCTCCTCGACCTGCGCTATAGCGTCGAGCGGCAGCGCTCGTTGAGCTCTTTCCCGGGCAAACCGGGCAATGTCGACTTCTTCGCGAGCACGATGAAGGTCACGCTTGCGCTCCTGCACGAGGAGGACCTGCTGCGCTTCCTTTCCGATCTGCGGCAGTCGGGCAATGCCTTCTACTCGGTGAAAAAATGCGAGCTCGCGCGAACCGGGCAGGCAGTCACCGGCGCGACGATGACACCGCGGCTCTCCGCCGATTGCGAGGTCGACCTCATCACCATCATGGACCGGGCCGCCAAGAAATGAGACTGACCTTTGTGCTCATCGTGCTGCTCGCCGCGCCTTCGGCACAGGCCCAGACGCTCGGGCGCCTGTTCTTCACGCCAGAGCAGCGTGAGGCGTTGGACGCGCGCCGCAAGGCGCGCGTGCCGGACAAGCCGGTCGCCGCCACGGTGGTTGCGCCGACGACCCGCGTCGACGGCTACGTCAAGCGCTCGGCTGGGCCCTCCACCGTCTGGATCAACGGCGAGTCGGTGCCCGACAACGCGCCCGAGGCGCCGCGCATCGACAGCCGTGGCGGCCCGAGCGGCTCAGTATCGATCAGCGTCGGCGAGAGCGGCGGACGCGTGCGCCTCCAGCCCGGCGAGACGCTCGACCGCGGCAACGGCGAAGTGCACGACGTGCTCGGCGACGGCGAAGTCCGGGTGCAACCAAAGGCAAAGCCTTGAGCGCTCGACGGCAGCGGGGCGCCGCGCTCATTCTCATGCTTGCCATCCTGATCATGGGCGCGGGCTGGTTCATGGCGCGCCAGGTCGAGTCCATCCGGCGTGACTGGGTCTCGGCCGAGCGGCTACGCAACATGCAGGTGCTGAACCGCGCCAAGCAGGCGCTCATCGGCTACGTCGCCGCACAGGCCATCAAGACCGGCGAGAACAACCCCGGCGCCCTGCCGTGCCCGGAGGCGCCTGGATCATTCAACGCGACGAATGGAACAGATGGAAAGATGAATTCGGCTGGGTGCAGTCTACCTGCCGTAGGACGCTTTCCTTGGCGAACCATTGGCACGGAAAAATTCGTTGATGCTGCCGGTGAGCCGCTTTGGTATGTTGTTTCGCCGGGTTGGGCTGTTACTTGCATTGGCTGCAACACCAACATCAACTCCAACTCGCTTGGCCAGCTAAGCGTTGACGGCGTTGCAGGAACGGATAGCGACACCGTAGTCGCCCTCATCATCGCGCCCGGGCTGCCCATGAACGTGCCGGCGTCCGCCAATTGCACCGCGTACACGCAGGCGCGCCCGACGACGGGAACGCCCGACATCCGCAACTACTTCGAGTGCCAGAACGCCATAACTAGCACGACGAGCTACGTGACCACCGGACCATCGCAGTCGTTCAATGACACGCTCGTCAAGGTCACCAAGGCCGACATCGTGCCGGGCATCGAGGCCGCGATCGCCAACCGCATCTACCGCGAGATCGTGCCGGCGCTGAAAACCGTGTACTACCCCGGCGCCCCCAACACCAGCTGGGGACTTACCGGCAGTAGCGTGCTCTATCCCTTCCCCGCGACATTTGCCGATCCGTCCGCGAGCCCGATGCAAGGCGCCTCGAGCACCTGCTCCGGCGGCACATGCCGCGGCTTGCTCCCGGTCAATCACGCGGAGACTTATCCGGGTAGCGGCATCGCATGCACGGTCGGTGCGAGTGATCCCACCTGCAGTCCGAGCTTCGTTGCCTGGAGCACGACCGGCATCACTGTTTCCAAGACGGCTGGGACGGCGACCTTCAACCCCAGCGTGGACTGCAGCCTGACGAGTGCGACACTCCTGAGTTGCCGAATACCCTACAGCTATACGTCTTGCTTTACGCTCTTCAACCAGCTCTGCACCGCCTCGATGAGCGTGAGCATCACCGATACGGTGAACAACATCGGCATGGCGATGAGACAGCTGTCCTCGAGTTGGACGTCAAACGTCACCAACTTGACCTCTCCCGCCCTCGGATCTCTCGTCATGAATGCGGCTGGCGGCGTACCGCTCACGCTAAGCGGTTCCCTTCCCAGTGTGAGCTGCAACGCTACGACGCTGGTGTTCTTCATTTTTTATACTTGCGTCCCCTCGAACACGGTGACAGTGACCGCCTCGATCAGCATGTTCCTAGATCACACCATCCTAGATTCCAGAACCAGCTCGTCGACAGGCTGGTTCCTTCGCAATAAGTGGAACGAACTGACTTACTACGCGGTGGCCAATAACTATTCGCCGGCCGTCATGCCGACGCAGCCGTCGTGCACGACGGGCGCGAGCTGCCTGACCGTGACGAATGTGACGCCGACCGGTGGGCAGCACGCGATCATGATCCTCGCCGGGCGCGCGATCGACGGCTCGACGAGGCCGAGCGGCACGTTGTCGAACTACCTTGAGTTCGGGAACGCCACCGGCTCTTTCGAGAAGCAGCCGGTCAGCACGGTGGTCGCGGCGGCGCTGAAGCGGCCGTTCAATGATCGCATCGTCGTCATCGATAGCAACTGAATGAAACAGCGCGGATTCACGTTGGTCGAAGTCGCGGTGGTGGTAACTATCGTGGCCTTCCTGTTGGTCAGCCTGATGTTCACCTTCTCCGCACAGGTCGACCAACGCAACATCGACGAGACGCGGCGGCGGCTTGAACAGGCGCGCGAGCTCGTGCTTTCTTTTGCCATTGTCAATGGACGGCTGCCTTGTCCGGCGCGATGGACAAGCTCGGTCAGCAACAGCGGCGGACTGGAGAGCTTCTGTCCCGCTGCGGCAACGTCATCCACGTCCACTTGCGTCGGGACAGAGACGACCACGGTGCAAACCCACGGCACCTGCTCGAACTTCTACGACGGCTACTTGCCCGCTGCATCGATCGGCTATACACCGTCCGATCAGAGTGGCTACGCGCTCGATGCCTGGGGCAATCGCATCCGCTATGCCGTCGCCCGTACGAACACGAACTGCAGCGGCACAACTATTCCGCCGTCGTACACGCCGATGTTTACGAGCAAGTCGTTGCTACAGCAGTATGGCGTCACGTGCCAGCCCGATGGACTCTTGGTCTGCAAGACGTTCTCCGATACTGGCCTCGGCCCAGTGACCGGTACTTCCTGCGGCGGCGTCGCCAACCAGGTCATGAGCCAAAGCCTGCTCGGCGCGATCATCTTCTCGACCGGAAAGAACGGAACGACGAGCGGCGGCACAGGCAACGACGAGTCGGTCAACGTCAAGACTAACGCGACGCTGACCCCGCAGATCAATCCGATCTTCATCTTCCACCCGCCGACACCCAGCACCGCCACCAACGGCGAGTTCGACGATCAATTCACCTGGATCACGATCGGAGAGCTCTACGGCAAGCTCATTGCCGCCGGCGTGCTGCCCTGAGCCTGCGCCCCGGGAATTAGCGCGAAGCACACATCGCCGTCCGAGTTCTTCTCCAGTGTGAGCTGGAATCCAGCCGCCTCGGCCTGCCGCGCGGCCTGATACAAACCGATGCCGAGCCCGCCGCTCGACGGAACCGGCGAGCGCAACAAGCCTGCATCGAGGTCGGCCGGCACGGCGCTGCCCGTGTCGCAGACGCGCAGTGTGGCGCCGTCCATCGACACTCGCACCCGCACGCCCGGCTCGACGGAGCGCTTGGCGAGTGCATTGCGGATCAGGTTGTCGGCCACGCTGTCGAAGAGCGAGCGCGGCAGCCGCGCATCGGTCGCGAGGCGGTCCGGAGAAAATTCGACGCCCTCGCTCTGGTACTGGCGGACGATCGCGTCCCACCAGTGCGCCGCAGCGACGTAGTTCTCCGGCTCGACCTGGGGACGCTGCAGGCGCTCGAGGGTCTGCGCGAGGCGCTGCGCGACAAGCGGCAGCTGCCGGCGTACCAGCGCATTCAGCTGCGCCGAGTCACGATAGTCGGAGTTGGTCGCTACGGAGCACAGCACGTTCAGGGACTGCAGCAGGTTCTTGATGTCGTGGGTGGTGCGCGCGCCGGTCTCGTGCACCGCCTGGAGGTAGCTCCCCTCGCGCAGCTTTTCCTCGCGCAGCTTGGCGACATAGAACTCGCCGAGCAGCTGGCCCAGCAGATGGAGGTGCCACTGGAGCGCCGGGCCGAGCCGGTAGCGCGAATAGATGCACAGGTCGAGCTCGCCGTTCGAGAATTCCACCTGGTGCGGGGTGCGCTCGCCCCGCTCCCCGCGCTGGGCGCCCGCGCGCCAGGCCACGCCGGCCACCGAGGGCAGGTCGCCCAGCGCCACTACGGCCTGCTCGAGGAAGCGTTGCGGCTGGCTCTCGACCTGCAGAAGCTGAGCGAGCACCTGGAGCCAGCGCTCGACCGGTAATCCGATCGAGAAGAGATAGCGCGCGAAGAACACGCCGAGGCCCCCGCCGCTGCGCGGGTTCCATGCCAGCCCGACAAGCAGCACCGCGGCCGCCGTCAGAAACACGGTATAGGTGAGCGACTCGAGGTAGCTCGAGCGCGTCAGGCTCATGAAGGTGAAGCTGCCCAGGATCACGACGACGAGGATCAGCATCAGGAAGACGCTGTAGAAAAAGTCGATGATCTGCGCCGCTTCCGCCGCCTCGGGCTCCGCCGGGAAGAGCGCGATCAGCACGAAGACAAACGGCAGGATGTATTCCGCTGCGCGCCGCGTGTCGCTGGTGATGTCCCGGCGCGGCGCGATCTCCGGCAAGATCGCGATCGCGAGCAGCGCGAGCAAGTAGATGAGCATCACCAGATAAACCCGGCGCTGCCACTTGGCGTGGTGCTGGTAGACCTTGCCGCCGACAAGGCCGGCGATGATCACGACCCAGAAGGCGAGCAGCCACCAGTCCAGGCGCAGCATCACGCCGAAGGCGACGAGCGACAGGATCACTCCCTGCGTCGGCGACACCCGTTGCTCGGCGCGCAGGAACGGCTGCCAGAGGAGCAGCAGCCCGAGATGCGCAAGCAGCAGCGCCCGCGCCCAGGGATCGGCGACACCGCGGAATACCGCGATGTGCAAGAGCAGCAGCATGGCCACCACGACCAGGCGCCAATAGCGCTGGCTGAAGCTCCAGGTGGCGTTGGCGAGCCGTGAGAAGACGGCCTGCTCGAGAGCGGCGTGTTGCATGGCGGCAGCGACTAGTCTACAAACGAACGCATGCCCGCGGCCATCCTCGCCCGCCTCGCCCTCATGGAAGCGCGCCGCGGCGGCTTGGCGTGGCTCGCGTTCATCGCGCTCGTCCTGGGGCTCGGCGTCGCCGGCTTCCTCTCGCAACTCGCGCTCACCGAAAGCCGCATGCTGCAGGCGGCAGTGGTCGCTGCGCTGCTTCGCGTATGCGCCGTCTTTTTCGTCGCCGGCCAGGTCGTCGCGAGCGTGCGCCGCGAGATCGACGACCGGCGGCTCGAGCTCGCGCTGTCATTGCCGCTTTCGCGGACGGCGCAGTACCTTGGCCGCCTCGCCGGATTCGTTGCGCTTGGGTTGCTGCTTGCCGCCATCTTTGCCATCCCGATGCTGCTTTGGGCGCCGCCGCTCGCCGTCGCCTGCTGGGCGCTGTCGCTCGCCTGCGAGCTCGCGCTGGTTGCCGCCGCGGCGCTCTTTTTCGCGATGAGCCTCGCCTCGCTCGTGCCTGCGCTCGCCGCGACGATCGGGCTCTACCTGCTCGCGCGCTCGGTAAGCGCCATGCAGGCGATCGCCGCGGGCCCGCTCGCCGTGGACAGCCTCCCTCAGGAGCTGGCGGGTCACGCCCTGTCTGCCGTTGCGCTCCTGCTGCCGGCGCTCGATCGAGCCACGCGGACCGAGTGGCTGCTCTATGGCGCGCCCGACGCCCACAGCTTCGCGCTCGGCATATCCGGCGTGCTCGTTTATGGCGCGCTGCTCGCGGCGGCCGGCGTATTCGATTTCCGGCGCAGGGCGGCGTGACACGCGACGAGCGCCCCCTGCACGCGGTGCCGTGGACGGTCTGGGCGGCGCTCATCGCCGCGCTCTGTGCGCAGATCGCATGGCGCGTCGCGCAGGCACCTGCGGCGCCAAGCGCCGCGGACCTGCCGCCGGCGCCGAGCGCCCAGGCCCTGCGCCTCGCGAGCTTCGGTGAGCCGGGCATGCTCGCACGGCTGACGATGCTCTATTTGCAGGCCTTCGATTACAGCGGGACGAACGCAAGCCCCTACGGCCGGCTCGACTACGCGCGGTTGACGGGCTGGCTCGAGGCGATCCTCGAGCTCGATCCGCGCAGCGAATATCCGCTGTTTGCCGCGGCCCGCGTGTACGCCGAGGGTCCCGACCCCGCACGTACGCGCATCGCGCTGGATTTTGTCTACCGGGAATTCTTCGCCGATCCCGACCATCGCTGGCCGTGGCTTGCCCATGCCGCGATCCTCGCCAAGCATCGCTTGCACGATCTACCGCTCGCGCGGCGCTACGCGGCCGCGATCGATCACTACACCAAATCCCCCAACGTGCCGCTCTGGGCTAAGCAGATGGAGATCTTCATCCTCGAGGATATGAACGAGCTTGAAGCCGCCCGCATCCTCCTCGGCGGCCTTCTCGAGAGCGGTGCGATCAAGGACCCCGGGGAAGCAAACTACATGAGGCTGCAGTTGGAGGACCTCGAGCGTCGCCTCGGCGCCAAGCGCACCCGGTAGGCTGTCGAGGACCGGACAGAGCTGTCGATAATTCGACGAATTTGCTTTGAGAGTCATCGATAACTTATTGTTGGATAAGGGCGTTGCGCCAGGCATGGCTCTTGCGTGATAGGGCCAACACAGGGAGGTTTCATGGAATCCATTCGTAAGCAGCACGGCTTCACGCTGGTGGAAATCGCCATCGTGCTGGTCATCATCGGACTCCTGCTCGGCGGGATCCTGAAGGGCCAGGAGATGATCACCCAGGCCAAGATCAAGAACGTGATCGCCGACTACTCGGGCATCTCCGCGGCCTACCATGGCTACGTCGATCGCTACAAGAAGATCCCCGGCGACGATCCTTGCGCCGGCGGCGTCGTCACGGTCGGCAACTGCGGCACGACCACCGGCCGCTGGACTGGCGCCACTGCGGGCAACGGCAATGGTGTCGTAGGCGGCGCGTACAACACCGCGACTGCGACGGACGAGTCGCGCCTGTGGTGGGATCACCTGCGCCGTGCGGGCTTCGTCTCGGGCGTGGGCGACCAGCAACCGTTCAATGCGCTGACCGGCCAGATCGGCGTGCAGACGGGTGATACCGCGGGCGGTGCAGCTCTCGGCACCGACGCGGCGGGCACGGGCGGCTTCTCGGGGCTGATCATTTGCTCGGCGAACCTGCCGGACAAGATCGCGATCGCAGCAGACACGCAGATGGACGACGGCGTGCCGACGTCGGGCTCCGTGCGCGGCCAGTTGCAGGCGGCGCCGAACCCGGCGGTGGCGAAGCAGGCCGCGACGGCCTACGCCGAGACTGGCACCAACGTCTACCTGATCTGCCGCGCGCTGTAAGCGCAATCGGCTGATAGCAAGGCCGGCGAAAGCCGGCCTTTTTTTTGCGCTAGCCGCGCAGCAGCTTCTCTTCGGCCGCGAGCAGGTGCTCGGGCGCGCCGAGCAGCACCACGACATCTCCCGCCTGCAGCACGCCCGCTTCCGCGGCGGTCAGGCGTAACCGAGCGCTCGGCCGCCGCACCGCTCTGACCCGGACGTCCGCCTGGTTGAACCCGAGCTCGTACAGCTCCCGGCCGACCGCGTACGCTCCCGGCTCGAGCGTGACCGCGTGCAGCCGGGTGACCGCCTCGCCATTCGCGTCGGTGCCGCCCGGAAAGAGCCCGCGCAGAAGGCTGTATTGCTGATCGCGCACCTCGCTCACGCGCCGCATCACGCGGCTCAGCGGCACGCCCACGACCACCAGCGTGTGCGACGCGAGCATCACGCCGGACTCGAACGCTTCCGGGACGACTTCCGTCGCGCCGGCCTTGGAGAGCGGAGCGATATCGCCCTCGTCGCGAGCGCGCACGATCACCGGCAGCGCCGGGTTCAACGCATGGATGTGGGCGAGCACGCGCAGCGAGGCCGGCACGTCGGCGAACGTCACCACCGCCGCTGCAGCCCGCGAAATGCCGGCGGCGATGAGAGCCTCGCGGCGCGAGCTGTCAGCGAAGACGACGTTGTCGCCGGCGAGCGCCGCCTCGCGGACGCGCTCGGGGTCGAGGTCGAGCGCCACATAGCGCACGCCTTCGGCATCGAGCAGGCGCGCCAGGCGCTGGCCGTTGCGCCCATAGCCGAGCACGACGACGTGGCGCTCGGCGCTCATCGCTTGCGTGGCGACCCGGTGCAACTCGAGCGATCGCAGCATCCACTCCGAGCGCGAGACGCGCATGACGATGGCAT
The DNA here is from genome assembly GCA_035632415.1 of Burkholderiales bacterium. Taxonomy (GTDB): domain Bacteria; phylum Pseudomonadota; class Gammaproteobacteria; order Burkholderiales; family SG8-39; genus SCGC-AG-212-J23. The sequence continues at coordinate 10,534 of DASQGW010000217.1, read as the reverse complement.
CCGACGCCGTGATGATGAGCGGCGCGACCAGCATCGACAGGATCATTGCCGCAAGCGCCGCCTGCGCGATGGCATCGCTCAGCAAACCGGCGCGCGCCGCAATGGGCAGCAGCACGAAGCCGAACTCCCCGGCCTGCGCCAGCGCGAGCGCGACGCGCAGCGCGGTGCCCGCCGGGGTGCCGAATGCCCTCGACAATGCGGCGACGAGAGCGAGCTTGCCGGCCAGCAGCACAAGGAAGAGCGCGAGCACCATTCCCGCGTGTGCGATGACCACGCGCAAGTCGAGCAGCATGCCGATCGAGATGAAGAAGAGGCCGAGCAGCACATCGCGGTAAGGCTTGATGTCCTCCTCGACCTGGAAGCGGTATTCGGTTTCCGAGATCAGCATCCCGGCGAGGAAGGCGCCCAGCACGAGCGAGAGCCCGGCGAGCCCCGTAAGAAAGGCGAGCAGCAAAATGACCAGGAGCACGTTCAGCACGAAAAGCTCGGTCGAGCGCAACCTCGCTACGACACCGAGCCAGCCACGGATCAGGCTCGGACCTGCAAGCACGACCACGATCAACGCGAGCGTCGCCGTGGCAAGCGCCGTGGCCACGGCGAGGCCGAGCACGCCAGGCGGCTGTGCGAGCGCAGGGATCACCACGAGGAGCGGCACTACCGCAAGATCCTGGAAGAGCAGCACGCCGACCACCTGGCGCCCGTGGGGTGAATCGAGCTCCCCGCGTTCCGTGAGCAGCCGAGAAACGATGGCCGTCGAAGACATGGCCGCGATGCCGCCGAGCGCGAGGCCCGCCTGCCAGGGGAGTCCGAGCGCCAGTGCGCCGCCGATGACGAGCACCGCGGTCGCGAAGACTTGCGCGCCGCCCAGCCCGAACACCACGCGGCGCATCGAGCGCAACTTGCCGAGGCTGAACTCGAGCCCGATCGAGAACATGAGAAAGACCACGCCGAACTCCGCGAGGTGCCGCGTTTCCTCCGGGTTCGAGACAAGGCCAAGCGCGTGCGGACCCAGCGCGATGCCCGCGACGAGATAGCCGACGAGCGCAGGCAGCTTGAGCGCGCGGCACAGCGCGACGGCGATCACGCTCGCCGCGAGGAGGACGAGCACCGAGGCGAGCGAGATGCCAAGAGTCATTGGGCTATACTCCGCCCCTATGATAAAGGCCGCTCGCGCCGTCGAAAAAAGCGCCAAAAAAGCGCGCGAAGCCAGCGCTCTGGAGCTCGCGCGGCGGGTGCTTGCGATCGAAGCGGATGCGGTGCGCGCGCTCGCCGAGCGGCTCGACGAGCGCTTCGTCGCCGCGATCGATCTGATCGCCGGGCGCAGCGGCCGGGTCGTGGTGAGCGGCATCGGCAAGAGCGGCCACATCGCGCGCAAGATCGCGTCCACCATGGCGAGCACGGGCACGCCGGCCTACTTCGTGCATCCGGCCGAGGCGAGCCACGGCGACCTCGGCATGATCGAGACGGGCGATGTCTTCATCGCCATCTCCTACTCGGGGTCGAGCGACGAGCTCCTCGACATCGTGCCGCTCGTCAAGCGGCGCGGCGCCACGCTGATTGCAATCACCGGCAATGCCGACTCGGCGCTCGCGCGCGAGGCGGATGTGCATCTCGACGCGCGTGTCGCGCAGGAAGCCTGCCCGCTCAATCTTGCACCGACGGCAAGCACCACGGCAGCGCTCGCGCTCGGCGATGCGCTCGCGGTCGCGCTGCTCGAGAAGCGCGGCTTCACGTCGGACGATTTCGCGCGCAGCCATCCGAAGGGCCGGCTGCCGCGCCAGGCGCTCCTTCACGTCGCCGATGTCATGCGCAAGGGCGCCGACCTTCCGGCCGTGCCGCTCGGCGCGCCGGGCCTCAAGGCGATCGCCGAGGTGACGCGCGGCAAGATCGGCATGACCGCGGTCATCGATGGCGAGCGGCGGGTGCGCGGAGTGTTCACCGATGGCGACCTGCGCCGTGCGCTCGAGAAAGGCGTCGACTTCAGCGCGGTGAGCGTCGACGAGGTGATGACGCGCTCGCCGCGCACGCTCGCGCCGGGCGCGCTTGCCGTCGAGGCGGTGCAGCTCATGGAGGCGCACAAGATCAATCAGCTGCTGGTCGTCGACGAGCGCGGCGCACTCCTCGGCGCGCTCAATATGCACGATCTCTTCCGCGCCAAAGTCATCTAGCGTCGATGCACTATCTCGCTCCTGATGCGCTGGCGCGGGCGCGCCGCGTGCGCCTGGTGATCTTTGATGTCGACGGCGTCCTCACCGACGGAAGACTGTGGTACGGGCCCGGCGGCGAGGAGCTGAAGGCCTTTCACGCATTCGACGGCCACGGCGTGCACCTGTTGCGCATGGCGGGCCTCGACACGGCGATCATCAGCGGCCGCCAATCGCAGGCGGTCGAGGAGCGAGCGAAAGGGCTCGGCATCAAGCATGTGGTGCAAGGCGCCGATAACAAGCTGCGTGCTTTCGAGCACATGCTGCGGCAACTCAAGGTCAGGCAGGCCGCCGTGGCCTATATGGGCGACGACCTCGTCGACTTGCCGGTCCTCACGCGCTGCGGCTTTGCCTGCGCGCCGCACGAGGCGCCGGAGGACGTGCGCCGGCGCGCCCACTACATCGCCTCCGCCGATGCCGGACACGGCGCCGCGCGCGAGGTGTGCGAGTTCATCCTCGAGGCGCAGGGCAAGCTCGGTAAAGTGATGCGGCGTTACCTGAAATGAGCACCACGCGGCTCTTCCCCCTGCTTCTGATGGCATCGCTCGCGCTCCTCACGCTTTGGCTCGACCATCAGGTGCGAGTCGAAGGCGGCGATCATCCGTCGCTGCGCCGCCATGATCCCGACTACCTCGTGACCAACTTCACCACGACGACATACAACCGCGACGGGCAGGCCGTAACGAGCCTTGCCGCGGCGCAAATGCAGCACTATCCGGACGACGATTCCACCGACGTGACGGCGCCGCGCCTGGTGCAGTCCAAGCCCGACCAGCCGCGCTACACCGTGCAGGCCGATCGCGGCCAGATCTCGCGCGAAGGCGACGAGATCTTCCTCTACGACCATGTGGTGCTGCTGCGCGACGCCGACGCCAAGGAGCCGGCCGCGAAGATGACGACGAGCTTCCTGCACATCCTGCGCGACCGCGCGCTGGTGCGCACCGACCGCGAAGTGCAGTTCCAAGAGGAGGGTCGCTTCCTGACCGGCCGCGGCATGGAGTACCACACCGACACGCGCGAGCTCTTCCTGCACTCCGACGTGCGGGCGCGGTTCGATCCCAAGAAGGCGCCGTGAACCTGCTCCCCTGGTTGCTCGTCCTCGCCAGCGCGACGGTCCGCGCCGAGCAGGCCGACAGCACGAAGCCGATCGAGATCGAAGCGAACCGCATGAGCGCCGACGATGCGCACCGCATGAATGTGTTCGAAGGCAATGTCGTCGTGACGCGCGGCACCCTCAACATCCGCGCCGACCGCATCGTCGTGCGCCAGGATGCCGAGGGCAACCAGTACGCGACCGCGACGGGAAACCCGGTGCGCTTTCGCCAGCGCCAGGACCCGAAGCCGCCCGAGAAGGAAGGCGTCTGGATGGAAGGCGAGGCAAAGCGCGTCGAGCTCGACGAGCGAAGCGGCAAGATCGAGCTCTTCGAGGACGCGCGCGTCAACCGCGGCGGCGACGAGGTCGCCGGCGACTACATCCTCGTCGACCAGCGCTCGGACTTCTTCACGGTGACGCCGGCCAAGGGCAGCGGCGGCCGCGTGCGCGCGACCATCCAGCCGAGGCCGCCGGAAAAATAGATGGACCTGTCCAAGCCCGACGCGGGGAGTCGTTTGCGCTCGCAGCGGCTGCGCAAGCGCTACAAGTCGCGCACCGTCGTTCAGGACGTCTCGCTCGAGGTCGGCAGCGGCGAGGTGGTGGGCCTGCTCGGACCCAACGGCGCGGGCAAGACGACCTGCTTCTACATGATCGTGGGCCTCATCCCGGTCGATGCGGGCGCCATCTACCTCGACGACACGGAGCTCACGCACCTGCCGATCCATCGGCGTGCGCGCCTTGGCATCTCTTATCTGCCGCAGGAGAACTCGGTGTTCCGCCGCCTCACGGTCGAGGAGAACGTGCAGGCGATCCTCGAGCTGCAGGGGCTGCCGCGCGAGAATATCGAGGCGCGGCTCACCGAGCTCCTGAAGGACCTGAATATCGTGCATCTGCGCAAGCACGCCGCGCTTTCGTTGTCGGGCGGCGAGCGGCGCAGACTCGAGATCGCCCGCGCGCTCGGCACGAAGCCGACTTTCATCCTGCTCGACGAGCCCTTCGCCGGCGTCGATCCGATCGCGGTCCTCGACATCCAGCGCATCATTAGGTTCCTGAAGGAGCGCGGCATCGGCGTGCTCATTACGGACCATAACGTGCGAGAGACGCTCGGCATCTGCGACCGCGCCTACATCATCAACGAAGGCGCCGTGCTCGCCTCGGGGCACCCGGAGGAGATTGTCTATAATGACAGCGTGCGCCGGGTCTATCTGGGCGAGAACTTCCGGATGTAGCTTTACAGCTTTGTAACGTTCGCCTCGGCACACTGCAGACCTTGATGAAACCCTCCCTGCAGTTCCGACTGTCGCAGCACCTCACGCTGACGCCGCAGTTGCAGCAGTCGATCCGGCTGCTGCAGCTCTCGACGGTCGAGCTCAATCAGGAGATCGACCGGCTCCTCATGGAGAACCCGGCGCTCGAGCGCGAAGACGTCGAAGACTCGGGCGAAGCGCCTGCGGCACCGGCTGCCGGCAGTGCCCCCCCTTCGTCGCCGGAGCCGGCCGAAGCGCCGCCGGCGCCGGACACCGACTGGTCGGATCTCACGACCAGCTGGCGCACGAGCGAAAGCGACGAGGAAGGCGAGAGGAGCTTCACGCCGCCCGACACGCCGACGCTGCGCGATCACCTGCATGCGCAGCTCTCGCTCACCAAGCTCAACCCGCGCGACCGCATCTTCGTCGAGCTCCTGATCGACGCGCTCGACGAGGACGGCTACCTGACGCAGCCGCTGGAAGAGATCGTCGCGCTGCTGCCCGCCGAGGCGGAAGCCGATCCTGAATCTTTCCTCGGCGAGCTGTCGATCGCGTTGCAGCACCTGCAGCACTTCGAGCCGGCCGGCGTGGGCGCGCGTTCGCCCAGCGAATGCCTCGCGCTGCAGCTGCGCAACCACGCCGAGTGCGCCGGGCGCGGTCTCGCGCTCGAGATCGTGACCAAGCACCTCGAGCTGCTCGCCGCGCGCGACTATTCTCGACTGAAGGCGCTCACCGGCGCGGACGACGATGCGTTGCGCGCCGCTCAGGGCCTGATCCGCACGCTCAATCCGCGGCCCGGCGCGGCCTTCGCCAAGCTCGAGGCACGCTACGTCGTGCCCGACGTCATCGTGAAGAAGGTGCGCAACGTCTGGCGCGCGAGCTTGAACCCCGAGGCGATGCCGCGCCTGCGCATCAACCGCCTCTATGCCGAGATCGCCGCCGGCGCGCGCAGCGCGGGCTCCCTCTCGACGCAGCTGCAGGAAGCGCGCTGGCTCATCAAGAACGTGCAGCAGCGCTTCGACACCATCCTGCGCGTCTCGCAGGCGATCGTCGACCGCCAGCGCCACTTCCTCGAGCACGGCGAGGTGGCGATGCGCCCGCTCGTGCTGCGCGAGATTGCCGAGACGCTCAGCCTGCACGAGAGCACGATCTCGCGCGTCACGACGCAGAAATACATGGCGACGCCGCGCGGCACCTTCGAGCTCAAGTATTTCTTCGGCAGCCACGTCGCGACCGAGGCGGGCGGCGCCGCTTCCTCCACCGCGATCCGCGCGCTCATCAAGCAGCTCGTCGCCGCGGAAGACGCGAAGGCGCCGCTGTCCGACGCGCGCATCTCCCAGATCCTGGGCGAGCAAGGCATCGTCGTCGCCCGCCGCACGATTGCGAAATATCGCGAGGCGCTGCAGATTCCCGCCGTCAACCAGAGAAAGGCACTATGAACCTCAACGTGAGCGGCCATCATCTCGAAGTGACTCCCGCCATCCGTACTTATGTGCGCACCAAGCTCGAGCGCGTGACGCGCCATTTCGACCATGTGATCGACGCCCACGTCATCCTCACCGTCAACAAGGTCCGGCAGAAGGCGGAGGTCACGCTGCACGTGCGCGGCAAGGACCTGCACTGCGAGAGCGAGGAAACGGACCTGTACGCAGCCATCGACCTCCTCGCCGACAAGCTGGACCGGCAGGTGCTACGCTATAAGGACAAGCGCTACGAGGAGAACAAGCGCGCCTGATGAGTCTCGTCGGCAAACTGCTGCCTGCGTCCCATGTGCTCGTCGACCTGCAGGCGTCGAGCAAGAAGCGCCTGTTCGAGCAGGCGGGGCTGCTGTTCGAAAACCATGACGGCATCGCCCGCAGCCAGGTGTTCGAGAGTCTCTTCGCGCGCGAGCGCCTGGGGTCGACCGGCCTCGGCCAGGGCGTGGCGATCCCGCACGGGCGGATCAAGGGACTCAAGGAAGCGCTTGGCGCTTTCATCCGCCTCGCGCAGCCGGTGCCGTTCGACGCGCCCGACGGCGCGCCCGTCACGCTCGCCTTCATCCTGCTCGTGCCCGAGAAGGCCACCGAGAAGCATCTCCAGATCCTTTCCGAGCTCGCGCAGATGTTCTCCGACCGGAGCCTGCGCGAGGCGATGAGCGCCGCGAAGGATGCGGCCGAGCTCCATCAGCTGGTCACGGCATGGCAGCCGGATGCTTCAGGTCAACGTCGCGCGGCTGCATGAGGACAACCGCGAGGCGCTCTCCCTCGCCTGGGTGGCGGCGAGGGAAGGCGGCACCGCGGTGCGCCGCGAGGCCGCGACCGCCGCGGCGCTGATCGGCCACCTCAACCTTACCCACCCGAACTCCATCCAGGTCATCGGCGCCTATGAAGCCGCCATCGTCGCCGGCTTCATCGAGCGTCTGCTCGAATCGCATCCCGCCGCGGTGATCATCGCCGACGGCGTCGCGCCGCCGCCAGCGCTGGTCGACGCCGCGACCGCCACGCACACGCCGCTCTTCACGTCGCCGCTGCCGGCGCCGCAGGTGATCGAGAAGCTGGCGCGCTATCTTGCGAAGCTCTTGGCCGAGACCACCGAGCGCCACGGCGTGTTCATGGACGTGCTCGGGCTCGGCGTGCTGATCACCGGCGAGTCCGGCGTCGGCAAGAGCGAGCTCGGCCTCGAGCTCATCAGCCGCGGCCACGGGCTCGTCGCCGACGACGTGGTGGAGATCTCGCGCATCGCCGCCGAGACGCTCGAGGGGCGCTGCCCGCCCATGCTGAAGGACTTTCTCGAGGTGCGCGGCCTGGGACTCCTGAATATCCGCACGATCTTTGGCGAGACGGCGGTGCGCCGGAAAATGAAGCTGCGCCTGATCGCGCATCTCGAGCGCCCGCAGCCCGGTGGGCGCGATCCGGGCGAGCGCCTGCCGCTCACCGCGCAGTCCGAAGAAATCCTCGGCGTCACGGTGCGCAGGGTCACGATCCCGGTCGCCGCCGGCCGCAACCTCGCGGTGCTGGTGGAGGCCGCGGTGCGCAACGAAATCCTGCGCCTGCGCGGCATCGACTCGACCGCCGAGTTCCTTGCGCGCCAGCGCAATCAGATGGACAAGAACGAGTAATGCAGCTCGTGCTCGTCAGCGGGCTCTCCGGCGCCGGCAAGAGCGTGGCGTTGAGAGTGCTCGAGGACGGGGGCTATTACTGCATCGACAACCTGCCCGCGAATCTGCTGATGGAGACGGTCGACTTCCTCGCCGAAGCGGGCCACGACCGCGCTGCCGTCAGTATCGACGCGCGCAGCGCCGCACTCGCCGCGCTGCCGCAGCACATCGAGGACCTGCGCAAGCGCGGCGTCGACTGCCGCGTGCTCTACCTCGAGGCCAGTTCGAGCACGCTGCTGCGGCGTTTCTCCGAGACGCGGCGCCGCCACCCGCTCGCCGCGCAGGGCAAGACGCTCGCCGAGGCGATCGAGCGCGAGCGCCAGCTCCTCGCCGGCATCGCGCCGCTCGGCAGCCGCATCGACACGAGCGATCTGCAGCCGCGGGTGCTGCAGAACTGGATCCGCGACCAGCTCGGCCTTGGCGCCGGCGCGCTGACGCTGCTCTTCGAATCGTTTTCCTACAAGGACGGCATTCCGCTCGATGCAGACTGGGTGCTCGATTGCCGCATGCTGCCCAATCCGCATTACGACCCGCAGCTGCGTCCCTTCACCGGCTGCGATGCCCCGGTGATCGACTATCTCAAGCGCGAAGCACAGGTCACGCGCTGGCTCGATGACGTGCGCGCGCTGCTCGAGCGCTGGCTGCCGGAGATCGTGCGCGAGAACCGCAGCCATGTCACGGTCGCGATCGGCTGCACCGGCGGGCGCCACCGCTCGGTCTATCTCGCCGAGGAGCTGGCGAAGGCGTTCCGCGCCGACTGGCGCGTGCTCGTCCGCCATCGCTCGCTTGCGCAAGAGAGCGCGTGACGCAAGAGCTGGCGCTGTTCCCCCTCAACACCGTCCTCTTTCCCGGAGGGCGGCTGCCGCTGCGCATTTTCGAGCAGCGCTACATGGACATGGCGAAGCGCTGCCTGCGCGACGGCTCGCCTTTCGGCGTCTGCGCGATCCGCGAGGGCCAGGAAGTGGGTGCGCCAGCGGTCCCCGCCGATGTCGGTTGCACGGCGCGCATCGGGGAGTGGGATATGGCGCAGCTGGGACTGCTCGAAGTGATCGCGCACGGCGAGCAGCGCTTTCGCATCGTCGAGCGCCGCGTCGAGCGCAACGGGCTGCAGGTCGCCCGGATTGAAATACTGCCGGCCGAGAACGATGCCCCGGTGCCCGAGAGCTGCGCGGCGTGCGTACGCCTCCTCGAGCGCGTGATCGAGCAACACGCGGGCTTGCTGCCGGCGCCGCACCGGCTCGACTCGGCGACCTGGCTGAGCTCCCGTCTTGCCGAGCTCCTGCCGTTGCCGCTCGCCGAGAAGCAGGCGCTCCTCGAGGTGAACGATGCCGCTATGCGCCTCGAGCGCGTGAATGCGCTGTTGCGGACAAGCGCCCGAGCAGAGCCTTGACCGGCGCGGGCAGCGCTGCCCTCCCCGCTTCGGCGATCTTCAGCCAGCGCCCGGCGGTTCTCTTCGGCACATCGCAAAGCAGCGGCTGAATGCGCAGCCGGAAGTGCGTGAAGCCATGCTCGATGGCGGGCAGCCTCCTTGCATTGCGCGGTCGCTTGCCGTTCAACTCGGGCGGACACCACAGGCCGCCCCAGATGCCGGGCGCCGGGCGACGCTCCAGGCGCACCGCACCGTCGTGCCGCAAGACGAGCCACGTGACTTCCTTCTGCGGCAGCTCGCGCCGCCGGCGCGGCGGCGGTAGCTCGGCGATCCGGTCTTGCTTGCGCGCGACACAAGCCTCGGCGAGCGGGCAGCGCTCACAGGTTGGAAGGCGGCGCGTACAAACCGTCGCGCCGAGATCCATGAGGCCCTGCGTGTAGGTTTCGATGGCGCGCGGCGGCAGCAGCCGCTCGGCGAGCGGCCAGAGCGCTTTTTCGTCGGAGACACCGAAGACGCGCGAAAGCACCCGCTTCACGTTGCCGTCGAGGATGGCGGCACGCTCGCCGTAGGCAAACGCCGCGATCGCGGCGGCCGTGCTGCGCCCGACGCCCGGCAGCTGCGCGATCTCTTGCGCGCTGCGCGGGAAACCTTGCGCGGCGATCCGCCGGGCGGCGCGATGCAAGTTGCGGCCGCGCGCGTAGTAGCCGAGGCCGCTCCAGAGCTCGAGCACTTGCTCCTCGCTCGCTCGCGCGAGCGCCCTGGCCGTCGGATATTTCGCCGTGAACCGGCGGTAGTACGGGATCACGGTGCTCACCTGCGTCTGCTGCAGCATCACTTCGGAGAGCCAGATGCGGTAGGGGTCGCGCGTGCCCTGCCAGGGCAGGTTGCGGCGCCCGTGCCGGCGCTGCCAGCGCACGACTTTCTGCGCAAAATCCATGCGGTAACATTCTCGCAGAGAGGGAAACGAGCCATGGCTGCTTTCATCCTGCGGCGGTTGGGGCAGGCGATCCTCGTCATGCTGACCGTAGGCCTCATTGCCTTCGCGCTGTTCCGCTTCGTGGGCGACCCGGTGCTGTTCATGCTCGGCCAGGACGCGACGCCCGAAGACCGCGTGCGCGTGACGCAGCAACTCGGGCTCGACCAGCCGTTCTACGTGCAGTACGCGCGGTTCGTCGAGCGCGCGGTGCACGGCGAGTTCGGCCTGTCGCTGCGCCAGGTGCGGCCCGTGTCGGCGCTGATCGTCGAGCGGCTGCCGGCAACGCTCGAGCTCTCGTTCATGGCGGCGCTCTTCGCGCTCGCCGCCGGCATCCCGATGGGTGTGTACACGGCGCTGCGGCGAAACTCGTGGCTCTCGCATTTCCTGCTCGGCATCTCGCTCGCCGGCGTGTCGCTGCCGACCTTTCTCATCGGCATCCTGCTGATCCTCGTCTTCTCCGTGCAGCTCGGCTGGCTCCCCTCGTTCGGGCGTGGCGATACGGTGCAGAT
>DASQGW010000216.1:0-4462 GCA_035632415.1 Burkholderiales bacterium | reverse complement strand
TCGCGCACGCCGCCTTCGAAGACGATCTCGCCGTGCACGATGATGTAGCCGCGGTCGGCGATGCGGATCGCCTGGTGGAAGTTCTGCTCCGCCATCAGCACCGTGAGGCCGTAGCTCTCCTTGAGCTCCTTGATCTTGGTGATCGTGTGCGACACCAGGATGGGCGCGAGGCCCACCGAGGGCTCGTCGACCAGCAGGAGCTTCGGCGCGGACATCAGCGCCCGCGCGATCGCGAGCATCTGCTGCTGGCCGCCGGACATCGAGCCCGCGAGCTGGCGGCGGCGCTCGGCGAGCACCGGAAAAGCTTCGTACGAGAAGGCGAGGTTGCGCCCGATCTCGCGGCGCGCGAGGGGCCGGAAAGCGCCGAGGAGCAGGTTTTCCTCGACCGTCAGGCGGGGGAAGAGCCGCCGGCCCTCGGGCACCATGGCGACGCCGAGGTTGACGATCGCCTCGGTGGAAAGGCGCGTGAGATCGTGCTTCGTGCCGTCGAGCGCGAGCGTGACCGTGCCGCGCGTCGGCCGCACCATGCCCATCACGCACTTCATGAGGGTGCTCTTGCCGTTGCCGTTGGTGCCGAGCAGCGCCACCGTCTCCTTTTCGTTTATGGAGACTGAAATGCCATGGAGCGCGCGCACGGCGCCGTAACCGGCGTCGACGTCGCGGATGAGGAGCTCAAGCGCCAAGGTAGGCCTTTTGCACGTCCGGGTTCTGCACGATCGAGCTCGGCGTGCCTTCGCAGATGATGCGGCCGGCGTCGAGGCAGATCACGCGCTGCGAGAAGCGCATGACCGCCTGCATGATGTGCTCGATCATGATGACGGTGATGCCGGACTCGTTAAGCTTGAAGAGGATGGCGAGCACCTCGTCGACTTCCGCGCCCGAGAGCCCCGCCATCGCCTCGTCCGAGATGAGCAGCCGCGGCCGCGCCGCCATCGCGCGCGCAAGCTCGAGCTTGCGCAGCTCGACCTGCGAGAGCTGGCTGGCCGTCGCATGGGCTTTGGTGCCGAGCCCCATGTCGCTCAGAATCTCCATCGCTTTTGCTTCGCCGTCGACGTCCTTCATGTGCTGCACGTAGGCCGAAGGCACCAGCAGGTTCTCGAGCACCGTCATGGTCTGGAACGGCCGCGGCACCTGGAAGCTGCGCGCGATGCCGCGCCGCGCGCGCACGTAGGCCGGCAGCGACGAGATCTCCCGGCCCTCGAAATGGATCGAGCCGCCGTCATTGCGCAGCAGCCCCGACACGCAGTTGATGAGCGTGGTCTTGCCCGAGCCGTTCGGGCCGATGAGGCCGAAGCGCTCGCCCTGGGCGACTTCCAGGCTCACCTCGGTGAGCGCGGCGAAGCCGCCGAAGCTCTTCGACAACGCGCGGACGCTGAGGAGCGCGCTCATTTTCGCCCGAACAAACGGCGGTAGAGTCCGAGGATCCCGTCGGGCGCGGCCACCACGAATACGACCAGCATCACGCCGACGATCAGCACGTTCACCTCGTTCGAGACCGTGACCGTGATGAGCTGCTGCAGGGAGGCAAGGAGCGCCGCGCCGATCACCGGCCCGAGCCAGTGCGCCGTGCCGCCGATCATCGGGCTCGCGAGCGCGCCGATGGCGTAGTTCAGGTTGAAGGTCGAGGCCGGCTCGATGAAGGAGAGATACATCGGCATCGGCGCCCCCGCGACGCCCATCAGCGCCCCGGAGATGGTGCAGGCGAAGAGCTTGAGCCTGAGCGTCGGCACCCCGCTCGCCTCGGCGGCCTCCTCGCTGTCTCGGATCGCGCGCAGGCCGCGACCGATCCACGAGCGCTCGATGTAGCGCGCGATCGCCACCGACGCGATCGCCGTCAGGCCCATGACCACGAACAGCATCTTGATGTACGACTCGAACGGCGCGATCGGCGCCGGCCGCAGGAGCTGCAGCCCCGTCGCCCCGCCGGCGTAGCGCCAGTTGATGAAGACCGTCTCCATGATCAGCGTCACCGCGATCGTGGCGATGGCGAAGAAGATGCCGCGCAGCCTGAGGGTCAGCAGGCCGGCGCCGAATCCCAGCGCTGCGGCCATCACTGCGGCAGCGGCCATCTGCAAGGCGAGCGGCGCGGCGGTCGCCTTGTACAACACGGCGGCCGTATAGGCTCCCAGGCCGAAGAACGCCGGCGTGCCGAAGTTCACGTAGCCCGCATAGCCGCCGAGGATGTTCCAGGCGGTGGCGAGCGCGATGAACATGAGGACGGTATAGCCCGCGAAGAAGAAATACTCGTATTGGACCGTCGCAGTCACCACGGTGAGCACCGTCAGGGCCGCCGCGGCGCCGATCCAGAACCTCATCGGCCAAACAGTCCTTGCGGGCGAATGCCGAGCATGGCGAGGAGCAGCATGAACGACACGGCCGGCGCCCAGGACGCGCCGAGCCCGGGGTGCATGAGGACGATGGATTCCGAGATGCCGAGGATCATGCCGGCCGCGACGGTGCCGGTCATGCTGCCGAGGCCGGCGAGCACGACCACGGCGAAGGTGCGGCCGATGTAGACGCGGTCCATGCCGGGCTCGACCGGCCCGACGATGATCAGCATGGCGCCCGCGAGCACGCTGACCGCCGTAGCGATGCCGAACGCCCATTGCTTGATGCGCACCGGGTTCGCCCCCATCAGGCGCAGCGCCGTCTCGTCCTGTGCGACCGCCTTGATCGCGCGGCCGGTAAAGGTGTGCGACATGTAGAGCGTGAGCACGATGGTGAGCAGCACCGCGACGCCGAAGGCGACAAGCGTACGCAGAGGAATGCGGATGTCGTGAAACGTAGAGATGCTCTTGCCGATGTAGGGCGCCTCGACCATGCGCTGATCCACGCCGAAAACGAGGATCAGGCCGACCTCGATGATGAGCGCGAGGCCGAAGAAGAAGGCGATGCCGCGCACTCCCGTTTCCCGGCCGCCGCGCTTTTCGAACACTTCGTAGTAGAAGCGGTACACGGCCATGCCGAGGAGGAAGAAGGCCGGCATCAGCACCACGCCGGCGACGAGCGGGTCGAGGCCGAAACGGCCGACCACGACGTAGGTGCAGTAGGAGCCGAGCACCATGATCGCCGGATGCGCGACGTTCGGCACGTCGAGCAGGCCGAACGACACCGACAGCCCCATGCTCACGGCGGCGTAGAACCCGCCGAGCAGGATGCCGTACACGACTGCCTCGAGCAGCAGTTCTAGAGGGATGCCCATCTAAAAAAAAGGCGCGGGGTCACCGCGCCGTTTTATGCATCGCAGGATTTCTATTTGCCCCGGGCTTTCTCGAAAGGCATCACCGCGTCGCCCGTCTTGTACTGCGACGGATAGAGCACGACCTGCTTGCCGGGGCTGCGCCACTGGTCGAGGTTCTTGTCGGCAATGTCGCGGAACTGGATCATCAGCATGCGCGAATGCGCCCACTCGCCGTCCTTGTTGTAGCTGATCGGGCCGACGATGGTCTGCATCGTGTGGCTGTGCAGGTACTGGGCAAGCTTTTTCTGGTCGATGCTCTTCGTGCCGTGCACCGCCTGCTCGAGCATCTGCCCCATCGCATAGCCGAAGGGCGGCAGGTAGAAGCCGAGCGGGTCGACCTTCTCCTCCGCCGCCTTCTTCTGGTAGCGAGCGAGGAACTCCTCGATGCCCGGGTACTTCACGCCCGGCACGTAGGAGTTGTAGTTGACGATGCCGTTCAGCATCGAGCCGAGCGACTCCATGATCGGCGTGAATTGCAGCCCGACCATGCCGCCGCCGAAGAGCTTCACCGAGGAGCCGACGCCGATCTCGTTCATCGCCCGCACGATCGCGACCGAATCGTTCGGGTAGGAACAGACGAAGACCATCTCGGGCTGCGCGGCGCGCACGGCGCGGATCAATCCCGAAAAGTCGGTCGTCGTCGGCGGGTAATTCTGGCTGTAGACGGTCTTGAGCCCCGCCTTCTGCGCGAGCTCCTTGGCACCGTTCGCGAGGTTCTGGGCGAATTCCTGGTCGGCTGCGAGGAACGCGATCGACTTCGCGCCGGACCTCTGTCCCTGCTCGAAGAAGCCGGTGAACCAGCTCTGCGCGTCGGCCGCCGGCAGGTTGTTGAACCACATGTCGTGCTTCACGGTGTGGTTCACCTGGAACGAGAAATTGCCCATGAGGAGCAGGCCGCGCTGCTTGACGAGCGGCATGATCGGCGCGGTCGGCACCGTGCCGTAGGGCGCGAACAGCAGGTCGACCTTGTCGACGTCGAGCAGCTTGGTGTAGATGCCGGGCGTCAGCGCCGGGTTGGTCTGGTCGTCGTACACGATCAGCTCCACCTTGCGGTTGAGCAGGCCGCCCTTCTTGTTGACGTCCTCGACCCACATGCGCAACGCTACGAGTTCAGCTTTGCCGCCGGCGCCGAGCGAGCCGGTCTGCGGCATGCTCATCCCGATTTTGATCGGCGGTTGCTGTGCCGATGCGCCGCCGGCGAGCAGCAGCGCAATGCACGCT
>DASQGW010000215.1:0-19448 GCA_035632415.1 Burkholderiales bacterium | reverse complement strand
CTTTCTTGAGTTCCAGTGTCATGGTGTTGCTCCTTTCTTCGCATGCGTAGAATGCATCCTGCGCATGGGGCGCTCAAACGGTAAATTCTCAATCCACGCATGAGCAAAAGGAATGTGAATGCCGCGCAATTTCCCTAGCCTCGACCTGCTGGAGGGCTTCGAAGCCGCGGCGCGGCACCTGTCCTTCACGAAGGCGGGGGAAGAGCTGTTCCTCACGCAGTCGGCGGTCAGCCGGCAGATCAAGGAGCTCGAGGACCAGCTCGGGCTGCCGCTCTTCCATCGCCGTCATCGCGCGCTCGTCCTCACCGACGCGGGGCAGCAGTTCTATGCCGCCACGGCCCAGGTGCTGACGACGATGCGCACGGCGACGAGCCGCCTCAAGGCGCAAAGCGGGCGCAAGCCCCTCTCGGTGACGACCACCAATTCGTTCGCCGCGCTATGGCTCGTGCCACGCCTCGCCGGCTTCACGCGCACGCATCCCGGCGTGGACGTGCGCATCATGGCGGAGACGAAAGTGCAGGACCTCGACCGCGACGGCCTGGACCTCGCGATCCGCCATGGCCCGGCGTCGCTCGCCGGACCGAATGCGGTGAAGCTTTTCGGCGAGCGCGTATTCCCGGTGTGCAGTCCGAAGCTGCTGAAGAAGATTCCGCTGCGCGAGCCCGCGGACCTGAAGAACCACGTGCTCCTGCAGTACGACGATCCCGACGGGCGCCATCCCTGGCTCCACTGGAAGAGCTGGCTCGAGGTCGCCGGCGTTGCCGACCTGCGGCCCGCGGGCACGCTTTCGTTCTCGGGTTTCGAGCAGATCATTCCGGCCGCGGTGGCGGGGCACGGCGTCGCGCTCGGCCGCAGCCCGCTGGTCAAAGACCTGATCGCCAGCAACGATCTCATCGCGCCGTTCAAGACGAGCGCCGATCCTGCGCGTGCTTATTTCATCATCACGTCGAAGGGGGCCGCGGGGCGGCCGGAGGTCGCTGGCTTCGTCGGGTGGCTGAAAGAAGAAGCTAAACGGTAAGGACGATCTTCCCGATGTGCTGGGAAGATTCCATCAGGCGGTGCGCTTCGCCCGCTTGCTCGAGCGGGAAAGTCCTGTACACCTGCGGCTTGATGCGCCTGGCCTCGACGAGCGGCCAGATTCTCTCGCGCAGGTTGCTTGCGAGATACCCCTTGAACTCGGTCGAGCGCGGCCGCAGCGTCGAGCCGGTAATGCTGATTCGCCGGGCCATGACCTGTGCGATGTCGAGCTCGGCCTTCGGGCCGCGCAGAAAGGCGATGAACACCAGGCGGCCTTCCTCGGCGAGGCACTTCAGCTCGCGCGGCACGTAGTCGCCCCCCACCATGTCGAGGATGACGTTGACGCCCTTGCCGCCGGTCGCCGCGCGCACCTCGGCGACCCAGTCCTGCGTCTTGTAGTTGAACGCCTTCTCCGCACCGAGCTTCACGCAAGCCGCGACTTTCTCGTCGCTGCCTGCGGTGGCGAACACGCGATTGCCGGTCGCGGCGGCCATCTGGATCGCCGTCACGCCGATACCGGAGCTGCCGCCCTGCACAAGCAGCGACTCGCCCGCCGCGAGCTTGCCGCGGTCGTAGACATTCCCCCAGACGGTGAAGCACGTTTCAGGCAGCGACGCCGCTTCCACCATCGAGAGGTTCCTGGGAATCGGCAGCGCCTGGACTTCGGGCACGGCGCAGAACTCGGCGTAGCCCCCGCCGTTGGTGAGCGCGCAGACCTTGTCGCCGACCTTGAAGGTTTTTCCTGCGGAGACCACTTCGCCCGCGATCTCGAGCCCGGGAAGCGGCGATGCATCGGGCGGCACCGGGTAAAGGCCCATGCGCTGGAGCACGTCGGGGCGGTTGACCCCCGCGGCCGCGACCTTCACCAGGATTTCATGCGGCTTTGGCGCGGGCGTCGCGAAATCCGTGACCTTCAGCACCTCGGGCCCGCCGGGGCGGCTGATCTCGACTGCTCGCATGGTGATGGCTATTATCGATGACGAGGAGGAGCACCGGTGGCCCAATTTCGCGTCGAGTTCGTGCTCGATCAATCGAGCGGACAGTACCTGGCTGAGCTCTACAACCCGGACAACCATCAGGAGCTGATCGTGCGCACCGAAGCGATGTATCCGTCGCAGGCCGCGGCGGTGCTCGGGCTCGTGCAGCTCTTCAAGGATGCAATCCTGGAGTTCCCGAAGCCGGGCGAAAGACCGGCGAAAATCATTGGCCGCAAGCCGAAGCGTGCCGCCGGGAAAAAGACTTCCGGAAAAAAAGCGAAGAAGAAAGCAAGCAAGAAGCGCAAGTAATCACTGCCCCTGCAACGCGCGCGCAAGGCGCACCGCGAGCTCCTCGGAGCGGGCGCCCGCGTGTGGGTCGAGCGCGCTTCCTACGCCGAGATAACGGGCGGCGACGTCCGGCTCATCGAGCAGCTCTCGCCCGGTTCCCGTCAGAGCGACGCGACCCGTCTCTATGACGTAGCCGCGGTCGGCGATCCCAAGACTGAGGCGCGCATTCTGCTCCGCAAGGAGGATCGACATCCCGCGATTGCGCAGGCTCCGGATGAGATCGAATGTTTCTGCGACGAGCAAGGGCGCGAGGCCAAGCGACGGTTCATCGAGGAGGAGCAGCCGCGGCTCGGCCATCAGGCCGCGCGCGATGGCGAGCATTTGCTGCTGCCCGCCGGAAAGAGTTCCAGCAGGCGCAGTGAGGCGTTCCCGCAAGACGGGGAAGCGCTCCATGACCTCGCGCATGCGAGCCTCGATGCGTGCCTTGCCCGAGAGTCTGCGCTGTGCCCAGCTTCCGAGGCGCAGGTTCTCCGTGACCGACAGGCCGGCAAAAACCTGGCGGCCCTCGGGGACATGGACGATGCCGCGTTGCACGCGTGCGCGCGGCGAAAGGGCGCCGATCGGCTGGCCGTCGAACAGGATCTCGCCTGCCTTCCGCGCAATGAGCCCCGAGATGGTCTTCACCAGGGTCGACTTGCCGGCGCCGTTGGCGCCGATGAGCGCCACGATCTCACCGGCGCCGACTCGCAGGTCGATGCCGTGTACGACGGCGTTGCCGCCGTAGCCGGCGCTCACGGACCGCAGCTCGAGCATCAGGTGGCCTCCGCGCCGACATATGCGGCGACGACGCGCGGGTTCGCCTGGATCTCGGCAGGGGTGCCGCTCGCGACGATGCTGCCCAAGTCGAGCACGATCACCTGGTCGGCCACGCCCATCACGAGCGACATGTTGTGCTCGACGACGACGAGCGTGATGCCGTTTGCGCGGACGGCGCGCAGTAACGAGGCGAGCTCGGCGGTCTCCGCGTCGTTCAAGCCTGCCGCAGGCTCGTCGAGCAGCATGAGGCGCGGGCGTGCCATCAGGCCCCGGATCACTTCGAGCAGCTTCTGAGCACCGATCGGCAGCTCGTTCGCCGCTGCGTCGCGGTAGGCCGCGAGTCCCGCGATCTCGAGCAACGCTTCTCCGCGGGCGATGAGGGCGCGCTCTTCGCGGCGTGCCGCCGGCAGCCAGAGCATCTGAGACAGGGTGGACGAGCCCGCGAGCAGGTGCGCGCCGGCGAGGACGTTCTCCAGCACCGTCATGCCGGGGAAAATGCGCGCGCTCTGGAACGTGCGAATGAGCCCCAGCTTCGCGACCTCGGCGGCGGTGCGGCCGGCGAGCGGCGTTCCGAAGCAGCGGACTTCTCCGGCGTCGACAGGGAACAGGTTGGTGACCAGGTTGAAGAGGGTCGTCTTGCCGGCACCGTTGGGGCCGATGATGGCGGTGAGCGTGCCCGGCGGCACGGCAAAAGACACGTCAACGGCGGCGCGCACGCCGCCGAAGGACTTCGATAGCGCGGTCGCTTGCAGGGCAGGGACGCTCATCGCGCGAGCCGCGAAGCGAGGGTGCCGAAGATGCCGCCCGGGAGGTAGCGCACCGTGACGACGAGGAGCACGCCCTCCGCCAGAGTCTTGTATATGGCGAGCGGCTGGAACATGGTCGGGATGAGGGTCAACAGCGCAACGCCGAACACGGGGCCGATCAGCGTTCCTTCGCCCCCGACGACCAGCATGGCGATCATCTCCAGCGAGCGCTGCGTGCCGACCATCTCGGGCGACAGGAAATGGAAGAAGAACGCGTAGAGGCTTCCTGCGAGGGAGGCGAGCGCGGCGCTGATCGCAAACACGGCCATCTTGTACCGCGGCACGTCGATGCCGAGCGCGGCGGCCGCCGTCTGGTCGGTGCGCACCGCCTGCAGCGCGCGGCCAAAGCTCGAGCGGATGCCGCCGAGCAGGAGGCCGATGGCGAGCGCGAGCAGCACGGCGACGAGGTAATACATCTTCCGCGGCGTGTCGAAGGCAAACGCGCCGATGGTGAATGCCGGAATGCCGACGAGCCCGGATGGCCCGCCGGTCACTTCAGTCATGCCCACCGTGAGCGAATCGACGAGGAGCCCGAAGGCGAGCGTGGCAAGCGCAAGGTAATGGCCGCGCAGGCGCATGGTGACGAGCGAGAGTGCGGCAGCGCAGCCGAGCGAGAGCACGAGGCCCGCGGCCGTCCCAAGAAGCGGCGACCAACCGTAGTTGGTGGCGAGGATCGCCGCTGTATACCCGCCTACGGCCATGAAGCCGGCCTGCCCGAGGCTCACTTGGCCGGCGTATCCCATGAGGACGTCCAGACCAAGCACGGCGAGGAAAAGGATGCCCGTGATAACGAGCGAGCTCATAATGCCTTCGGACACGACCCAGGGCAGCCCGGTGACCACGAGCAGCGTCACGGTCGCGAAAAGGAGGCCGCGTGCGCCGCGCAGGCGGACCACCGGGTGGTAGATGCGATGCTCGTCGCGAACGTCCTCGCGCCGCGTGCGGCGCGCCACGAAAAGCCCGCTCGGGCGCACGAGCAGCGTCGCGATGAGAAGGGCAAGCGCGATGCCGTTCGCGAAGAGCGACGAGATGTAGCCTGCCGCGAGCTGCTCGGCAGCGCCCAGCAGCTCGCCGCCGGCGACGGCGCCGACGAAAGAGCCGAGTCCGCCGATCGCCACTGCACTGAATCCCGAGATGGTGAAGAAGCGGCCCGTGTCGAACTGGAAAGAAAGAATCGGTGCGACCGCGATGCCGCTGATGGCGGCAATGAACGCGGCGAGCGTGAAGCTGAAGAGCGTCATGCGTTCCACGTCGATTCCCATGAGGCGCGCCGCGGCCGGGTTCTCCGCGCAGGCCCTAAGCGCCTCGCCGAGCGCAGTGCGCATCAGCAGCCACCAGATGCCGGCGACGATGGCGACCGTGGCGCCGACGATCCACAGGCCCTGCGTGGGCAGTCGCATGCCGAGCACCGCGACCGGGGCCTCGCCGGAAAAGGGCGGCAGAGCGTAAGGCTCGCTTCCCCACACCACGAGGCACAGGCCTTCGAGGAACGTCAGCAGGCCCGCGGTGAGGATGAACATGCTGCTCGCCGGAAGCCGCGACAGTGCCGGGACGAAGGTGCCTGCGCCGATCAGGAATCCAGCCGCCGCCGTGGCGAGCGCGGCGCCGGCCGCGGCCACCGCCACCGGCCAATGGAACGTCTGCTCCAACGAGAACATCACAAACGCGCCGAGGATGCAGAACGCGCCCTGCGACAGATTGATCGCCCCGGTGACACGAAAGACCAGCGTGAACCCCAGGGCAACGATCGCGAAGACGCTGCCCTGCAGGATTCCGCCGATGAGGGTCTGAGCGGCCTGCTCCATGCCGCCCGCCGCGACTCGCTACTGCAGCGGCTCGCCCCCCGGCTTGCTCACCGCCACCCAGGTGTTCTTCGCGGCGTCCCAGCGCGTGACCACCACGTCGCTCAGGTCGAGGCCGCGCTGCGGCGATTTCGCGAAGTCGTGCATGCCGTCGATGCCGGCGAATCCCTTCAGGCCGGCGATGTGCTCGCGCAGCTGGACGGGCGTGACGCCGGCGCCGAGCTTGCGCAGCGCGTCCACGACGATGAGGCCGCTGTTCCAGGCAATGCTCGCCGGCAGGTCGGGTTTCTGCCCGATCGCGGCGTATTCGTCGTAGAACGCCTTCTGCTGCCGCTCGACGGCGGGATCGATGCCTTTGATCTGCCCGTAGCCCGCCCACATCGCGCTCGCGATGTACAGCTGCTTCGGCAGAAAGTCGTGGTAGTTCTTCATTTGCGCGTAAGTCATGTTGCCGTCGGTGGTCGCGGTCGGCACGTCGAGCCCGGCCTGCACGATGCCCTTGAACACCGTCGCAATCGGCGCGCCCGTGCTCCAGGCGATGAATGCCTGCGGGTTAGCGGCCTTCACGTTTTCGATCTGGGCGGCGACGCTCACGTCGGTGGTATTGAAGTGCGCGCGCGCGACGATCTGGATGTCCTTATTCTCCGGCATGGCCGCCGCTTCGTTGAGACCACGCTCCGCGTCCTGTCCGCTCGCGTCCGAGCTCGTCATGATGGCGACCCGTTTCCAGCCCTTCAGCCGGAAGTGCCGCATGAGCGCCTTGGCGAGATCGTAGGTCGAGGCGCTCGACGTGAACACGAAGCTGCCTTGCGCCGGATGGATACCCGGCGACAGGCAATACATCACCGGTCCCTCCTTCATCAGCGGACCCGCGGCGTTGCACATTGCGACGATCGACGGTCCCAGGATCACCGGCGGGTTCTTCGCCTTGATCTGCGAGGCGAGCTGGACCGCCACTTGCGGGCTCGACTGGTCGTCGTAGAACTGCAGCTCGAGCGGTCGGCCGTTGATGCCGCCCGTCTTGTTCACCGATTTCTCCAGCAACTGCAGGCTCTGCTGCTCGCCTTTGCCGAGGAACGAAGCGCCCCCAGTCAGCGAGGTGATGACATCGATCTTGTACGGGTCCGCCGCCATGGCGGTGGATGCACACAAGCACAGCAGGGTCGCGATGAGCGAACGAATGGACACGGTCCTCCTCCTCTTGGAATCGTTGGTGCAGCGAGTGTAATTCGGGATACGGGGCGCGTCATCCCCTGGCTACCAGCTGCGCGGCCGCCCAGCGGAGGTCGACGTTGCCGCCCGACAGCACGACGCCGATGCGCGCACGCGGCTCGAGCTTCTTGCTGAAGAGCGCTGCGAAGCCGAGCGCGCCGGTCGGCTCGACGATGATCTTCATTCGCTCCCAGAGCCAGAACATCGCGGGCAGCAACTCCTCGTCGGTGACCGTCATCATCTCGCTTACGTAGCGCTGCACCAGCGGGAACGTCACGTCGCCCGGCGCGGTGGTGCGCGCGCCGTCGGCGATGGTGTCGGGCACCGGGATGGCGACGATCTTGCCCGCACGGAACGATTGCGTGACGTCATCGCCTGTCGCCGGCTCGACGCCGACCACATGGCAGCCGGGCGCGAGATGCCGCGCGGCAATCGCGCAGCCGGAGAGGAGCCCGGCGCCGCCGCAGGGCACGACGAGCAGGTCGAGAGGCCCCGTTTCCTCCAGCAGTTCTTTCGCCGCAGTTCCCTGACCCGCCACGATGTGCGGATGGTTGAAGGGCGGGATGGTGACCATGCCGCGCTCACGGGCGAGCTGCGCGGCGACCTTCTCCCGGTCCTGGTCCATCTTGTAGGTGACCACCTCGGCGCCGTAGCCGCGTGTGGCCTCGAGCTTCACCTTCGGCGCGTTCTCCGGCATCACGATCAGCGTCTTGATGCCGAGCAGCTTTCCGGCGAGCGCGACGGCCTGCGCGTGATTCCCCGACGAGAAGGCGAGCACGCCCCGGCTGCGTTCCTCGGGTTTGAGCTGCGAAAGCGCGTTATACGCCCCGCGGAACTTGAACGCGCCCATGCGCTGCAGGTTCTCGCACTTGAAGAAGAGCTTCGCGCCTATGAGCGCGTCCGTGCTCGACGAGGTGAGCACCGGCGTGCGTCGCGCCGCACCCTTGATCCGCTCGTGAGCCGCGGCTACGTCTTGGTAGCTGACCATGCGTCCATCACTTCGTCACCCCATTCCTGCAGGAAGTGCCCGCCGTTCTCGATCACCACGGGCTCCGGACATCCGCGGATCGAGCTGCGCAGCAGGTTCATCACCGGCGGTCCGAGCACGGGATCCTTGGCGCCCACGGCCATGAATGTCTCGCCTTTCCAGGCAGTCGATAACCACCCGCGCGCGCTGCGCGAAATCGCTGCGCCCGGATCATCCGGCCTCTCCGGCACGAGCTGCGGGAAGCGCCGCACGCCGGCCTTGCTCGCTGCATTTGGGTACGGCGCGTCGTACGCAGCCGCTTCGGCTTCGCTCAGATGCGGACAGGCGCGCGACATGAGCTTGCCGCACGCAAGGTCGGGATTCTTCGCCACATAAGCGCGCCAGGCGAGAAAGCCTTCGCTTAGCGGCACGTCGCCGGTCGCGAGCGTCGTATTCATGACGAACAGGCTTTCGATCTGGGGCACCTCCATCGGCAGCGTGAGACCCAGGAGGCCGCCCCAGTCCTGCACGACGAGCGTGATGTGCTGTAGCCCGCGTTGCTCGATGAAATCGAGCAGGAAGCGGCGATGGAAGTCGAAGGTGTAAAGCGCTTCGTCCTCCGGCTTGTCGGAGCGCCCGAAGCCGACGAAATCCGGCGCGACCACGCGGCCGGGAAAGCGTGGAATCATGCGCCGGTAGAGATAGCTCCAGGTCGGCTCGCCGTGCAGGCAGAGGAAAGTGCGTTCGCCTTGACCTTCATCGACGTAGTGGATGCGCCAGCCGCGCCATGTCGCGTAGCGCGGCGCGAAGTCGAAGCCGGGGAGGTTCACCACTGAATTGTAGAATGCGCCGATGGACTATTCCGGCTACCAGGAGCTCAAGGTCAGGCGGCTCGAGCCCGGCATCCTCGAGATTGCGATGCGGGCGGAGGAAGGCAAGCTCTCCATCACGAACGCGCGCATGCACGGCGAGATGGCGCGCATCTGGCTCGATGTCGATCGCGATCCCGAGACGCGCGTCGCCATCCTGCGCGGCGAAGGCCGCGGCTTCTCGGCCGGCGGCGACCTCACCATGGTCGAGGAGATGACGCGCGACTTCGCGGTGCGCGCTCGCGTCTGGCGCGAAGCGAGGGACCTGGTCTACAACCTGATCAACTGCTCGAAGATGATCGTTTCCGCCATGCACGGCCCCGCGGTCGGCGCAGGCCTCGTTTGCGGATTGCTCGCCGATATTTCGATCGCCGCCAGGAACGCGCGCATCATCGACGGGCACACGCGCCTCGGCGTGGCCGCAGGCGACCATGCGGCGATCATCTGGCCGCTCCTCTGCGGCATGGCCAAAGCGAAGTACTACCTGCTGCTCTGCGAGCAGATCAGCGGCGAAGAGGCGGAGCGGATGGGGCTCGTCTCGCTCACGTGCGAAGAAAGCGAGCTGCAGGCGAAGGCGCTCGAGGTCGCGCGCAAGCTCGCCGGCGGCGCGCAGACCGCCCTGCGCTGGACCAAGCTCTCGCTCAACAACTGGCTGCGCATGGCCGGACCCGCGTTCGACGCCTCGCTCGCGCTCGAGGTCCTGGGATTCACCGGTCCTGAGGCGAAGGAAGGCGTCGCTTCGCATCGCGAGAAGCGCAAGCCGAGCTTCCCGTCGGAGCCGAAAGACTTCTGATGCGCACCGTGATGCTCACGGGCGCGGCGGGCAACCTCGGCCGCGCAGTGGCGAGCGCCTTTGCCGATGCAAATCGGGTGCTCCTCGACCTCAAGCGCGGCAACGTGCAGGACAGCGATAAGCAGTTGTTCATCGAGACGGACCTGCTCAACGCGCAGAGCGTGCAAGTGGCGGTCGACAAGGCAGTGCAGCGCTTCGGGCGGATCGACGTGCTATGCAACATCGCCGGCGGCTTTCGCATGGGCCCGCCGGTGCATGAAACGACCGATAAGGACTGGGACTTCATGTTCAACGTCAATGCGCGCAGCGTGCTCAACATGTCGCGGGCAGTGGTGCCGGTAATGCTGAAAGGCGGCGGCGGCAAGATCGTCAACATCGGCGCGTTCGCGGCGCAGAAGGGTGCCGCGCAGATGGGCGCCTATGTCGCGTCGAAGAGCGCGGTCATCCGGCTGACGGAGACCATGGCGGCGGAGCTGCGCGAGAAGAACATCAACGTGAACTGCGTGCTGCCGACGATCATCGACACGCCGGAGAACCGCAAGGCGATGCCGGACGCCGATCCGAAGCGCTGGGTCGCCGCCGAGGATCTCGCGAAAGTGATTGTGTTCCTGGCGTCAGACGCAGCGCGCGCCGTTCACGGCGCGGCTCTACCGGTGTCCGGGCTGAGCTAGCTCTTCGCCGGTGCGCTGAAGTCGAGGTTCTCGCCTGCCCCGGCGGCAGGGGCAGCGGCTGCAGCGCCGGCGGCACCACCGCCCAGCAGGCGTTCGAGGTCGCGCACCACGGAAGCGGCATCCGGCACCTGGCGGCCGAGCGTGCCGAGCAGCACGCGCACGGGCAGGTCGGTGAGCGTCGGATTCGGATGGTCACGCAAGTGCGCCACGTTCTGCAGCGCCGGGATGATGCGGCCGCTGCGGACGCCGGCCATCTCGTTCTCGAGTCCCTGGATCATTGCGGCCTGCGCGCGCGCAATGCCGAGGAGCAATTCAGCGAGCTGCTGGGCCGACATTTCCATGGACTGCCTCCTTGGGCGCGATGGTAGCATCGCCGCGATGTTCGATTGGCGCCGGCCGAAGGACCTCGGGGTCGCCGACGGCCGACTCGCGCCGTGCAAGCGCTCGCCGAATTGCGTTTCCTCGCAGGCCGATCCCGCGGACCGCGAGCACTACATCGCACCGATCGCGTTTCGCGGCTCGATGGCCGATCTGCGCCGTGCGGTGGAATCGATGGCGCGCGCGACCGTGATCAAGGCCGACCGTAACTACCTGTACGCCGAATACCGCACGCGACTCATGCGCTACGTCGACGATGTCGAGCTCTACTACGACGACAAACAGGGCCTCGTGCACGTGCGCTCCGCCTCGCGGCTCGGGCGGCGCGACTTCGGCGTGAATCGGAACCGCGTCGAAGCGCTCCGCGCGCTTATCCAAGCTCCACGATGACCGGTTGGTGGTCCGACGCGCGATTGTCGGCATCCACGCGGATCGAGCGCAGGCGCGGCGCGAGATCCTCGGTGACGAACACGTAGTCGCAGCAGTAAGGCGACTGTCCTTCCTCGCGCTGGTGCACGCGGAAGGTGTGCGGGTGCGGTTCGCCGGGGTGAAGCGCCAGCCATGCATCGAGGAATTTCGGCGTGCCATCGACGAAGGCCTCGAGGAAGCGGCCGCGCAGCGCATCCTCCGGTGGCATATTGAAATCGCCGCAGACGAGCGCGCTCTCGGGGTGGGGCATGGGCTGGAACGGGCCATCCTTGTCTTGCGCGACGATCTCCCGGTTGCTCTGCGCATGCAGCTCGCGCAGCCGCTCGACCTGCGCAGCACGGTGGCCGCTCGAGTAGTACTCGAGATGAGTCGTGATGACGCGGAGCGCGCCGAACGGCGCCTGGATCACCGCCTCGAGCGCGGCGCGCGGCATGCTGGGCGTGGTGGCCCTCGGCCAAGGCAGCGAGTGGCGCATCACGCGGCCCACGGGAAAGCGCGAGGCGATGAGATTGCCGAATTGCTTCCGTGCGCCGCCTGCGCCAGGCACGTCGACCGCGGATGCGAAGAAGACCTGGTAGCCCGGGAACTCGCGTTCCAGCGCCTGCACTTCGTTCTCGCCGCTCGCGCCCGGCAGGTCGGTGAAGCCGACGTTGATCTCCTGCAGGCACAGCACGTCGGGATCGGCGAGGCGGCGCGCCTCGCTCCCGATTCGAACGGGGTCGACGGTGCCGTCGATGCCGCGGCACCACTGGACGTTCCAACTAATGAGGCGCACCTACTTCAGGTTCTTCAGGTTCAGGGCCACCATCTGCAGCTGCAAAGCAAATGTCCGGTGCTCGGGCTGACTCTGCAGCCAGTCTAGTGCCTTCATGACTTTCTTGGCGATCTCGGCGGCCGGCTTGCCCTCCACATCGGAAAGGAGCGGTACCAGTTCGGTCCAGCCCTGCTTTTCAGCCATGCTGCGTGCTTGGGCGAGCCGCTGCTCTATCGCGTGCCGATCGAGGTTCGTCGGCCAACGCAGCGTTTCTTCGCTCTCCATCCCTTCCCCTTACCCCCAACCGGACGAAAGGATAAACGATTTTCACCCGCGCCGCGCGGGCAAAGTTTGCGTTGCCGAGCCAAGCGGGTACCCGCCGCATTCCATGTCGGCGAGGAAGTCGACGATCATCAGGAAGACCGGCACCGGCACCGGCTCGGCGTCCTGCATCCAGCGCGCGAACGCGCCCGGCGGCGCGTCGAGCAACGCACGCAATCTTTCTTCGCCGCCGAGGATGCGCGCCGCATTACGCAGCGCGCTGAGTTGGAAGTTCGCCACGCAGCCATCTTGATGACGGCTTGCGTGGATGTAAGCCGGCCCGGCTAGTCCGGCCGGACCTGATTGGCCTGCGGGTGTGCTTTTTAGCCTGCGCGGAACGCGCGGCTGCGTAATTTGCCTCGCGTGACGGAGCCCTTGCGCGAGACGGAGCCGTAGTTGTGGGTATTGTCGCCCATCACCTTCGCCACCTCGCGCATGCGCTGCTCCGCAATCGTCTCGCGGCTCTTGGCCTTGCCGTATTTCCGTTTCATGGGTGCCTCGTTAGCCTGAAGGGCGGCGATGATACCAACTTATTGAGCGGCAACCAGGTCGCGCGGATAAGGCTGGACTTCGGGCAGCAGGGTGTACGGCGGCTGGCGCCGCAACTTCGGCGAAGCGCTGCCCGCGTAGCTCACGTTCTTCCGCAGCGCGTTGAGATAAAGGTTCTCGCCGCCGAAGTGGCGCGCGGCGAATTGGTGGCATTGCCCGAGCTTTACGTCGAGCCGCTTCATCGCGTTCTCGTAGAAACCGGGTGTCTTGGCGACCAGCTCGTCGCCCGAGGAAAAGAAAGGCAGCTTCTGCGCATTGCGCGGCGTGGCGAGCCGGCCCAGCACGAACTCGGGGTAGAGCCGGTTGCGGCATTTCTCGAGGTAGCAGCGGTCCGACATCTGGGCGAGGATGTCCGCGGTGCCCATCATCTGTCCGAGACGCCGCGGCAGGCCGTCGCCGATGCGGATCGACTCGACCCGCCGCTCGTAGCCGGTGAAGTGAAGCAGGGTCGCCGCCAGCCGGGCGAGCTTCTCGTCGTAGCCGAGCTCGCGCATGTAGCGCCGCAGGAACGCGGCGCCGCGCGAGACGTGGCCGATCGTGTACTCGGCGCCGAAGCGATGGCGACGATCGCTGCGCTTGCGCAGGTAGCCGAAATCGTGGAACAGCGCGGCGAGCGCGCCCGCGACGAAAAGTTCGGGGCGCAAGCGTTCATCGCCGTTCACGCGGCTGCGCTCGTAGCCGTCCATCAGGCGCGCCATCGCCAGCGTGACGTCGAGCACGTGCTGGATGTCGTGGTATTCGGTGTCGCACGGCCAGTAGGAGAGGTCACCGCCGTCGTACGCGCGCGCGAGGTCGGTGAACGCGCGCTCGAAGGGACGGCTGCTCGCGTGGGGGAAAAGGCCGTGATAAAGGCGACCGACCTCCGCCGCGACGGCTGCGGGATCGGTCGTCTGGATCGTGTTCGTTATGTCTTGATCGTTGCGATGATTCGGCACGGGGTTTCCCCTTTCCCCACGCGAAGTATAGGGTTAGGATGCCTCATCGGGCATGACCTTTTCCACAGGTGACCGACCTCCCCCTGACCGAAGAGGAGAAGGCGCAGATCCGCAGCCGCCTTCACAGCCTCGAGATCGAGCACCACGACCTCGATGACGTGATCGACCGGCTCGCGGCCGACCCCCGCCAGGACCGGCTGCAGCTCCAGCGCCTGAAGAAACGCAAGCTCGTCCTCAAGGATCAGATCCAGCGCCTGCGCGCGCGCCTGATCCCCGACATCATCGCCTGATTGCACTCATCCAGCGTGTTTCAAACGCGCAGGTCACGGTGGACGGCGCCGAGATCGCATCCATCGGCCGCGGCATCCTCGCGCTCATCGGCGTGCAGCGCGGCGACGGGCCTGCGGAAGCAGCGCGCCTCGCCGAGCGCGTGCTCGCGTACCGGATCTTTGCCGACGCGCAGGGGAAGATGAACCTTTCCCTCAGGGACATCGGCGGCGAGCTGCTCGCCGTGCCTCAGTTCACTCTGGCGGCGGACACGTCGAGCGGGCTGCGGCCGAGCTTCTCGAGCGCGGCGGCGCCGGCCGATGGCGAGGCGCTGTTTCTAGGATTCGTCGAGAAGGCGGCGCAAGCGGCTCATGTCGCGACCGGCCGCTTCGGCGCCGACATGAAAGTCAGCCTCGTGAACGAAGGGCCGGTGACTTTCTGGCTCGAGGTGGAACCGAAAAGGTCTTGAACGCCGCGGGCGACACGATCTCGAGCATCTGGATATCGCGCGAATGCTTGAGCTCGCGATGCCGGATGCCCGGCGGCTGGTAGAAGCAGCTGCCGGCTCTCATCATCACCTTGCCGATGCCCTCGTACTCGAAGAGCACCCAGCCCTTCAGCACATAGACGAATTGCACCTTGGTCGCGTGGTAATGCCATTCGCCGTGGGGCGCTTTTCCCGGACGCGCGCGGATCACGTGCGCCACGACCGCGCCTTTCGTCGCGCGCTTGATGCCGAGATCGCGGTACTCGAAGTAGCTGCGCAAGCCCCGCCGCTCGAACTTTCCATCCTTGCGGTGCGCGACGTGAAAGCGGGGCATGGCGCAATTATTCTAGGTTAAGCTTGCAGCCCCATGTTCGAGCAGTTCATCGGCACGAAGCCGGTCGAGGAGCGGCATCGCATCGATGTGGGCGCGCTCGAAGAATTCCTGGGCTTCCGCATCACGGCGATCGAACAGTTCAAAGGCGGCCAGTCGAACCCGACCTACCGCCTCACGGCCGCCGACGGCAAGCGATACGCGCTGCGCCGCAAGCCGCCGGGCAAGCTGCTTCCGTCCGCGCATGCCGTGGATCGCGAGTACCGCGTGATCGCGGCTTTGCATCCAGCAGGGTTCCCGGTGGCGCGACCGCATGTGCTGTGCGAAGACGAGTCGGTGATCGGCACGGCGTTCTACGTGATGGACTGCGTCGAAGGCCGCGTGCTCTGGGACCAGAGCCTGCCCGGCATGACCCAGGCCGGGCGCTTCGCGATCTGGGACGAGCTGAACCGCGTGATCGCCCAGTTGCACAGGCTCGACTACCGTAGCCTCGGTCTGGAAACGTTCGGCAGGCCAGGTAGCTATATCGAGCGGCAGCTCGCGCGCTGGACCAAGCAGTACCAGGCGTCCGAAACCGAGCGCATGGAGGCGATGAATAACCTCATCGACTGGCTGCCGAAGAACATCCCGCCGGAGAATGCGACCACCGTGGTGCACGGCGACTTTCGGCTCGACAACACCATCTTCCATCCGGCCGAGCCGCGCATCCTCGCCGTGCTCGACTGGGAGCTTTCCACGCTCGGCGACCCGCTCGCCGATTTCGCCTATCACTGCATGAGCTGGCACATCCCGCCGGGGCAGTTCCGCGGCATCGGCGGGCTTGATCTCGCGCAACTCGGCATTCCGAGTGAAAGCCAGTATGTCCAGATGTACTGCGAGCGTACGGGGCGCGAGGGCATCAACCCTTCGCATTGGGACTTCTACATGGCCTATAACCTGTTCCGCATCGCCGCGATCCTGCAAGGCATCGCGAAGCGTGTGGTCGACGGCACCGCGGCATCGGCGCACGCGCGCGACGCGGGCTCGCGCGCGCGGCCGATGGCCGAGCTCGGCTGGCAGCAGGTCGAAAAAATTCTGAGGAGAGCAGCATGAACTTCGACTATTCGCCCAAGGTGCAGGAGCTGCGCGAACGCGTGACGGCGTTCATGCGCGAGCATGTCTATCCGAACGAGGGGAAGTGGCACGCGCACACGCGCTCGGCGAAGCGCTGGGAGGTCGTGCCGATCATCGAGGAGCTGAAGAAAAAAGCCCATGCCGCGGGTCTGTGGAACCTGTGGCGGCCCAAGACGCACGGCGGCGCGCTCACCAACCTCGAGTACGCGCCGCTCTGCGAGATCATGGGCCGCGTCGAGTGGGCACCCGAGGTCTTCAACTGCTCGGCGCCCGATACCGGCAACATGGAGACGCTCCTCAAGTACGGCACGCCGGAGCAAAACCGGCAATGGTGCGAGCCGCTCCTCGAGGGAAAGATCCGCTCGGCGTTCCTCATGACCGAGCCCGCAGTCGCCTCGTCCGACGCGACCAACATCCAGACGCAGATGCGCAGGGAAGGCAACGAGTACGTCATCAACGGCGTGAAGTGGTGGTCGAGCGGGGCGGGCGATCCGCGCTGCAAGATCTACATCGTGATGGGCAAGACCGACCCCGACAATCCCTCGCGCCACAGCCAGCAATCGATGATGCTCGTCCCGGCCGACGCGCCCGGCGTGAAGGTGCTGCGCAACCTCAACGTGTTCGGCTACGACGACGCCCCGCACGGCCACATGGAGATCGAGCTGAAGAACGTGCGCGTGCCCGCGTCCAACGTCCTGCTGGGCGAGGGGCGCGGCTTCGAGATCGCGCAGGGACGCCTGGGACCGGGACGCATCCACCACTGCATGCGGCTCATCGGCCAGGCGGAGCGCGCGCTGGAGAAGATGTGCAAGCGCGCCACCGATCGCGTGGCGTTCGGCCGGCCGGTCGCCGACCAGGGCGTGACGCGCGAGCGCATCGCGCAGGCGCGGATCATGATCGACGGCGCGCGCTTCATGGTGCTCAACGCCGCGCACAAGATGGATACCGTGGGCAACAAAGTTGCCAAGAAAGAGATCGCCATGATCAAGGTCCTCGCGCCGAACGTCGCGCTGCAGGTGATCGACTGGGCGATGCAGGTGCACGGCGGCGCCGGCGTGTCGGAGGACTTCGGCCTCGCCTATGCCTACGCGCACGCGCGCACGCTGCGCTTCGCCGACGGCCCCGACGAGGTGCATCGCAACCAGATCGCCAAGCTCGAATTGGGCGAGCAGACCTCCGTCGTGGAAGCGCTGTCAAAGGCGCGCCAGCGATGATCATCGGCGTCCCCAGGGAAGTTAAGACGCACGAATACCGCGTCGGCCTCACGCCGACCTCGGTCCGCGAAGTCGTCGCCGCCGGCCATCAGGTCGTGGTGCAGACGAGCGCCGGCGCGGGCATCGGCGCGGCGGACGCCGCGTACGAGAAAGCGGGCGCGCGCATCGGCGACCCCTGGAAGGAAGCCGAGTTGATCGTGAAGGTGAAGGAGCCGCAGCGCGAGGAACGCAAGCAAATCACCGAGCGCCACGTGCTGTTTACCTATCTCCACCTGGCGCCCGACCGGGCCCAGACGGAGGATTTGGTCAACAGCAAAGCGATCTGCATCGCCTACGAGACCGTCACGCGCGCAGGCGGCGGACTGCCGCTCCTCGCGCCGATGTCGGAAGTCGCCGGCCGCATGTCGGTCCAGGTCGGCGCGAGCTGCCTGGAGAAGGAGCGCGGCGGCATGGGCATCCTGCTGGGCGGCGTGCCGGGCGTGCCGCCGGCGAAGATCACCATCCTCGGCGCCGGCGTCTCGGGAGCGAGCGCGGCGCGCATGGCGGTGGGCTCGGGCGCGCGAGTCTATATCCTCGATCGCTCGCTCGATGTCCTGCGAAAGATCGAAGCCGAATTCGGCGCCCGCGCGGTGACCGTCCATTCGAGCCGCGACACGGTGGAGCAGCATGTGCTGTCGGCGGATCTCGTCATCGGCGCCGTGCTCGTTCCCGGTGCCGCGGCGCCCAAGCTCGTCAACCGCGACATGGTGAA
Source organism: Burkholderiales bacterium (assembly GCA_035632415.1). GTDB lineage: Bacteria > Pseudomonadota > Gammaproteobacteria > Burkholderiales > SG8-39 > SCGC-AG-212-J23. The sequence continues at coordinate 1,701 of DASQGW010000215.1, read as the reverse complement.
GGCCATGAAAGCGGGCTCGGTGGTGGTCGACATCGCGATCGACCAGGGCGGCTGCTTCGAGACTTCGAAGCCGACCACGCATGCCGATCCGACGTACATCGTCGGCGATGTGGTGCACTACTGCGTGACGAACATGCCGGGCGCGGTGCCGCGCACCTCGACCTATGCGCTCAACAACGCCACGTTGCCGTTCGTGCTGGCGCTCGCGAACAAGGGCTGGAAGAAGGCGCTTGCCGACGACGAGCACCTGCGGAACGGCCTGAACGTGGCCCGCGGCAAGGTGACGCACCCCGAAGTCGCCGCGGCGCTCAACGTGGCGTATTCGCCGCCAGCAGATCTCCTAAAGTAGCCGCGGCGCGATCGAGCTCGGCGCGCGTGTTGAGGATGTCGGGGCACAGGCGCAGGTACTCGCCCCGTGCGTCGACCTTGATTCCCTCGGCCTCCATCGCATGGGCGAGCCGCACCGCATCTTTGTGCTGTACGGTGACGAAGGCGCCGAACTCCTTGCCGATGCCGGTCGCCTCGGGAAGGAGATCGCAGAGCTGGCGTTTCTGCTCCAGGTTGTAGGCCCGAAGCCGCTCGACGCCGATCTCGAGCGTGAACTCCAGCCCGGCGAGCGCCTGGAAGCAGCCGAGCACCGCCGGCGTCGACTCGAGCCATGCATCGCCGCCTGCGCCGAACTCCGGCGGCTCGGGGCGCAGATACGAGAACACGTCCTTCTTCGCGAACCAGCCCGTGTCCGGCGTGCGCATGCTGTCGACGAGACCGGGACGCACGTAGAGCCAGCAGGCGCCCGGACCGCCGCGCAGGTATTTGTAGGAGCCGCCGATCGCAAAATCGGCTTCGAGGGCAGCGAGACCGACCGGTAGCACGCCGGCATGGTGGTAGACGTCCAGGAGCACGAGCGCGCCTTTTGCATGCGCATCGTGGATCAGCTTGGGCAGGTGCTTCACGACCTCGCCGCTACGGAACATCACGGTGGAGAGCACGACCAGGTCGGCGCCCTCCGCCGAGATTTCCCGCCACGGCGTGATCTTCAGCTCGATGCGCCCCTGCTCGCGATAGACGCGCAGGATGAAGTCGATCGAGTCGAATTCACCGTCGCTCGTCGCGACGTGCGGCTTGCCCGGAAGCGCGTTCAGTACGGCCCGCAATCCCTGTCCCGCGCTCGTCTTCGGGATGATGCAATCGGCGCGCGGCGCGCCGACGAGCTTCGCGGTCAGCGCGCGCCACTTGTCGCGCGTCTCGAGCCACACGTCCCACGCGCCGTTCATGTCGCGGTACCAGGCGTCGATTGCCGTACGCACGTCGTCCGCCATTCGATCGGGCGGCCGGCCGAGGGAATGGTTCGCGAGGTAGATCTCTTTCCGCGCCAGGGCGCGCGAGAAGCGCGGCCAGACGTGCTTCCTCAGCCAGGCTTCATCCAAGGTGGGTGCGGACATCGATCAACTCCGGGAAGAGCGCGACCTCGAGCGACTTGCGCAGGAACGCCACGCCGTCGGTGCCGCCGGTGCCGCGCTTGAAGCCGATCACGCGCTCCACGGTCGTCACGTGCCGGAAGCGCCAGAGGCGGAAGGCGTCCTCGAGGTCGGTGAGTTCCTCGCCGAGCTGGTACAGGTCCCAGTGCGCATCCGGGTCGCGATAGACCGCGAGCCACGCGTCGCGTACGGCCTCGCTCTCGACGTAGGGCTGCGTCCAGTC
>DASQGW010000214.1:0-28714 GCA_035632415.1 Burkholderiales bacterium | reverse complement strand
CGTCGAGCACCTCGCGCCCGGCGGCGAGGCTGCGCACGCGGTGCCGGTTCTCGCGCTGGTCGAGGAAGAAGCCGGTCTTCTGCCCCTGCTCGACGTCGACGCGGAAGTTGAGGCCGTACTCGATGATGGGGCAGCGCGCAGCCGAGCGATTGCCGCGTACGAAGCCCGAACGCGGCTCGAACCCCTCGAGCTTGCGCGTCTCGGCATCCGAGCGCTCATAGATCGCTTCGCAACCGGTGAGCTCGGCGAGCGCATCGAGGATCGGATCTCGCCAGCGTTCGACGCCCGCGGCGAGGAATTGCGCCACCAGGACGTCCGCATAGCGGTCGACGACAAGCCCCGGAAGGCCATCCGACTCCGCATGGATGAGGCGCAGCGCATTGCTGTGCTTCGCCGCCGGCAGCGCCTCGCGCACGGCGAGTGCGCGCATGACCCGGTTGCGGAAGAACGCGGCGTCGACCTCCTCGGTTGCGTCGAAGGTCCAGACGCGCGCACGGATCTGCGACGCGGGACTGTACGCGGCACGCGCGATCACCTGGCCGGAGGCCGAGCGCACGTCGACGGTATCGCCCGCCTTCGGCTTGTCGGTCACCTTCTCCACTGCGCCGGAGAAGATCCAGGGATGGCGGCGACGGAGCGATTTCTCCCGCCCGGCCTTGAGCTGGATCACTTTTTCCGCGCTCTCGGATGAGCGGCGTCGTATACCTTGGCGAGCGCCTGGAAGTCGAGGTGCGTATAGACCTGCGTGGTCGAGATGCTGGCGTGGCCGAGCATCTCCTGCACCGCGCGCAGGTCTTGCGAGGACTGCAGCAGGTGCGTAGCGAACGAATGACGCAGCATGTGCGGATGGACGTGCTCCCCAACGCCGCTCGCGCGCGCCCAGGCGCCGAGGCGCGCGCCGACAACCGCCGGCGAAATGCGCTTGCCGCGTGCGCCGACGAAGAGCGCCTTCTCGGCCGGAGCTGCAATCTTGTTGCGCACGTCGATCCAGGCCTGCAACGCCTCGCGCGCCTTGGCCCCGATCGGCACGGTGCGCGTCTTCGAGCCCTTGCCCGTGACCGTGACCTCGCCATGCCGCAGATCGAGGCGCCCGTCCGCAATGTCCAGGTTGACCAGCTCGGCAAGCCGCAGGCCGGATGAGTACAGCAACTCGAACATCGCCCGGTCGCGCAGCGCCATCGGCTTTTCATCCTTCTCGACATCCAATAGACGCTGTATAGCCTCCACCGACAGTGCCTTCGGCAGCGGACGCGCCGCCTTGGGCGCCCTGATTCCCACGACCGGATTCGACGGGAATCCGCGATGCCGGGCGAGCCAGTGGAAGCAGCCGCGCCAGGCGCTCAGCAGCAACGCGAGCGTTCGCGGCGAAAGGCCCCTCCCGTGCAGAACGGCCATGTAGCGGCGCACCTCGGCCGATTCGAGAGACTTGAGGGGCCTCGCTTCGCGCAGCCCGAGCAGAATGTCCAATGCTCGCGTGTAGTTGGAGAGCGTCGCCGGCGAAAGGCGGCGCTGATGCTTCAGCGCATCGAGATATTCGTGCGCGAGCTTAGAGTCGTGCGGTGACGCCTGCGGCACAGAGCTCGCCAATCCGGCGCAGGTACAGCGTGCCCATTTCGGGATAGAAGCGCTTGGCGTCTTCGCTGCCCAGCGCGAGCAGGCCGAAGACCGCCGTCTGGCCGAGCGGCACAAGCGCGATGGAGCGGATGTGCCCGGCGGTATCGCCGAACCAGGCCGTGAACACGTTGCCCTGCGCGGGTCCGCACTGCGGTGCGCCCATGAGCGCCGCCTGCTCGCGTTGCTTCGGGTCGACCTCGCGCGCCTCATCGAAATCGGCCGGCACGCTCTTGCCCCAGATGCGAAGCACGACGTGCGGCACGGCGAAGTCCTCGCGCAGGTGGAAGTAGAGCGAGCGAGCCATCGCCGGGAAGTCCCGCGCGCCGGTAAGCGCCACGGCGAGGCGGTGCACCTTCTCGCTGATGGCGTCGTTCTCTTCGCCGAACTTGATCAGCTCCGCGAGCCTGCCCTCGAGCTGCTTCGCCTTTTCGCGCAGCGCGACCGTCTGGCGCTCGGCGAGCGGAATGGCGCGGCCGCCATAGGGATGCGGCACGTGGATCGATTCGAGGAGGTCGGGATTCTGGTCGAAGAACTGCGGGTTGGCGCGGAGGAAGCGGGCGAGATCGTCGGCGTTCATTGGGCTCTTATGTTTCCAGCGTGCCGTCGAAGACGGTTTCGGCCGGGCCTTTCATGATCGCGGCATTGTCGCCGCCCGCCCAAGAGATGGTCAACGCTCCGCCACGCGTCTGCACACGCACGGGCGAGTCGAGTCTCTTCTGCGAAATCCCGGCAACCACCGCCGCACAGGCGCCGGTGCCGCAGGAAAGCGTTTCGCCGGCCCCACGCTCCCACACGCGCAGCGCAATGCGGTGCCGGTCGAGCACCTGCGCATAGCCTGCGTTCACCCCCTGCGGAAAACGGGGATGCCGTTCAAGGCGCGGCCCCTGGGTCCCGACCGGCGCCGCAGTGACGTCGGCGACGAACTGCACCGCATGCGGATTGCCCATCGACACGATGGCCACCTGAACCCCGTCGACGGTCTCGACGCCGGAATAGACCGGCTTGCCCATGTCGACGCTCACCTCGCCGTCCGCTTCCAACTTCGGCCGGATCACACCGCCGAGCGTTTCAACCGCGATCTCACGCTTCGTGGTCAAGCCGTGGCTGTGGACGAACTTCACGAAGCAGCGCGCTCCGTTGCCGCACTGCTCCACCTCGCCGCCGTCGGCGTTGAAGATGCGATAGCGGAAATCGGCGCCCTGCGATTGCGGGCGCTCGACGACCAGGATCTGGTCGCAGCCCACACCGAGATGACGGTCGGCGATCTTCCTTATTTGATCCCGGGACAGCGAAAACGCGGTGCGCGTGCAGTCGAGCACGACGAAATCGTTGCCCGCGCCCTGCATCTTCGTGAACGATAGGCGAACCGCGTTACCCAAGCGGGTCCTCTGAAGTCAAGGATGCAAGCCTGCGCGAACGACAGCCAACAGGCAATACGTGCCGCCGCGCTATGATGGCGCATGAGGCTCACGATCGCCGCACTCGCCGCGACGTTGATCGGCGCCGATGCGCTGGCGCAGGCAGGCAAGTGGGGCGGGACGGATCCGCAGGCGGCGCCGCAGTGGCGGCCCTCGCCGGCACAGATCCAGCAGGCTCCAGCCCGGACGATCAGCACGCCGCCGCTTGCGTTCGAGGGAATGTACGCCGGTTCGAAGACCATCCAGGTCGCGGCGCTCGCGTTCGAAGGCCTCTATGCGGGCACGAAGACGATCGCCGTCGCTCCGCTGGCGTTCGAAGGCCTTTATGCGGGGGTCAAGACGGTCGTCACCGCTCCGCTGGCGTTCGAAGGCATGGCTGCGCCACCTGCCGGGTTCACCAAGGGAGGCCGAAGATGAGGCTGCTATTCCGCATCGCGACGGTTGCTGCGGCTTCGCTCACCGCCGGCGCGCCGCTCGCGCTCGCCCAGGCGGTCAACGACTACGTGTTCAACGTGCCCGTCAACATCTCGGCCCTCGGGCCGGGACATCGCGCCGACGTGGTCTGCAAGACGCTTCTCGACTCAGGGCAGAAGGCCGGGCCGCGCATAGTGAGCCAACAGACTTCCGCCGTTCCATTGGATGCCAACGGCAACTACTCGGGGACGGTGTCGGTACGCGTACCCTATGGCGCCGCGCCGTCGCCGGTGACCGGACTTCCCATAGCAGCTAATCGCTACGAGTGCCTGCTCCGGCTCGATAGCGGGACGTCGACGCCGCCGTCCAAATCGGCGACCTGGACGAGCCGCGGCAACCTCTAGTAGCCGTCAACCAACGCGGCTCACCATCTCGGGTTCCTCACGGGGATCGAGTTCTCGCCCTTCAATTCGACCGATGGCCTCGGGTCATTGATCGTCGAGGGAGGCGTGCCGCTGCGTTGATCCTGCGCGGCCGGCCGGGCTGCGTTCGTGCGCGCGTTGTCGCCGCTCCGAGGCGGAGCCACGTCGCTGATCTTCGGCTTGCCGGACTTGGAAGACGCTCCGTCGACCGTGCGCTTGTTGCGCTGGACCTCGAGGTCGTCGGTCTCGTCCTCGTCGCCGGTCGCCCGCGTGCCGCCGAGCGGCTTTTTCGCGGGTTCCTTCACGCTGATAGTGCGATCGCTGCGCGTTCCGGAAGGCGGCGGCGATGAAGGGCCCTGGGCGAGCACGGTTCCGGTTACCAGCAGGGCAAGAGTCACGAAGGTGGAGGTGGAATTTCTCATCGGATCATGTCGCTTCCGTTAATCGGTTCGTCACGCAGGCACTTCCGTCCGTGTAGCAGGCGGTGCCTTTCAACGCGCTGCCGAGCGCGGCGATAAGCGCAAGAACCGCCAAGCCAATGGTTTTCACTTTTCTCCCTTCTCTCCCGTGAATCTCGCTATTCGCAGATGCCCCAGTGCTTGATGCGATTGTTGAAGCGGCTTTCCTCGCTGGCGATCTCGATGCTGCATGCCGCCTGGTCGATGACGTTCTTCTTGCTGCACGCCGCCTGCCTGTCGCGCTTCCACGGAGCGAAAGCCTGTCCGCCGGTCTTGCTGCACCCGTCGACCGGGTTGGGATCGCACCAGTACTCTTCCCGGAACCGCCCGCTGCGGCAGAACGCGACGTCGCCGATCTCCAGCTTGGTGCCGCTCGGAGCCGCAAGGCGACGGGTCGAGGCGTATTCCACGACCGCTACGGTTTGCGGCGAGCTCTGGACTCCGGTCGGCCCGTAGGTGGTCGCGTGCCGGTTGGGCTGAGGCGCCACCTGCGTGACGTTGTCACCGTTCATGCTCTCGTAATAGGGGCCGAACTTCTCGAACCACCAGCGGTTCTCGGCAACGTCGTAGAAGGCCTTGCGCCATTCCCTAGTGCACGCCAGGTTAGACACCTCGTCCTGAGCACTTAGCGCCGGGTTGTCCAGGGGATTGCGGTTGCAGTACAGGCCATTCGGGTTGTTCATGCAGCAGGTGTCGTGAATGATCGAGCCGACAGAGACCCGCAGGTCGATGCTGCAATCCGCCTTCGGCACGGCTTGCTGCCAGTTGATCGGGAAATTCCGGAACGGACTGCTCTCGTGGACTTGGGACAGGCAGCCCTGGCCAATGGCGCCGAAGCAACGCTGAATCTTCGGGTCCGACGGCCGCAGCATCTCCGGAGTCCTCAGCAGCCGGTCGGCGCTACAGGCCTGCCCTGTGACCGGGGCCGACGCTCCCGGCGGCGGTGGAGGTGGCGGCGGCGGAGACGCGCTGGATGCCACCTGGCTCCGTGGGCTGCCGGCCGTCGTATTGGCGACGCAGCTACCTACGTTGGATGCGCGACTGGCGATGCGGTTGCGCGCCTGCACGCACGCATTGCCGTCGAGATAACAGGCGCTCGACTTCGCGCCGGCGCTGTAGGTGAAGCAGTACACCTGCGCGGCGCAACCGATCGCCTCGATGCTCGGCGTGCGCTTTTGATAGTCGGCCATGTTGCTGGCGCAGGCTACGGCGCTCGGGTAGCAGGCGATTTGCCACGCATCGCCGCCTTTCGTGCGGTATGCGTAGCAGCTCGATGAAGCCGCGGCCGGAGCCGCAGGCGACGGCGTCGCTGCGGGCTGGCCGAACGGCGAGCCGCCCGGACGAGGCGGCGGAGGCGCATCGGTCCCACCCCACTTGCTGCCCTGGCCCAACGCTGACAGTGAAACGGCCAAGACTGCCAGCGCTACGAGCAAGTGCCTTCTCATCACTTCTCCTTGAACACCTGCACCGACTGCACGGCGACGGTGCCGCGCGATCCAGCTGCTTTAACGACGACCGACGCGCCTCCGGTCGTGCTCACGAGAAGGTCGCATGCCTGCGCCGTGCTGCGCGCTTCGCAGAAGGTGGGTTGACCGACGGTGCTGACGATCGTCGCCGCCGCGCCGCCCGGTCCGCCACGAGGCTCGAGGCTGACAGTCAGCGCGCCGGGCGTCGGCGGCTTCGGCGAAAGCACACTCGCCTGGGGCGCCGCGATGTTGAATCGGACCCGATAAGTGCCGGCCGCCGTTCCGTACATTGCGCCCGGCAAGGGGCGCACGCCCCGCGAGCGCAGGAAGACGACTACCGCGCCCTGGTCGGGAACGCCGAGCTGGCCGGGCCCGACCAGCAAGGTGCCTTCGACGAAGACTTCGGTCTCCCCGCCGATCGATCCGGCCGGGATGCGAACGCCGTTGAGGTCGAGTGTGGCGCCCGGTCCGGAGGGCTGGGCGGCCGGGCGGTTGATCGTCGCCGGCGCAGGCTCGTTTCCGCCCCACTTCGGCTGCGTCCTGCCCACCATTGGCGCGAGCACGCCAATGCTCGCAACCAGAAACAGAACATTCTTGTTCATCATCGCTCCGTCCCCTTTCTTTTGCGTTTGTCTTTCGAAGCGAGCCGCAACGCTGCCAGAGTTGCGACGCGCTGCCTAGATGAACCAAACAGCATTGACTTGGATCAATTGATCGGTGCACGCAAGCAAGCACCGTATACTTTCGGTGGGGAATCGCAGCACCGCCGCAAAAATCCGCATCAATCAGGGGAGACACATGCGTTCGTTTGTTCACTCGCTCGTAGCGTTTTTCTCATTGGGTATTTCCGTCGCTCTGGTCGGCGGCTGCTCCGGCACCGGACGCGGATCCGACCCCGTGGTCGACAGCAGCTCGACTTCGAAGGGCCTGCAGAACCTGCCGCGGCCGGCCGAGCGGGTCACGGTGGGAATCTATGAATTCCGCTCGACCGTCTCGCAGGTCTCCTCGACGGCGGCCTCCGACATGTTCGTCACCGCGCTGGTGCGCTCGGGCCAGTTCGCGGTCGTCGAGCGCTCGCGGCTCAACGCCAACGTCGTGCGCGAGAAGCAGATGAACGCCGGCGGCCAAACCACCGGCAACACCGCGCAGCAGCAGCTCCTGGAAGCGCGCTATCTCTTCGAGGGCACGGTATCGGAAGACAACCGCGACGCTAGCACCAGCAAGAACAGCATCTCGATCGGCGGCGCGAACATCGGCGGGGGCTCAAGGAAAGACACCATTGCTGTCGACGTGCGCATCATCGACGCGAACAACGGCGCGATCCTCGACTCCGTCGCCGTGCGCAAGGAGGTGAGCGGCGGCTCGGTCAATGTCTCGGGCGTGCGCGATCTCGCGGTGAACGTGCTCGAGCGGCAGGGGCGGAGCGCCTCGGCCTTCACGCCGGATGCCGCCCACGAGAGCTCTCGCAAGGAGAGCGTGGACGCGGCGCTCCGTTCGTGCATTGAGCTCGCGGTCCTCGAAATCAGCAAGCGCCTGCAGCGGCCGCAGTGAACCTGCAGCAGTGTGTGGTCGCGACGGCGCTGTGCGCGGCGGCCGCCGCAGCAGCGCAGGGCCCCGCACCACAGGAGGGCCCGCCCGGCCGACCGATCGACTGGCGGCCGCAATGGCAGCCGACACCGCCGGTGCAGCCGGGTTACGCCACGCCCTACCTGGGATGGGACATGCCGCGGGGTGCGGACCGCGAGCACTCGCGTGAGCACCACGAGACTTCGCCGCTCCTGAAGAACATCCATACGCCGTCGCCGCTCGGCGAACGCGACCGCTATGTTTCCGGCGTCACGATCGTCCCCGTATTCGAGCTCATCGTCGTCCCGGGCGCCAATCCTTGCCCGCCGCCTTACTCGTCATCGGCCTGCATGCCGATGCGCTAGCGAAGGAGTTCCGCATGAAGTGCCGCCCCCTCGTGTTTACCTTGACCCGCTCCGCACTCTTGGTACTCGCGTCGAGCTCCTTCTATGCTTGGGCCCAGCCCAAATGGGGAGGCGACACCGGCACGCAGCAGCGCGGCTTCGGCGTCCCGACGCCGCAACCGGGTACATTAGCCGGCCCCGCCATGATCAAGCCGTCCGCCGGAGGACCGGTTGCCGAGCCTACATGGCCGCAGCGTTTCGCGCTCAGCCCCGGCGGGCGGACCGGGTTCGGGTTCATCGCCGGTCAACCGGGAAGGATCGCGGTGACCGTGCAGTCGCAAGGCGTCCCCCTCGTGGTGAGCCTCGTCAAGCCTGGTGGGCAACGCATCGACCGGCAAGGCGCGGGCACCGTAAGCATCGAGTACACCGCAACGCCCGAGGACGTGAGCAAAGGCGTGATCTGGGCCGTGAGCCTGCGCGCCGCGCAGGAGCAGAAGCCGGGAGCCTCGAACGCCGTAGTGCAGGACCGCCCGCTGAAGCTCGTGGTGAGCGCCGTGGCGAACGGCACGGTCAACGTTCAACACCCGCCATCGGACCTAAAGCGCGCGCAGGCGGAACTCGACAGCCGAATGAGCAAGGCGGCCGCATCCAGGCAAGGAGCGGGTGCGCCAGCGGCTGCCGCGCTCACCGACGCCCCGGCGCAGAGGCAGCTTGCATTGCAGCAGGAACAGGCCGCGCGCCATGCAGCGCTGCTGGATCAGATGCGCGGAAAGATTCCGTCCGACGCGCATCAGAAGATGTCGGCGCAGATCGCCGCCCGCGCGCAGGCGAGACCGGTCGAGCCGGTGGCGATGGCGAAGGGCATCAGCTCCGCCCGGCCCTCGGCGTTTGCCGTCCCGGCGACCAGCTCCAGCGCTCAGGCCGACACCGGGACTGGAACTTCCGGAGCGCCGTCCACGGGCGGGGGCGCGAGCCCCGTCGGCAGCAACACGCCGGCGTCAGTTGCGGCCGCGCCGACGGTCAGCTCATTGAGCGTCTCGGAAGGCGAGCCGGGAACGCCCGTGCTCGTCACCGGCCGCGGATTCACGAATACACCCGGCGAGGTGCATTTCATCGTGGCGGCGAGCCGCGATCTGGTGGCGCCGGTGACCTATTGGAGCGACACACAAGTGCTCGTCACGGTGCCGGACACTTCCGGCGTGCTCGCATTCAATGGCCAGGTCTACGTGAAGATGGGCAGCCAGCGGAGCGGATTGCTCGGCTTCCGTTTCATCCCGAGCACCGAAACGCGGGTGCTGAGCATGACGAATGACTATGCGCTCACAAAGCCCAGCAAGTACCACGGCGACGGATATGTCTATCACGACTTGCTGACGTCGCTCTTCGGTGGAAAAGACGACGACGAGTTCTTCCGCAATACCCGGCTGAAGAACGGCTGGGTCACCGATTCGGCCTACTTGTGCTGCGTGTTCGGTGCGCCAGTGCTGGCTGCTGGAAACGGCGATGCTTACATTGTCGAGGTGCGCCCCGGGACCGATTCCCCGTATCTCAAGGTGCATTGGTGGGCCGATATGTTTTCCGACGTCATCTACCGGCCGCAAGTCGTCATTCGCGGACCCAAGGGCGTGCCCCACGACCAATAGAGATTACAAGATGCTCGTGGAGGGGAGATGAAGGAGGTATTTGGAGTGGGAAGGCAACTGAATGTCTTGGCGGGTCTCGCCCTCCTTGCGGGGGCGCTCTTCGCTGCTTCGGCATACGCGCAATGGGGCGTCCCGAGCACCAACAGTGGCACGCCGAACTGCAAGTCGGTGATGCTCGACGAGCTGGCCATCTACAAGGCGAGCCTTGACGCGGCACCAACTCCTACCGGCAGAGCGAGGACGGCACAGCAGTACTCGTCAAACGACACGTACATGACGCTTGCAGCGAGGGCGCAGCAGGTACAGGCAAACAACGGCCCGACCGCCCTCGCCGAGTGCAACAACGTCAGGGGCATGATCGCTGCGGAACGCGCCAAGCTGTCCGTCGAGGTTTACGACTGTACGGATCACGTGGAATTCGACCTCGTTCCCAATACCACTCTCAACAGCGGATTGAATCTCAAAGGCGGACCGCGCGCACCATTCGATGCTATGAACTACAACAGTCACGTCACGGTGCGATTCAGCAGCGCCGAGGCCCGCCACGTGTCCTGGAGAGGACAAACGGGCGCCGTAGTATCGGAAGAGAACGACATGTTTTGCCATTACAAGAGTCCGGAAGGGATAGACATTACCTACATGGCAAAGGCTCCCGCCGGCAGGACCTGCAAGGTGAGCAGCTCGAAGCCGAGCCGATTCGAGTGCACGCGGTAGCTGCCGCACCTCGAGGTTAGAGCGGTCCCGCCTTCACTCGAATTTCGCCAGGCGCTCGCGCACCAGGCGTCCGACGGTGAGGCCAAGCTCGAGCGCGCGACGGCCCTCACCGCCATCGATCTCCACGCGGCGCTTGCCCTGGACCGCCGCGGCAAAGGCGGCGGCTTGTTCGGCGAGCGCATCGCCGCCGGGATGGCTCTCGTCGGTCTGCTCGATCTCGCCTTTCGTATTACGCACGTAGCGCAGCTTGCCGGCTTGGAGGTCCGCCGAGACGTATAGGCCGGGCTGGAATACCCGCAGCTTGCGCACGGCCGCCTGGCTGACGCGGCTCGCCGAGAGGTTCGCCACGCAGCCGTTCTGGAATTCGATCCGGGCGTTGGCGATGTCGATGTCGTCCGTCAGCACGCGAAAGCCGCAGGCACTTACGCCGGACGGGTCGGCGCGCGCAAGCGCGCAGGCGAGGTCGAGGTCATGGATCATGAGGTCGAGCACGACGTCGACCTCGGCGCCGCGCTGCTTGAACGCGGCGAGGCGCTCGCTCTCGATGAAGAGCGGCCGTTCCATGCGCGCGACCAGCGCGCGGAAAGACTTGTTGTAGCGCTCGACATGTCCGCACTGCAGTACGACGCGCTTGCGCACGGCAAGCTCGATCAGCTCGTCCGCTTCGGCGAGCGTGGTGGCGATCGGCTTTTCGATCAGGAGATGCAGGCCGTGCTCGAGGCACTCGCGCGCCACGGCATGGTGGCGATCGGTTGGCACCGCGACGACCGCGGCATCCACTGTGCCGAAAAGCTCGCGGTAGTCGGTGAGCGGTTTGCTCTCGAGTTTCCCGGCCAGCGCCGACGCGCGCGCACTGTCGGCGTCGACTACGGCGATCAGCTTCACGCCGCGCAGCCCCGCGAATTTCTCGGCGTGATAGCGCCCCATATGGCCGGCGCCGATGACCGCGATCTTCAATAGAACCTCGGCTCGCCTTCGGGGCGCGTCTTGAAGCGCTTATGCAGCCAGTGGTACTGCTCCGGCATCTCCAGCACCCGCTCCTCGATGAACGCCATCATGCGGCGCGCGTCGACCTTTTCATCGCCGCTCGGAAAATCGCGCCACGCCGGATAGAACTGTGCCACATAGCCGCCGTTCGGCAGCATGCGCGCTACGCAGGGCACGACCGCTGCCCCGGTGGAGCGAGCGATGGCCGAAAGTCCGACGGCGGTAGCGGCGGGCACGCCGAAGAACGGCACGAAGATCGTTCCCTTCCTGCCGAAGTCGAGATCCGGCAGGTAATAGAACGGTATCCCGTCCTTGATCCAGCGCAGCACTTTGCGCAGGCCCTGCTGGCGCGACACGATATGCGGCTGGAAGCGGGTGCGGCTCTTGAGCAGCAGCCGGTCGAGCACCGGATCCTTCTGGTGGGAATAGAGCGACGACAGGTTGCCTTCCATGGACAGGCGAATGCCGGCGGCATCGAGGCCGGCAAAGTGCGGCGCGAGCACGATGATGCGCTCGCCCGCCGCGCGGAGATGCTCCAATCCCTCGAGCCGCACCATCGCGCGGATGCGTTCAGGCGAGCCCCACCACAGCACCGCGCGATCGATGAACGCGCGGCAGAAGCAGCGGAAGGCGCCATGCGCCAGGCGCTCGCGCTCGGCTTCGGGCATGTCGGGAAAGCATTTCGCCAGGTTGATGCGCGTGACGCGGCGTCGCTCCGGGATCAGCCAGAAGAGCACGTCACCGACGCCGTTGCCGATCGCGGCGAGCGCGCGGAACGGCAGTCCGTGCACCAGCCACATCAGCGCGAAGATGATCCGGCTCATGAGGGAGGTCTTGCGCCGGCTGGAATCTTGTAGCGGTTATAGCCCCAGAGATACTGCTCCGGGCACTCGGCGATGAGCTCCTCCAGCGCACGGTTCATGCGCCGCGTCGCGCTCTCGCCCGGTCGCGCTGCCGGCAGTGGCCGAACGACGATCGAGTAGCCCGCGCCTCGAGGCAGGCGCTTCGCGAAGGCGAGATAGCAGGCGACGTGGTCGCGTCCGGCGAGCCTCGCCGCGAGCGTCATCGTGTAGGCGCGACGGCCGAAGAAATCGCTCCACTCGCCTTCGCCGACGCCGGGCACCTGGTCGGGCAGCAGGCCCACCGCCTCTCGACGCTTGATCGCCTTGAAGATCTGCCGCACTCCGTTGCGGTCGGCGGGTGCGAGCGTGACGTTCCTTCGTCCACGTCCCGCGCGCATCACGGGATCGAGCCATGCGGCCTTCGGCGGGCGGTAGAGCACGGTGATCGGCATGCGAGCGGCCGCATACTGTGCCGCCACCTCGAATGAGCCCATGTGCGGCGTGAGAAAGAGAATCGCCTTTCCTGCGCGCTGATCCGCGTAGGCTGCCTCCGCGCCGGATGTTTCCTTCACGAGCGCCGTCACTTCGGCGTGCGGGCGAAGCCAGAGCCTCGGCAGCTCCATGATCATCTGTCCCGCCGCAGCGATTGCGCCGCGACGCACGCGAGCGTCGTCGATGCGCGCCGCCCGCAGGTTCTCGCGGACGTGTCGCCGGTACGTGGGCGAAATCCCATACATCGCCCAGCCGAGGACGGTTCCCAACGCGTGCAAAACCCGCAGCGGAGCGAGCGCGATCAGGCGAAGAATTGCCTGCAATTTGGTATCCTTGCGGCCTTCTCCAAGGGAGCTGCCGGCGCAATGAGCGATTTTCTTTTCACTTCCGAATCGGTGTCCGAAGGCCATCCGGACAAGGTCGCCGATCAGATCTCCGATGCGGTGCTCGACGCGATTCTAAAGCAGGACAAGACCTCTCGCGTCGCCGCCGAAACGCTCGTCAAGGACAACCTTGTCGTGCTCGCGGGTGAGATCACCACCAACGCCCGCGTCAACTACGACGAAGTGGCGCGCCACACCATCAAGCGTATCGGCTACACCGATCCGGCGATCGGCTTCGACGCTGCCACCTGCACGGTGCTCGTCGCTTACGGCCAGCAGTCGCCCGATATCGCGCGTGGCGTCGACCAGGGCAACCTCGACCAGGGCGCGGGCGACCAGGGGCTCATGTTCGGCTACGCATGCGACGAGACGCCGAGCTACATGCCGCTGCCGATCTTCCTCTCGCACCGATTGGTCGAGCGCCAGGCGGAGCTGCGTCGTAACGGCAGGCTTTCGTGGCTCAGGCCCGATGCCAAGTCGCAGGTCACCATCCGCTACGTCAATGGCAAGCCCGAATCGCTCGACACGGTGGTGCTCTCGACGCAGCATGCGCCCGGCATCGAGCACAAGAAGCTCTCCGAAGCCGTGATCGAGGAAGTGATCAAGCCGGTGCTGCCGAAGAACATGATGAAGGGCAAGATCAATTACCTCGTCAACCCGACCGGCGCCTTCGAGATCGGCGGGCCGAAAGGCGACTGCGGGGTCACCGGCCGCAAGATCATCGTCGACACCTATGGCGGCTCCGCACCGCACGGCGGCGGCGCCTTCTCGGGCAAGGACCCGTCCAAGGTGGACCGCTCGGCGGCCTATGCTGCGCGCTATGTCGCGAAGAACATCGTCGCAGCCGGCTTGGCGAGCAAATGCCTCGTGCAGGTGTCTTATGCCATCGGCGTAGCGCGACCGACGAGCGTGATGGCGACGACGCAAGGCACCGGCAAGATGTCCGACGATGCGTTGTCCGCGCTGGTGACCAAGCATTTCGATCTGCGGCCGCGCGGCATCATCCAGATGCTCGACCTGCTGCGCCCGATCTACGAGAAGACCGCCGCCTACGGCCACTTCGGCCGCGAGGACCGCGACTTCACCTGGGAAGCGACCGACAAAGTTCTGGCACTGAAGCAAGCCGCATAGGAGTTCCCCAATGAAACCACCGTTCCGCGCCGACCATGTCGGCAGCCTGTTGCGCCCGCAGGACTTGCACGACGCGCGCGCCAAGAACCGCAAGGGCGAGCTCTCCGACGCGAAGCTGAAGGAGATCCAGGACAAGCACATCCGCGATGTCGTGAAGCTCCAGGAGCAAGTCGGCATCCAGTCGGTCACCGACGGCGAGTTCCGCCGCGACTGGTGGCACATCGACTTCATCCACGGCTTCGACGGCGTCGACCTGACGGTCAACAAGGCGCATACCTTCGCCGCAAGCCACGAGCAGCCGCCGATGTTCAAGCTCTCCGGCAAGGTGCGGCGCACCAGGCCTTCGATGCTCGAGCACTTCAAGTTCCTGAAGTCGTGCGTCACCAAGGGCATGCCCAAGTTCACCATGCCCTCGCCCGCCATGCTGCACGCGAGGAGCGACCGCGAGGCGCTGAACAAGATCTATCCGAACCTCGACGAGTTCTGGGCCGACACGACGAAAGCCTACCGCGAGGAAATCGCCGACCTCTACAAGGCCGGCTGCCGCTATCTGCAGATCGACGACACGACGATCGCCATGTGGGGCGATCCCAAGGTGCAGGACAACTTCAAGAAGCTCGGCGACGATCCGAAGCAGGACGCCGAGATGTACGCCAAGGCGGTCAACGACGCGATCCGCGACGTGCCCGACGACATGACGGTGTGCATCCACACCTGTCGCGGCAACTTCAAGAGCACCTGGCTCGCTGCCGGCGGCTATGCCGACTTCGTCGCCGAGCGCGTTTTCACCGGGCTCGACGTCGACGGCTTCTTCCTCGAATACGACGACGAGCGCTCGGGGGGGTTCGAGCCGTTGCGCTTCGTGCCGAAAGGCAAGAAAGTGGTGCTGGGCCTTGTCAGCTCCAAGCTGCCGCAGCTCGAGCCGAAGGATGCCCTGAAGAAGCGCATCGACCAGGCCGCGAAGTTCGTGCCGATGGAAAACCTCTGCATCTCGCCCCAGTGCGGCTTCTCGAGCACCCACCACGGCAACAACCTCACGGTGGAGCAGGAGAAGGCGAAACTCAAGCTCTGCATCGATGTGGCCAACGAGGTATGGGGCGGCAGGTAACGGGAGCAATTCCCGACACGAGCATCTTCGACCTGCGCCTCTCCCGGCGCGGTCAACGCCTGAACCGACTTTGCGCCGCACTGTGCTCACAGCAGGAGCGCGAGTCCTTCAAGCGCGACGAGGAGGCTTTCATGTCGCGCTTCCGTCTGACGGACCCTGAGAAGGAGCTCATTCGCAAGCGCGATTTCAAAGGCTTGATCGAAGCGGGCACCAACATCTACTACCTGCTGAAGATCGGCTCCGCCACCGGCAACGGTCTCTACCAGATGGGGGCGCAGATGCGCGGCGAGACCTACCAGCAGTTTCTGTCCACTCGCAAGATCAGCGACGCCCGGTAATGGGTCGAATCGTCGGCGGGATTGGGCTCTCGCACGTGCCGTCGGTCGGTCCGGTCGTCGATCGCAACCGCACGCAGGAGCCCGCGTGGAAGCCGCTTTTTGACGCCTATGTGCCGGTGCGCGAATGGCTGGCCAAGATGAAACCTGACGTGGCGATCGTCGTCTACAACGATCACGCCGCCGATTTCGGCTTCGACAAGTACCCGACGTTCGCGCTCGGCGTCGCCGAGCAGTATGCGATCGGCGACGAGGGTTTCGGCACACGGCCTCTTCCCCAGGTGGTCGGCGACGTGGAGCTCTCCACGCATCTCGCCGAGGCGCTCGTCTACGAGCACGAGTTCGATCTCACGCTCTGCCAGGAGATCGCGGTCGAGCACGGCTTCCTCGTGCCGATGAACCTCTGCTTTCCGCACTCGAGCTCGGGCTGGCCAGTGCGCGCCATTCCGCTCCAAGTGAACGTGATCCAGCATCCGCTGCCGACGGCGCGTCGCTGCTACCGCCTCGGCCAGGCGCTGCGTGCGGCAGTGGAGAGCTTCCCCGGCGACAGCAGGGTCGTGGTCATGGGAACCGGCGGCATGTCGCACCAGCTCCAGGGCAGGCGCTTCGGCTACATGAACGAGAAGTTCGACCAGTGGTTCCTGGACCAACTGGAATCCGCCCCCGAAGAGCTGGCCGCGATCACCCACCAGCGGATCATGGAGGAGGCAGGCGCCGAGGCGGTGGAGCTGATCATGTGGCTGACGATGCGCGGCGCGGTGCGTGGCAAAAAGATTCATCGCCACTACTACGCGCCCATGACCACCGGCATGGGCCTCATCACCTTCGAGGGCTAGAAGAGCGCGATGAAGGCGCCGGCCGCGCCGGCGAAGAGCACCATCGCGAAGAGCTGGCGCACTGGCGCGTCGCTGTACAGGCGGCGCAGCACGCCGACGGGCCGCGGGGCAGCGGTCGGTGCATCCTTCAGGCGGCGCAATGCCGCGCTCGAATCGAACAGGCGCGAGAGCGGCAGGCGCGTGTCCACCGCGATCATGCCCGCCGCGGGGGCATCGACCTTTTCCGGCAGCGCATCGAGCTTGATGGTCTTCGTATCGCTGAGTGCCGCCGCGTCGCGCGAGCGCAGCTCCGCAGCGCAGGTCGCGAGATCGGCCGCGAGCTCCCGCGCATCCTGGTAGCGCACCGCCGGGTCCTTCTTCAGCGCGCGCGCCACGACAAAGTCGACCATCGGCGGCAGGCCCGGCACCTGGCGCGTCGGCGGCACGTGCTCGGTCTCGACGATCTGGTGGTGCACCTGGTGCATGTCCTCGCCGGAGTAGAGCCGCGTGCCGGTGAGCATCTCGTAGAGCACGATGCCGAGCGAGAAGACATCCGAGCGGTTGTCGACCGGCTGCCCGGAGATCTGCTCGGGCGACATGTAGCGCGGCGTGCCGAGCACCATGCCGGTGCTCGTCTTGTGATCGGCCATGCGCATGCGCGCGAGGCCGAAGTCCATGATCTTCGCCGCGCCCTCGGCATTCAGCATGATGTTGCCGGGCTTGATGTCGCGATGGACGACGCCGCGGGCATGCGCATAGCCGAGGCCTTCGGCGACCTGCCGCGCGATCTCGACCGCCTCCACGGCCGGCAGCGCCTCCTTCTGCAGGCGCGAGCGCAGGTCGGTGCCTTCGACGAGCTCCATCGCGAGGTACGCCATGCCCTCGTGCTCGCCGCAATCGAAGGTGGTGACGATGTTCGGATGGTGCAGCTTGCCCGCGGCCTTCGCCTCGAGGACGAAGCGCTTCTGGTATTCCTTGCCGCCTTCGCTCGCCTCGTCGAGGATGATCGTCTTCACCGCGACCAGGCGGTCGAGATTGGGGTCCTCCGCCTTGTAGACGATGCCCATCGCCCCGCGGCCAAGCTCGCCGAGGATCTTGTAGCGGCCGATCTTCTTCAGCCTGGCCATCAGAAGCTCACGCGCTGCACCAGCGCCCGCACGTAGGAATACTTGTTCATCACCGCCTTGGCGAACGGCTGCTCGCTCTCGGCGGCGATGCGCAATGCGAAGCCGCCGCCAATGCAGGCGATGACGAGCGCCATCGCCGCGGCCGCATAGCGCAGCTCGCGCCGCCGCGGCGCGCTTTGGTCGAGCGCAAACACCTCATGCTCTCGCAAGCCCGCGTCCTTGAATGCGCCGGCATGCACGAGCGCCACTTCGCGCCCCGGCGAGGCATCGGCGAGCGCGTCGCGAAACGTACGCGAGGCGTAGAGCTTCGAAGCCGTGGCGAATCCGGCGATGCTCGCCGCGACCGCGATGCCATCGCCGGTCATCGCCTCGGCGCCCTTGCGGCCGGAGAGCTGGAACGCGCCATGATTGAGTCCCGCGGAAAGCGGCAGGCCGGCTGCCGACGCGGTGAGCGCTCGGCTCGCAAGCTTGAGCGCGCCGATCGGATCGCGCAGCAGCACGATCGCCGCGCCGTCGGAAGCTTCGAGCACGATGCGCCCGGCGGGGTCGAGCTCCGCGGCCGTGACGGCGATCACCGCGTCGAGCTGCGCGCGCAGCCGCGCCTGCTCGCTCGCCGGACGGCGGGCAAAGTCCTGGATGCGCAGAAAGACCACGCTGGCGACAACGGATGCGGGCATTGCGTTGAGGATGCAGGGTTTAGATCGGTAGAAAAAGGAAATAGGACCGGTTAGAATTCGTTCCGCTGAGGAGCGTTGCGGCCCACCGCCTCGTTAGAGGCAAACCCGGGTTAGGCTCAGCTAAACACAACGGCGCTCGCATTGGAAACGATGCGGGCGCTTCGCTTTTGGGGCCCCGCCAACATAGGAGCTCTTTCATGAAAGCAGCCGATTCGAAGTTTTCCGATTTCCGCGTCGCCGATCTCGGCCTGGCCGATTGGGGAAGGAAGGAAATCGCCATTGCCGAGTCCGAGATGCCGGCGCTGATGGCGATCCGCGCCGAGTACGCCGCCAGGCAGCCGCTGAAGGGCGCGCGCATCGCGGGCTCGCTCCACATGACGATCCAGACGGCGGTGCTGATCGAGACGCTGAAAGCGCTCGGGGCGGACGTGCGCTGGGCGTCTTGCAACATCTTCTCGACGCAGGACCACGCCGCCGCGGCGATCGCGGCGAGCGGCACGCCGGTATTCGCCTACAAGGGCGAGTCGCTGGAGGAGTACTGGGAGTTCACCCACAAGGTTTTCGAGTTTGGGAACGGCAAGGGTCCGAACATGATCCTCGACGACGGCGGCGATGCGACGCTGCTCATCCATCTCGGCCAGCGCGCGCAGAAGGATCCCTCGGTCATCGCCCACCCGAAGAGCGAGGAAGAACAGTTCCTCTTCGCCGCGATCAAGAAGCGCAACCCGGGCTGGTACACCGAGGTGGCGAAGGAGATCCGCGGCGTGACGGAGGAGACCACCACCGGCGTGCACCGCCTCTACCAGATGGCGAAGGAGAAGCGTCTCCTCTTCCCGGCCATCAACGTGAACGACTCGGTCACCAAATCGAAGTTCGACAACATCTACGGCTGCCGCGAGTCGCTCGTCGACGGCATCAAGCGCGCCACCGACGTCATGGTTGCCGGCAAGGTCGCCGTGGTCGCGGGCTTCGGCGAAGTCGGCAAGGGCTCGGCGCAGGCGCTGCGCGGCCTGCAGGCGCAAGTGTGGGTCACCGAGATCGATCCGATCTGCGCGCTTCAGGCGGCGATGGAAGGCTATCGCGTCGTGACGATGGAGTACGCCGCCGACAAGGCCGACATCTTCGTCACCGCCACGGGCAACTTCCAGGTCATCACGCACGATCACATGAAGCGCATGAAGAACAACGCCATCGTGTGCAACATCGGCCACTTCGACAACGAGATCGATATTGCGAGCCTGAAGAAGTACAAGTGGGAGAACATCAAGCCGCAGGTCGACCACGTCATCTTCCCCGCTTCGGATGGTAATGAGGGCAAGCGCATCATCATGCTGGCCGAGGGACGCCTCGTGAACCTGGGTTGCGCGACCGGCCATCCGTCGTACGTGATGAGCTCGTCCTTCGCCAACCAGACGCTCGCGCAGATCGAGCTCTTCACCAACAACAAGCACTACCCGGTCGGCGTCTACATCCTGCCGAAGCAGCTCGACGAGAAAGTGGCCCGCCTGCAGCTGAAGACGCTGAACGCGCAGCTCACCGAGCTCAGCGACGAGCAGGCGAGCTACATCGGCGTGCCGAAGCACGGGCCGTACAAGTCCGATCATTACCGGTACTAATGTGAAGGTTGCAGTCTTCGGCGCAGGCGGCGTCGGCGGCTATTTCGGCGCCCGCCTCGCCGCAGCGGGCAACGAAGTCCACTTCATCGCGCGCGGCGCGCACCTGCGCGCCATGCGCGAGAACGGCCTCAAGGTCGAAAGCGGAGCCGGCGATATGCACGTGGCTCGTCCGCTCGTGCACGAGAGTCCGGCCGAGATCGGCCCCATGGATCTCGTCATGTTCTGCGTGAAGCTGGGTGATGTCGAAAGCACGGCGCAAGCGCTCAAGCCGATGCTGCACGACCGCACGCTCGTGATCCCGTTCCAGAACGGCGTGGAGTCGCCCGAGATCCTCGCGCGCGTCATCGGCAGGAAGCATGTCCTCATCGGCGTCGCCTACATCGCCACGAGCATCAAGGCACCCGGCGTCATTGCGCATACCGGCGCGATGCAGCGCCTGCAGGTCGGGCCCGGCGCCGATCAATTCGTCGCGGCGTGCAAGGCTGCCGGCATCAACATCGAGCAGGCGGAGGATATCGATCTCGCGCGCTGGCAGAAATTCGTTTTCCTGGTCGGCATGTCCGGAGTGACCGCGCTTTCGCGTCAGCCGCTTGGCGTCATCCGAGCCGATCCGGACCTGCGCGCCACGTTGCAGGCGGCGATGACCGAGACTTGGCGGCTCGGCCGTAAGCGCGGCGTGCGCCTGGCGGACGAGTTCATCGCCGACCGCATGAAATTCGCCGACAGCCTGCATCCCGACATGAAAACCTCGATGCAGCATGACCTGGAGGCCGGCAAGCCTCTCGAGGCGCCCTGGCTTTGCGGCGCCGTGGTGCGCATGAGCGGCGAAGCGGGGCTCGAGGCGCCGGTGAACCGCACAGTCTACGCGGCGCTGAAACCTCATCTCAATGGACGCTAGGGCCTTCAGCTTCGAGTTCTTCCCGCCGAAGACCGCGGAGGGAAAAGAGAAGCTGCGCGCCACCTGGCACGAGCTCGCCAAGCTCAAGCCGCGCTTCTTCTCCTGCACCTATGGCGCGGGCGGTTCGACGCGCGAAGGCACGCTCGAGACGGTGCTCGACATCCGGGCGGCGGGTCACGAGGCGGCGCCGCACATCTCCTGCGTGGCTTCCACGCGCGAGGACGTCGCTGCCCAGCTCGAGCGCTACCGCAGTCACGGCATCCGCCACATCGTTGCGCTGCGCGGCGATCTGCCGTCGGGCCTGGGCGCCTCCGGGGAATTTCGCTACGCGAATGAGCTCGTCGCGTTCATCCGGGAGCGCACCGGCGACTGGTTCCACATCGAGGTGGCCTGCTACCCGGAATACCACCCGCAGACGCGCTGGGCGCGCGACGAGCTCGTCGCGTTCAAGCGCAAGGTCGATGCCGGGGCCAACGCCGCCATCACGCAGTATTTCTACAACGTTGATGCCTACTTTCGTTTCGTCGACGAGGCAGGCAAGGCCGGCATCAACGTACCGATCGTTCCCGGCATCATGCCGATCAGCAACTTCTCGCAGCTCGCGCGCTTCTCCGAGGCGTGCGGCGCGGAAATTCCGCGCTGGATGCGCATCAAGCTCGAAGGCTTTCACGACGACACCGCCGGGATCCGTGCCTTCGGACTCGACGTGGTCACCGACCTTTGCCGCCGCCTGCTGCAGGGCGGCGCGCCGGGCCTGCACTTCTACACGCTGAACCAGTCGACGCTGCCGGCTGAAATCTGGAAACGCCTCGGCCTCTGAGAAGCAGCCTGCCGGCGCTCGCGGTCGCCGTCCTCGCGCTTTTTGCGGTTGAGTTCTTTGGCTTGCATGCGCTGCGGCCGCTCGAGCACCGCCTGCTCGACAGCTTCGTGCGCAGCCAGGCTGCGCAGCTCGCGCCCGACCCCGACATCGTGCTCGTCGACATCGACGAGAAGAGCCTCGCGCGCATGGAAAAAGACGCCGGCCGCTGGCCCTGGCCGCGCGTAGTGCATGCGGAGCTCATCGAGGGCCTCGCGGCGCAGAAGCCGCTCGCCATCGTCTTCGACATCGCCTTCGCCGAGCGCGACACCTTCAGGCAGCGAGACGACGCCGCCTTCGCGGATACGGTGGCGCAGCATCCGAACACCTATTTCCCGCTGCTCGAGCTGCCTTTGAAGCGCGCCGCGGATGGCGTGCTGATTTCGGACATCGCCGGCGACCTTCGCATCGAGAAGACCGAAGTTGCGGATCCGCAGGCGCGCGCCGGCCTCATCCCGCCGCTCATCCTGCCGCGCGAGCACTGGCGCGCCGGATTGATCAGCTTCACGCCCGACGAGGACGGCGTTGGCCGGCGCTACATCTTGCGCGAATCGATCCGCGGCTGGCGCGTGCCTTCCCTGCCCGCGCGCGTGGCGGCGGATCTGGGCTACCGGGTGCCCGACGCCGACGACATCGTGCTCGCCTGGCGCGGCGCCGCCGGCAGCTTCCCGCGCGTCTCGTACAGCGACCTCTACGAGGACTTCAACCGCTCGAAGCGCACGCGTCCGCCGGATGAGTTCACGCGCAAGATCGTCATCGTCGGCACGGCGGCGAGCGGACTGCAGGACCTGCGCGTGACGCCGATGGCCAACGTTCATCCTGGCGCCGAGATCCTCGGCACCGCGCTCGAGAACCTGAAGAACGGCCGCGCGATGCGCTACGCGAGCCCCTGGTGGGCCGTCGGTGCTGCCGCCGTGCTCATCGCCCTCCTTTATGCCGGCTTCCGCGCCCGCACGGACGCCCGCCTCCTCGCCGGCGCGCTCGCGCTTGCCTCCGGTGCGTTGCTCTGGACGTCGTACGTGGCCGCCGGACGACTCGTGCTCGCTCCGCTGATGACGCCGCTCGTTGCGGCCTGGACATTCTTCTTCGCCGCGGCGCTGGCCGACTACCTGCGCGAACGCAATGCGCGCCGCGAGGCGGTCGCGCAGTTCTCGCGCTTCGTGAATCCCCACGTCGTGAAGCAGCTCATTGAGCGCGGCGGCATCGAGGGCGCCGGCCAGACGCGCGAGGTGACGCTGCTCTTCTCCGACATCCGCGGCTTCACCACGCTCTCCGAAACGAAGCGTCCCGAGGAAGTGGTGGCGCTCCTCAACCGCTACTTCTCGCTCCAGGTGGAAGTCGTGTTCCGCCACGGCGGCTCGCTCGACAAATTCATCGGCGATTGCATCATGGCGCTGTGGGGCGCGCCGCTCGACGATCCGGCGCATGCTCGCCACGCCGTGGCGTGCGCGCTCGAGATGGCCGATACGCTGCAGGCGTTCAAGCGCGAGCTCGGCGCGGCGGACGCGAGCTTCGACGTCGGCATCGGCATCCATACCGGTCCGGCGGTGGTCGGGTTGATCGGCTCCGACCGGCGCCGCGAGTACACCGCGATCGGCGACACGGTGAACCTCGCGAGCCGCATCGAGGGGCTGACGAAGGATGCGAAGCGGCGCATCCTGGTATCGCGCGACACCGCCGAGCGCTGCGGCGACGCCTTCGAGTTCGTCTCGTGCGGAACTTACCCTGTCAAAGGGCGCGCCCAGCCTGTAGAGTTATTCGAGCCGAAACGAAAGCCATGAAAGCGCTCGTCCCATTGCTCTTCTTGCCGCTCATTGCCTGGGCCGAGCCGGCGACCGTGATTCGCCCGACGGACTTGAAAGCCGAGCCGGCGAGCGACGCCGCGACCGTGAAGCAGCTCGCGGAAAACACGCCGGTCGATGCACTTGAGCGAAAAGGGGGCTGGACACGCGTCAAGGCCGGAAGCGCCGAAGGCTGGGTGAAGATGCTCGTACTGCGCTACAGCGGCGCGGGCGATACGAAGCGCGGCGATACCGGTCTCACGCAAGCGATCAATGTGGCGCGCACCGGCTCGAGCGGCACGCAGGTCACCACCGGCGTGCGCGGGCTCGACGAGGCGCAGCTCGCCAAGGCGCAACCGAATCCGGCCGAGCTCGCCAAGCTCGACCGCTATGCCGCGGACCGCGACGGCGCAACCCGCTTTGCCGAGCAGGGCAAGCTCTCCGCGACGACCGTGCCGTATCCATGATGCGCGCCCTGCTCTTCATGCTGTCACTTGCGGTCGCGCTGCGGGCCTATGCGCAGTTCAAGCTGCCGGACATCAACGTCAATCGCCTCCTCGATACGGCCAGGAACCTGAGCAAGGCGGCGCGCGAGCCCGATGAGAAGGAGGAAATCGCGATCGGCAACGACGTCGCCGCCCGGCTGCTCGGGGCGGCGCCGCTCATGGCGGACGCTCGCACCCAGGAGTACGTGAACCGCGTCGGGCGCTGGCTCGCGCTGCAGTCCGAGCGTCCCGACCTGCCCTGGCGCTTCGGCGTGCTCGACGCGCCGCAGGTCAACGCGTTCGCGGTGCCGGGCGGCACCATCTTCATCACGCGCGGGCTGCTCGCGAAAATGACAAGCGAGGCCGAGCTCGCGGGCGTGCTGGCCCACGAGATCGTGCACGTCGTGAAGAAACATCACCTTAAGGCCATGCAGAAAGGCGCGCTCGCGAGCCTTTCGGCCGATGCGGCCGGCGCCGCGCTCAGCAATGTGAACTCGGAAGCGCGCAACAAGCTGATCTCGTTCGGCACCGAGATGTATTCGCGTGGCCTCGACAAGGGCGACGAGCTCGAAGCCGACCGCCTCGGCGTGGTGATCGCCGCTCGCGGCGGCTACGACCCGTATGGCCTGGCCGCGGTGCTGCAAACGCTGCAGGCCATGAATGCAGCCGATTCGGCGCTTGCGCTGATGTTCAAGACGCACCCGGCTCCCGGGGAGCGCCTGGATGCCCTTGGCCGGATGCAGGCCATGCTCGACGCCTATTCCGCGCAACCGCAGTTGCGCGAGCGCTTCGTCGCCGAGACCCAAGCCCCGCGTTGAGCCGCGAGCTCGTCGCCCACCTTAGCGGACTGCTTGCCGGCCTGGGTCGTCTCAGCACCCGCCCGATGTTCGGCGGCCACGGCTTCTACAGCGACGGCGTCTTCTTCGGCTTCGTGCTCCGCGACGTGCTCTATCTCAAGGCCGACGATGAGACCCGGCCGCGCTTCGTCGAGGCGCGCCTGGAGCCTTTCGTCTATAACAAACGGCGCTCGCGCAATTACTATCGGGCACCGCCGGAGGCGCTAGAGTCTCCGGATGCGGCCCTCGAATGGGCACGCATTGCACTTGCTGCCGCCCTGCGATCCAAGAAGAGGAAGAAGAATCGATGACCTATACCGTACACCAGCACATCGCGCTCAAGCGCGTCTCCGACATCGCCGCGTCGCCCGACGGAAGATGGCTCGCGGTCTGCGTCCAGCGGCTCGACCTCGACGGCGCCAAGTACGTGAGCGATCTCTGGAAGGTGCCGACGAACGGCGCTCCGGCGCTCCAGCTCACGCGCGGCGACACGAAGGAAGCCGCGCCCTGCTTCCGCCACGACGGCGCACTCGGCTTCCTCTCCAATCGCCAGCCGAACGAAGTGAAGCCGGACGAAGAAGCGGAGAAGCGCATGCAGATCTGGCTCCTGCCCGCCGAAGGGGGCGAGGCGCGCCAGCTCACCGACGAGCCGCTAGGCGTCGAGTCGTTCCGCTTCGCGAAGCATGCCGACCGGCTGTGCTATTTCGCGCCGGTAATCCCCGGCGTCGAGCATGCGAAGCAGCGCGAGACCGCGTCCAAGCGCGGCAAGCACGGCCCCAGCGCCCGGCGCTACACCGTGCAACCGGTGCGGCACTGGGACCACTGGCTGCACGAGAACCCGGACCTTGCGTACACGCACCTCATCGCCTGCGATGGCTCCGGCAAGAACCGCACCGATCTGACGCCGAATGCGCGGCGGGAGTTCGCCATCGAACCCGCGCTCGACGTCTCGGAAGACGGCAAGCAGGCCGCGGTGACAGTGCAAAGCATCGCCAGCGACCGCGAGCTCGATTCGACCATCGCAGTGATCGACCTCGCGACGAACAAGCAGCGCCTGCTGGGCAAGGCCGACTGCGTCGATTATTCCGCGCCGGTGTTCTCGCCCAACGGCAAATCGATCGCGACGACACGTTCGAAGCGCAGCGCGAAGCGCGCACCCGCTCCGGTCATCACGGTGTTCGACACCGCGAGCGGCAAAGCGCGCCGCATCGCCGAGAAATGGGAACGCTGGCCGACCGTGGCCACGTGGACCGCCGACGGGCGACGGCTCATCGCCACCGCAGACGACGGCGGGCATACGCCGCTTTTCGCGATCAACGCGACCTCGGGCGCCGTCACCCGCATCTGCGCACCAGCCGCCGGAGGCGCGCATTCGCATCCGGTGGCGCTGGCCGATGGCCGTGTCGCGGCGATCCGCTCATCGCTCGTCGACGCACCGGAGTGCTGTGTGGTCAGCACCGAAAAAAACTCGACGCCGAAGATGCTCGCGCGCCTATCGGGGTTCGAGCCGGCCAAATGGGCGCAGGTGGAGACGTTCAACGTGCGCTCGACCGATGGCAAGCCGGTGCAGACTTTCCTCGTAAAACCGAGGAACGCAAAAGGGCCGCTGCCCCTCGCCTTCTGGATCCACGGCGGGCCGATGGGGTCGAACCTCGACGGCTGGCATTGGCGCTGGAATCCGCTGCTGCTCGTCGCGCAGGGCTATGCGGTCGCGCTGCCCAATCCGCGCGGCTCGACGGGATTCGGGCAGCAGTTCATCCAAGGCATCTGGGGCAATGTCTGGGGCGCGCAGTGCTACAAGGACCTGATGGCCGTGGCGGACGCGCTCTGCGCGCGCAGCGACATCGATGCCGAGCGCACGATGGCGATGGGCGGCTCGTTCGGCGGCTACATGACGAACTGGATCGGCACGCAGACGACGCGCTTCCGCTGCCTGGTCACGCATGCGAGCGTGTTCACCATGGCGCAATTCACCGGCACCACCGATCATCCGGCATGGTGGTACCTCGAGATGGGCGGGGAGAATCCGTATGCCGACCCGGTGCGCTTCGACCGCTATGCGCCGGTGCGTCACGTGGCGAAATGGAAGACGCCGTGCCTCGTCATCCACGGCGAGAAGGACTACCGCTGCCCGATCAACGAGGGGCTGAACCTCTTCGAGGCTCTCCAGTATCACAAGGTGCCGAGCGAGCTCCTCGTGTTTCCCGACGAGAACCACTGGATCCTGAAGCCGCGCAACATCGTCGCGTGGTACGAATCGGTGCTCGGCTTCATCGGGAAATATCTCGGTGCGTCGTCCGCTCGTAAGCCTGCCAAGGTGCGCCCGGCTGCTGGCGGCAGGCGCCGAACTGGAAAGGCATCCCCTCGCGCCCGGGCATGAGGAAGCGCAGGTCGACGAACCAGACGCAGCGCCCGTCGTCGCTCACGCCGTCGAACGCCGGCTCGGCCGCGAACCAGCGGAAGAAGGCGAGGCCGTTAGAGTTCCACGCTTCTCTTCCGCGAGCCGCGTCCACCTCGCCATAGCGGGTGCGCCGCACCCAGATCGCCTGGTCGAGCGGCATGTAGGGTGAATCGATGCGCGCGATGAAGCCGTCACCCGGCTGGTAGCGGCGCGGCTCCGTGCGCACGAGGTTGATGTGCGCATACTCGTGCGCTTCATCGTCGCTGACGAATACCGTCCAGTTGAAGGGTGTGGGCGGCCGCGCCTGCGCATCGATCGTCATCCGCGGCCTCGCGTGCTTCGCCGCGAACTCGAGCGCCCGCTCTTTCTGCGTGTATTGGAACCCGACGTATGCGGCCAGGACGCCAAGGAAAATGATTGCAGGCCAGCGTGAGCGCCTCACGATCGCCGAAGCGATCAGACCGGCGACGATGATGCCGCTGAACCACAGATCGATGATGAAAGTCGTGCCGATGCCCGGGCGCCAGTCGGAGAACGGCGCGAGGATCATCGTGCCGTAGCTCGTGATGAGATCGCCGGCAATGTGCAGCCCGAGCGCCATCGCCGTGACGCCGTAGAGCGTGCGCCAACCTCCGGGCTCACGCACGATCTTCGCGAGCAGCCATGACAGGGGGAACGCCCACAACGGCAGCAGGACGAGCGAATGCGTGACGCCGCGGTGGTTCAGGAGGTAGGAGACCGGCCCGCCGAAGCCGGTGACGAAATCGAGGTCCGGCGCCGCGCAGGCGAAGAAGCCGGCGGCGACGCGCCGCGGAATCGAGCGCGGCGGCGCGTCCTTCGACGCGGTGGCACGCGCTATCAATGCTCCTGACAGCGCGTGGGTCAGCGTGTCCAACTAAATAGGGACTGCCCGGACTGTCTCTATTTACGCCGCGCGCTTCTTGCGCTGCGCGTCCTTCACATGCATCTGGGCATAGGCACCGTGCGCCGCCGCTTCGGCGTCGCCAACATGCACCGGCAGGCCCATGTCGGAGAGCACCGAGCCGAGCGCCGACAGGCAGAGCATCACGTTGTCCGGACGGCAGCTGTAGCCCATGAGGCCGATGCGCCAGACCTTGCCGGCGAGTGGCCCGAGGCCGGCGCCGATCTCGATGCCGAATTCGTTGAGGAGCCTCTTTCTCACTTCGGCCTCGTTCACGCCCTGCGGGCAGAGCACCGCGTTCATCTGCGGCAGCTGGTACTTCTCGTTGACGAGGAACTTGATGCCCATCGCATCGAGTCCCGCCTTGAGCGCGAGGTGGTGGCGCATCGCGCGCGCCCACGCGTTCTCGAGGCCTTCCTCGCGGATGAGGAGCAGCGCCTCGTGCAGCGCGAAGAGCGAGTTGGTCGGCGCGGTGTGGTGGTAGGTGCGCGTGGTGGCGCCCCAGTAGCTCGAGAGCAGGTTCATGTCCATGAACCAGCTGTGGATCTTGTCCTTGCGTCGCTTCACGTACTCGACCGCGCGATCCGAGAACGACACGGGCGAAAGGCCGGGCGTGCACGAGAGGCACTTCTGGCTGGCCGAATAGACCGCGTCGATGCCCCAGCTGTCCACCAGCACGGGCGAGCCGCCGAGCGAAGTCACCGCGTCCATGATGACGAAGGCCCCGTGCTTGCGGGCGATCGCGGCCAGCGCTTTCGCATCCGATTGCGCGCCGGTGGAGGTCTCGGCCTGCACGAAGGCGAGCACCTTCGCGTCGGGATGTTTCGCGAACGCGTCCTCGACCTTCTGCGGGTCGACCGGCTTGCCCCATTCGTCGTCGACCACGACCGGCACGCCGCCGCAACGCTCGACGTTCTCGAGCATGCGCCCGCCGAACACGCCGTTGCGGCACACGATGGCCTT